>NZ_QXFG01000007.1:0-229632 GCF_026127345.1 Herbaspirillum lusitanum | reverse complement strand
CCAAGGCAATGCGAAGCGAGCCGAAAAAAGAATTCCGCTTATGAGTCGCCGTTGGCGACGTGCTCAAATCGGATAAAGAAGGGAAACTTGTCTGAGCGCAGCGAGTTTGTTTCCCTTCCCGATTTGAGTGCGGCGCCAACGGGTACCTCGCGCAGCGAGGCGGCGAATCGCGGTCGCCTTTCTTTGCTTACTTTCTTTGGCGAAGCAAAGAAAGTGAGCGGCTGCCGGGCCGCCCCCGGCAACCACGGTCGTCCGAAGAAAGAAAAGATTCAGCAACGACCAGCCGCAAGTTGAAACAGCGAACCAGATCAGCCCTTGGCAATCTCATGATTCGACATCAACTCAATCGCCCGGCACAACGCCGAATGATCCAAGCCACTCATCCCGTTCGCCGCACAAGCATTCATCAACTCCTGGGTAGCCGCCGTATTAGGCAAGCTGACGCCCAAAGCCTTCGCCCCCTGCAAAGCAAGATTCAAATCCTTCTGATGCAACTCAATCCGGAAACCAGGATTGAAGGTCCGTTTGACCATGCGCTCGCCATGCACTTCCAGGATACGAGAAGAAGCAAACCCGCCCATCAGCGCCTGCCGCACACGCGCAGGATCAGCGCCGGCCTTCGAGGCAAACAACAACGCTTCCGCTACGGCCTGAATGTTCAACGCCACGATGATCTGATTCGCCACCTTGGTGGTCTGGCCGTCGCCGTTACCGCCGACCAGAGTGATGTTCTTGCCCATCAGTTCGAACAAGGACTTGACGTCATTGAACGCAGACTCGTTGCCGCCGACCATGATGGTCAGCGACGCCGCCTTGGCGCCGACTTCGCCGCCGGAAACCGGTGCGTCCAGGTATTCGCAACCGAGTGCGTTGATCTTCTGCGCGAAACCCTTGGTGGCGATCGGCGAGATCGAGCTCATGTCGACCACGATCTTGCCGGCGCTCAGGCCTTCGGCGACGCCGCCTTTGCTGAACAGCACCGCTTCGACGTGCGGCGTGTCCGGCACCATCACGATGATGATGTCCGCGCGCTTGGCGACTTCCGCGCCGGAAGTGCAAACGGTGGCGCCGCCTTCGATCAGCGCTACCGGGGGATTTTTCTGGTCATGCAGGTAGAGCTTGTGGCCGCCCTTTTGCAGGTTCTCCGCCATGGGCGAACCCATGATGCCCAATCCGATGAATCCGACTTTTGCCATGATGTGTCTCCTCTGAGATGAAAAAATGAATGCGTTTCAAACGACGATCAAAGACCATGCGCCGTACGCCAGCCGAGTCCCTCAACCGTGCCGGCCTTGGGCTTGTACTCGCAGCCGATCCAGCCCTGATAGCCGATCTCGTCCAGGTGCTTGAACAGGAAGCGGTAGTTGATCTCACCCGTGCCCGGCTCGAAGCGGCCGGGATTATCGGCCAGCTGCACATGGCGGATCAGCGAGAGATTGGCCTTGATGATGTTGGCCAGTTCGCCTTCCATGCGTTGCATGTGATAGATGTCGTACTGGATGAACAGGTTGCTGGAACCGGTCGAGGCGATCAGTTCGGCCGCCTGCTTGGTGGTGTTGAGGAAGAAGCCGGGGATGTCGAAATAATTGATCGGCTCGATCAGCAAGGCGATGCCTTCGGCCTGCAATTTGTCGGCGGCGAACCTCAAATTGGCAACCAGCGTTTCGCGTGCGGCGGCGGCGCTGACGCCTTGCGGCTGGATGCCGACCAGGCAGTTCAGTTGCCTGACGCCAAAGATTTTCGCGTAGCGGATCGCCTCGTCGATGCCCTGGCGGAATTCACTGACGCGATCGGGATGACAGGCGATGCCGCGCTCGCCGGCTTCCCAGTTGCCTGCGGGCAGATTGTGCAAGACCAGCTCCAGTTCGTTCTTGCGCAGTTGTTCGGCGATCTGCGCCGGTTCGAAGGCGTACGGGAACAGGAATTCCACGGCCTTGAAGTTGGCTTGCGCGGCGGCGCGGAAACGTTCCAGAAACGGCAGCTCGGTGAAGAGCATGGTCAGGTTGGCGGCGAGTTTGGTCATCTGTGTTTCCTTAAGGATTAATCGAGCAGGCTGATCGCCGTCGGCGCATGTCCGCGCTTGGTGGCCAGCTCTTCGAACTCGTTGATGGCGTTGATCTCGGTACCCATCGCGATGTTGGTGACGCGCTCCAGGATGATTTCCACCACCACCGGCACGCGGTATTCGGCCATCCAGCGCTGCGCCACGGCGAAGGCGTCCTGGATTTCGTTCGGGTTGGTGACGCGAATCGCCTTGCAACCCAGGCCTTCCACCACGGCGACGTGGTCGACGCCGTAGCCGTTGAGTTCCGGCGCGTTGATGTTCTCGAACGCCAGCTGCACGCAGTAGTCCATCTCGAAGCCGCGTTGCGCCTGGCGGATCAGGCCGAGGTAGGAGTTGTTCACCACCACGTGCAGATACGGCAGGTTGAACTGGGCGCCGACGGCGAGTTCTTCGATCATGAACTGGAAGTCGTAGTCGCCCGAGATCGCCACCACCTTGCGTTGCGGATCGGCGGCGCACACGCCCAGCGCGGCGGAAATCGTCCAGCCCAGCGGACCGGCCTGGCCGCAGTTGATCCAGTGACGATCTTTGTAAACGTGCAGGAATTGCGCGGCGGCGATCTGCGACAAGCCGATGGTGCTGACGTAGCAGGTGTCGCGGCCGAAGGCGCGGTTCATCTCTTCATAGACGCGTTGCGGCTTGATCGGCACTTCTTCGAAATGCGTGCGGCGATGCAGTGTGCGCTTGCGCTCCTGGCAGTCGGCCAGCCATGCCGAACGGTCGGGCAACTTGCCGGCGGCTTTCAGTTCTTTCGCCACCTCGATGAACAGTTTCAGCGCGGCCTTGGCGTCGGAGACGATGCCGTAGTCCGGACCGAACACGCGCCCGATCTGGGTCGGTTCGATATCGACGTGGACGAAGGTGCGGTCCTTGGTGAACACCTCGATGGAGCCGGTGTGGCGGTTGGCCCAGCGGTTGCCGATGCCGAGCACGAAGTCGGACGCCAGCATGGTGGCGTTGCCGTAGCGGTGGCTGGTTTGCAGACCGACCATGCCGGCCATTTGCGGGTGATCGTCGGGGATCGCGCCCCAGGCCATCAGGGTCGGGATGACCGGCACGCCGGTGAGTTCGGCGAACTCGACCGCCAGTTCAGCCGCGTCGGCATTGACCACGCCGCCGCCGATGGTCAGCAACGGACGCTCGGACTGGTTCAGCATGGCCAGCGCTTTTTCGATCTGGGCGCGGGTCGCCGATGGGCGATAGACCGGCAGCGGCTCGTAGGTGTCGGGATCGAATTCGATCTCGGCCATTTGCACGTCGAACGGCAAGTCGATCAGCACCGGACCGGGACGGCCCGAGCGCATCAGGTGGAAGGCCTGCTGGAACACGCGCGGCACCAGCGCCGGTTCGCGCACGGTGACGGCCCACTTGGTGACCGGCTTGGCGATCGACTCGATATCGACGGCCTGGAAGTCTTCTTTATAAAGACGAGCACGCGGCGCCTGGCCGGTGATGCACAGGATGGGGATCGAGTCGGCTTGGGCGGAATACAAGCCGGTGATCATGTCGGTGCCGGCCGGGCCGGAGGTGCCGATGCAGATACCGATGTTGCCGGCCTTGGCGCGGGTATAGCCTTCGGCCATGTGCGAGGCGCCTTCGACGTGACGGGCCAGGATGTGCTGGATGCCTCCATGGCGTTTCAGCGCCGAGTAGAATGGATTGATCGCCGCGCCGGGCACACCGAAGGCTTGCAGGCAGCCCTCTTTTTCCAGCACATATACCGCTGCATCTACTGCCTTCATCTTTGCCATGTTGCCTCCTGGGTTGTTAGGTCCTGATGCGCCGGAAGCAAAACAACGATGCCCCTCAGCTAGTGAGATGCATCCTATAACCAACAATATTGTTTGATAAGTCCAGTAAATATCTGTTTATTCCGTACTAAAAATATGGAAACATAGTAAAAGTATTGAATAAGGAGGATTTATGGACAAACTCAAACAGATCGAAGCGTTCGTGTCCGTGGTCGAAAAAGGCAGCCTCGCCGCCGCCGCGCTGGAAGAAAACATCACCCCCGTGATGCTCGGCCGGCGCATCGACGCGCTGGAAAAACGCCTCGGCACCAAGCTCATGCATCGCACCACGCGGCATCTGACATTGACGGAGCAAGGCAGCGTCTTCCTCGACCATTGCCGCAAGCTGCTGGGCGATATCGAGGTGGCGGAAAAGAGCATCGCCGAAGGCCGCCACAAGGCCACCGGCCATCTGGTGGTCTCCACGCCGGCGGCGTATGGACGGCTGCACGTGGCGCCGCATGCGCCGACTTTCCTGGCCAATCATCCGGAGGTGCAGATTTCGTTCAACCTGACCGACCGCGTGGTGGACCTGGTGCGTGAAGGCTACGACCTGGGCATCCGCATCGGCGGCGCGATCGAACCGAGTTTCGTGGCGGTCAAGCTGGCCGGCAACCGCCGCGTGGTCTGCGCCGCGCCGGAATACCTGCACCGCAACGGCATCCCCAAGACGCTGGACGATCTGGCCCGGCACAATTGCCTGGCTTTCAACCTGCAGGGCGGCCAGCAGCGCGGCTGGTATTTCCAGCAGAACGGCAAGCCGGTGATCATCCGCGCGCAGGGCAACCTGGATTGCAACGACGGCGAACTGCTGCACCGCTGGGCCAGCGAAGGGCTCGGGCTGGCGTGGCGCTCGACCTGGGAAATCCAGTCGCAGCTGGCCTCGGGCGAGCTGATCACGGTGCTCGACGAATATGCCCTGCCTCATTACGACATCATGGCCGTCTACCCGCAACAACGGCATCTGCCGGCGAAGACGCGCTTTTTCATCGATTACCTGAAGGAGGTGTATTCGCAACCCGATTACTGGACCCGATCCTGAATACAGTCAATTCCATACTTTCGGAGATGGAATGGTCGCCGTCGGCATGATGCCAGACAGACAATATTCGATTCCCGCATAGTCATATACCCATAGGCTTATAGTTGATATTCCCGATGACTTACGTTTTGCCCAACTATTTCAACGACATTACATACGCTGCAATCAATCTGCTCGAGGCCGGTTTACGTGCTTTTGCCAGGACTGGGAAGCGGCGCAAAACAAGATACAAATCAGAACGCCCCATTTTTTGCGGACCTGAGATTTCTGCAAGTTTTCTGGCGTATAAAAAAGAATCGCGCACTGTACACACTGCGTAAACGGAGACAATTCTCATGACTTTTCTGGACAAGTTTTTCAAACTCAGCGACAACGGCACGACCGTCCGTACCGAGCTGCTGGCCGGTCTCACGACCTTCCTGACGATGGCCTATATCATCTTCGTCAACCCATCCATACTCGGGGATGCGGGCATGCCGAAGGATTCCGTATTCGTCGCCACCTGCGTGGCGGCGGCAATCGGCACCCTGATCATGGGCCTGTACGCCAACTACCCGATCGGCCTGGCGCCGGGCATGGGCCTCAACGCCTATTTCGCCTACGCCGTGGTCAAGGGCATGGGCTTCCCGTGGCAGGCTGCGCTGGGCGCGGTGTTCATCTCGGGCTGCCTGTTCCTGCTGGTGAGCCTGTTCCGCATCCGCGAGCTGATCATCAACGCGATTCCCCACTCATTGCGCACGGCGATACCGGCGGGGATAGGTCTGTTCCTCGCGCTGATCTCGCTCAAGAACGCCGGCATCGTCGCCGCCAGCCCGGCCACCTTCGTCACCATGGGTGACCTGCACCAGGCCGCACCGGTGCTGGCCATCATCGGTTTCCTGGTGATCGTCGCGCTGGACCAGCTGAAGATCCGCGGCGCGCTGCTGATCGGCATCCTGGCCGTCACGGTGCTGAGTTTCATCTTCGGCGGCAATCATTTCAACGGCGTGTTCTCCATGCCGCCATCGATCTCGCCAACGCTGTTCCAGCTGGATCTCAAGGGCGCGATCTCGATGGGCTTGCTGAACGTGGTGCTGGTGTTCTTCCTGGTGGAATTGTTCGACGCCACCGGCACGCTGATGGGCGTGGCGCAACGCGCCGGACTGGTCAAGAACGGCAAGATCGAGCGCATCAACAAGGCCTTGCTGGCCGATAGCGGCGCGATCGTCGCCGGTTCGCTGCTTGGCACATCCAGCACCACTGCCTATATTGAAAGTGCAGCCGGCGTGCAAGCGGGCGGACGCACCGGCCTGACGGCGGTGGCGGTTGCCGCGCTGTTCCTGCTGGCCCTGTTCATCGCGCCGCTGGCGGGGGTGGTGCCGGCCTATGCAACGGCGCCGGCGCTGTTCTTCGTGGCGTGCCTGATGCTGCGCGAACTGGCCGACATCGACTGGAACGACACCACTGAAAGCGTGCCGGCAGTGATCACCGCACTGGTCATGCCGTTCACGTATTCGATCGCCAACGGCCTGGCGCTGGGCTTCATCAGCTACGCCGCGCTGAAGCTGCTGACCGGGCGCGTCAAGGACGTGTCGGCGGTGATCTGGGTGATCGCGGCGATCTTCCTGTTCAAGATGATTTACCTGGGCGGTTGATCGCCCGCAGCATGACCTGACGGAATGCCGGCGTCGCTCTTCGGGGGACGCCGGCAGCAAAGGAAAAAAGGATTTTTCAGAAAGATGACCGCAACAATTTTCCGCAACAATTTACTGCGGCAAATCGGTCTTCTCTCTAAAAGGTCCCGGCACAGATCTTGATTCACTGTTTTTTCGATAGCCATTTTCATATAGCAAAGCACACCATGTCCGAACCGATTCGCTTCTATTTCCGCGGCGAGACCCATCAAGTCGATGGACTGCCCAATACACGCACCGTTTTGCAGCATTTGCGCGAAGACCTGCATTGCACCGGCACCAAAGAGGGCTGCGCGGAAGGCGATTGCGGCGCCTGTACGGTGGTCGTGGGCGAGTTGCGCGGCAACGATCTGGAACTGAAAACGGTCAACTCCTGCATCCAGTTCGTACCGACGCTGGACGGCAAGGCGCTGTTCACGGTGGAAGACCTGAAGCAGCGCGACGGTTGCCTGCACCCGGCCCAGCAAGCGATGGTGGAGTGCCACGGTTCCCAATGCGGCTTCTGCACGCCCGGTTTCGTGATGTCGCTGTGGGGCCTGTACCTCAAGCATGAACAAGACAATGTCGCGCCAACCACGCGTGAAATCGACGACGCCCTGTCCGGCAACCTGTGCCGCTGCACCGGCTATCGCCCCATCATCGACGCCGCGCGCCGCATGGGTGAATTGCCCAAGGTGAGCTTTGACCGCGCACCGGTGATGGATGCTTTGCGCGCTATCCGGCGCGAAGAACCCTTGAGCGTCACGCACGCCGGCCAGACCTTCCACGCGCCGCGTACGCTGGCGCAAATGGCGACATTGCGCAACGACTTGCCGAAGGCGCGCATCCTGGCCGGCTCGACCGACGTCGGCCTGTGGGTGACCAAGCACATGCGCGATCTGGGCGACATCATCTACATCGGCCAGGTGGAAGAAATCCGCCACATCGTCCGGCAGGACGGCTGGCTGGAAATCGGCGCCGGCGTCACGCTGGAAAAAGCCTATGCCGCGTTGACCGGACAATATCCGGATGAGTTGTCCGAAATGTGGCAACGCTTCGCCTCGCTGCCGGTGCGCAACGCCGGCACGCTGGGCGGCAATGTCGCCAACGGCTCGCCGATCGGCGATTCGATGCCGTGGCTGATTGCGCTCGGCACCGAGATCGTGCTGTACGGCGTCGACGGCCAACGCATCATGCCGCTGGAAGATTTTTATATCGCGTACCAGAAGTCGGCGATCCTGCCCAATGAGTTCGTCCAGGCCGTGCGCGTGCCGTTGCCGCGCAAGGACGTCGCCTTCCGCGTGTACAAGCTGTCCAAGCGTTTCGACCAGGACATCTCGGCGGTGTGCGCCGCCTTTGCGTTCCGTCTTGAGGGCGGCAAGGTGATCGATGCCCGCATGGCTTACGGCGGCATGGCGGCCACGCCCAAGCGTGCTGCGCAGGCCGAGGCCGCGCTCAACGGCAAGGAGTGGAACGAGGCCAATGTCAAAGCGGCAATGCTTGCGCTGGCGCAAGATTACGCCCCCCTTTCTGACATGCGCGCGTCTTCGGCGTATCGTATGAGAACCGCACAAAACCTGTTGTACCGCTACTGGCTGGAGACGCGCGCCGATGCGCCGTTACCGGCTGCCTCCGTGAGCGCTTTCGTGCACGGTAAATCTGCTGCCCGGATTGCTTAGGAAGGAAACGCAATGAACAAGCAAACTGAAGAATTCATGTCCGTGAAATCCGCCCAAGCATCCTGGACCGAGGTCGGCAAACCGCATCCGCACGAGTCCGCCATCCTGCACGTGACCGGCGAAGCCACGTACACCGACGACATCGTCGAACTGCAGGGCACGCTGCATGCCGCGCTCGGTTTATCGGGCAAGGCGCATGCAAAATTGCGCTCGATTGACCTGAGCAAGGTGAAGGCATCGGTGGGCGTGGTCGCGGTCTACACCGCCGCCGACATCCCCGGCGAAAACCAATGCGGCGCCATCATCAAGGATGATCCGGTGCTGGCGGAAGACCTGGTGCAGTACGTCGGCCAGCCGATCTTCGTGGTCATCGCCGACAGCCACGACAATGCCCGCCGCGCCGCGCGCCTGGCCGTGATCGACTACGAAGAACTGCCGGCCGTGCTGACGCCGCGCGCCGCGCATGCGGCCGAATCCTACGTGCTGCCGCCGATGCACCTGACGCGCGGCAATCCCTCTGAAGCATTCAACACGGCGCCGCACAAGCTCAAGGGCAAGTTCGATGTCGGCGGCCAGGAACAGTTTTACCTGGAAGGCCAGATCTCGTACGCGATCCCGAAGGAAGGCCGCGGCATGCACGTGTATTGCTCGACCCAGCACCCGAGCGAAATGCAGCATCACATCGCCGAAGTGCTGCACGTCTCCTCGCATGACGTGCTGGTCGAATGTCGCCGCATGGGCGGCGGCTTCGGCGGCAAGGAGTCGCAATCGGCGCTGTGGGCTTGCGCCGCTGCGGTGGCTGCCGTGCGCCTGCGCCGTCCGATCAAGCTGCGCGCCGACCGCGACGACGACATGATCGTCACCGGCAAGCGCCATTGCTTCGCCTACGATTACGAAATCGGTTACGACGACAATGGCCGCATCGTCGCCGCCAAGATCGACATGGTCTCGCGCGCCGGTTTCTCGGCCGACTTGTCGGGCCCGGTGGCCACGCGCGCGGTATGCCACTTCGACAATGCCTACTATCTGTCGGACGTGGAAATCCACGCCATGTGCGGCAAGACCAACACGCAATCGAACACCGCTTTCCGCGGCTTCGGCGGTCCGCAAGGCGCCATCGCCATCGAATACATCATCGATGAAATCGCCCGCAATCTCGGCAAGGATGCACTGGACGTGCGCCGCGCCAATTTCTACGGCAGCAGCGACGCCGACGGTCCGGATGCGCGCAACACCACGCACTACGGCCAGAAGGTCGAAGACAACGTGATCCAGGCGCTGGTCAGCGAACTTGAACGCACCAGCCAGTACCAGGAACGCCGCCAGACCATCAAGGCCTTCAACGCCGGGAACACCATCCTCAAACGCGGCCTGGCGCTGACGCCGGTCAAGTTCGGCATCTCGTTCAACGTGCCGCACCTGAACCAGGCCGGCTCGCTGGTGCACGTCTATACCGACGGCTCGGTGCTGGTCAACCACGGCGGCACGGAAATGGGCCAGGGGCTCAACACCAAGGTCGCCCAAGTGGTCGCCAACGCGCTTGGCCTGCCGCTGGAGCGGGTGCGCTGCACCGCCACCGATACCAGCAAGATCGCCAACACCTCGGCCACCGCCGCCTCGACCGGCAGCGACCTGAACGGCAAGGCGGCGCAGGATGCAGCCTTGCAGATCCGCGCACGGCTGGCGCAGGTCGCGGCGGAACGCTTCAACACCGATGTCAGCGAAGTGCGCTTCGCCGACGGCATGGTGTCTGCAGGCACTTCATCCACGGCATCGGTGACGTTTGAAGAACTGGTGATGCAGGCTTACCTGAAGCGCGTGCAGTTGTGGTCGGACGGGTTCTACTCGACGCCGAAGGTGCACTGGAATTCCAAGACCATGAACGGCCATCCGTTCTTCTACTTCGCCTATGGCGCGGCGGTGGCGGAAGTCGTGATCGACACGCTGACCGGCGAGTGGCGCCTGATCCGTGCGGACTCGCTGTACGACGCCGGCGAGAGCCTCAACCCGGCCATCGACATCGGCCAGGTCGAAGGCGGCTTCATCCAGGGCATGGGCTGGCTGACCACCGAAGAGCTGTGGTGGAACAAGGACGGCAAGCTGATGACGCATGCGCCGTCGACGTACAAGATCCCGGCGGTGTCGGATTGCCCGACGGATTTCCGCACGCAGTTGTTCAAGAACAGCAACGTCTCGGACACCATCCACCGCTCCAAGGCCACCGGAGAACCGCCGCTGCTGCTGCCGTTCTCGGTGTTCCTGGCGATCCGCGATGCGGTGTCGGCGGTGGGCGAACATCGCGTCAATCCGCCGTTGCGCGCACCGGCGACCAGCGAGGCGATTCTGGATGCGATTGATGCCGTGAAAGCCGCACAACTTGCGCAGTAACCTGATGGACCTTTTCAACTTCAAGGGGAATTCATGACCGTATGGCTCGCCGCACTCACAGACTTGCACAGCACCGCCATCCCGGCAGTGCTGGTCACGGTGGCGACCAGTCAAGGGTCGACGCCGCGCGAGGCGGGTGCGCGCATGGTGTTTACGGCCGACGGCCAGTACGACACCATCGGCGGCGGTCATCTGGAATGGCGCGCGGCGCAGATCGCGCGCGGCATGCTGGAAGCGGATGCGACGGTGTTTGGCGGCATCCGCAAATTCGAACGCATCGCGCTGGGACCGAGCCTCGGCCAGTGCTGCGGCGGCGTGGTGTTCCTTGCATTTGAACGCATCGACCAGCGCGTCGATACCCGTGCGGGATCCCTGCTGACGGAACTGGAACAGCACTGGCGCAATGGCGTCGACGTCTGGCGCGCGGTCGCGCTGGAATCGGACGACCCGACGCTGCTCTATGAACTGGAAGGCGAAGCCTGCGACCTCAGCGCACCTGATAACGGATTGGACGCCGGACAATTCCGCCATGCCGGCAACACCCATGTGACGCAAGACCGCTACGGCCGCCGCTGGCTGCTCGATCGCTGCCGCGCGCATCAGCCGCAGGTGGTGCTGTTCGGCGCCGGCCATGTCGGCGCGGCCATCGTGCGCGTGCTGGCGA
This sequence comes from Herbaspirillum lusitanum, assembly GCF_026127345.1. Taxonomy (NCBI): domain Bacteria; kingdom Pseudomonadati; phylum Pseudomonadota; class Betaproteobacteria; order Burkholderiales; family Oxalobacteraceae; genus Herbaspirillum; species Herbaspirillum lusitanum. Next base: position 218,352 of record NZ_QXFG01000007.1, on the reverse strand, counting down.
CGCTGCCCTGCCGCGTGCTGTGGGTGGATGAGCGCGAAGACATGTTCCCCGCCGACCTGCCGATGCAGGTGACGGTGGAAGCCACCGACGTGCCCAATGCCGTGGTGGACATGGCCGAACCGGGCGCTTATTTTCTCGTGATGACGCACAGCCATGCGCTGGACCAGCAACTGAGCGAACGCATCCTCAAGCGCGCCGACATCGGCTGGTACGGCCTGATCGGTTCGCAGACCAAGCGCAAGCAATTCGAACATCGCCTGCTCGACCGCGGCATCACGCAGGAACAACTGAACAAGATGACCTGTCCGATCGGCATTCCGGGCATCTACGGCAAGGAACCCGCCAGCATCGCGCTGGCGGTGGTGGCACAGTTGCTGCAACTATGGGAACTGCAGGCACTGAGGGTGGTGAAAGCGCAGCAGCCGTCGCAGCCTGACCGGACCGACACATTCAAGGCGAGACCGCCCACACACATGCTGGACGGCCGGAGTTAAGGACAACCGGACCGTCGCCTCAGCAGCATCTGTTCAATCCCATACTAGTATCATTCAGTTATCAAGAAACCTGTTCAAGGTCTGTAGCGAGAGGTCGTCAGCTGGTAGCGCCCGGAGCGCAGGAACCGGAATGTACTTAAGTACATGAGGATTCCGAGCACCGTACGCTGCCAGATCACGGCCTCGCAGTAAGACATTGAGCAGGTTTAAGCCAAGATTAAGGATTACCCATGACTTCCCACGTGCAAGCCTATCGCGCCAGCCTGCTCCATTTCCGCAACGATCCCGCCTTCGACGAACACGCCACGCAATGGCACAGCGACGGCCTGCTGATCGTCGCCGATGGAAAAATCGTCGCCGCCGGCGACTACAGCAAGCTCGCCGCCACCCTGCCGGCCGCCTCGTCCGATTATGTACTGTTCGACTATCGCGGCAAGATCATCACGCCCGGCTTCATCGACACCCACGTCCACTATCCGCAAACCGACATCATCGGCTCGCCCGCGCCGGGCCTGCTGCCGTGGCTGAACACGTACACCTTCCCGGCCGAACGCCGGTTCGAAAGCGGCGAACATGCGAGTGAAGTGGCCGACTTCTTCCTGGCCGAACTGCTGCGCAACGGCACCACCACGGCCGCCGTGTATTGCACCGTGCATCCGCAATCGGTCGATGCCTTCTTCACCCGCAGCAGCGAACTGAACCTGCGCATGGTGGCCGGCAAGTGCCTGATGGATCGCAACGCGCCGGACTTCCTGCGCGACACGGCCGAGAGCGGTGTGCGCGAGAGCGAAGAACTGATCCAGCGCTGGCATAACAAGGGCCGCCAGCACTACGCCATCACGGTGCGCTTTGCGCCGACCTCAACGCCGCAGCAGCTGAAGCTGGCCGGTGAACTGGCGACGCAATATCCTGACACTTACATCCAGACCCACGTCGCCGAAAACACCGACGAAGTGAAATGGGTCAAGGAATTGTTCCCCGACAGCCGCAGCTATCTCGACGTCTACGATCAATACGGCCTGATGCGCGCGCGCGCCCTGTATGCGCACTGCATCTGGCTGGACGACGCCGACCGCGCGCGCATGGCGGCGACGCAATCGGTGGCTACCGTCTGTCCGACCTCCAACCTGTTCCTCGGCAGCGGCCTGTTCGATTTCGCCAATGCCGACAAGCTGCGCATGCCGGTATCGTTGGCGACCGACGTCGGCGGCGGCACCAGCTTCTCGATGCTGCAAACGATGAATGAGCTGTACAAGGTTGGCCGCATGGCCGGCACGCATCTTTCGGCGCAACGCATGTTCTACCTGGCCACGCTGGGCGGTGCGCGCGCCTTGCAACTGGAAGGCAGGATCGGCAACTTCGCCGCCGGCTGCGACGCCGATTTCATCGTGCTCGATCCGAAATGCACGCCGCTGCTGGCGCGCCGCAGCGCCACCACGGAGAGCCTGGAAGAACAACTGTTTGCTCTGGCAATCCTGGCCGATGACCGCGCGATTGCGGCGACGTATTCGGCGGGGGCTTGCGTGCATACGCGCTGACGCTGAAACGTACCTGGTTTTTTGAGGAGTTTGGGGCGGGCCGTGCGAACGGCTCGCCCTTTTTTCATGGCGGCGCATTGATTGTTTGTCAACTACCGTTCGCGCTGGAACCACCTTGGCTTCGCCTTGAAGTTCAGCCTCGTGTGCGGCCTCCGCACGCGGTAAAATGGCAGATCGCCAGAACCCCGAAAACCTTCGCAAGACGACGCCATTTCCATGGAAGCGGCATCGGCAATTGACTGAATGACCAAACACTTGAAATCCACCGTTGAATCCGATCCCGGCAGCGCCGGCGGCGAGAAGCACACTCCCATGATGGTCCAGTACCTGCGCATCAAGGCGGAGTACCCGACCACGCTGGTGTTCTACCGCATGGGCGACTTCTACGAGTTGTTCTTCGACGATGCCGAAAAAGCCTCGCGCCTGATGGGCATCACGCTGACCCAGCGCGGCTCGTCCAACGGCTCGCCGATCAAGATGGCGGGGATTCCCTTCCACTCCGTCGACCAGTACCTGGTCAAGCTGATCAAGCTGGGCGAGTCGGTGGCGATCTGCGAACAGATCGGCGACCCGGCCACCAGCAAGGGGCCGGTCGAACGCAAGGTGGTGCGCGTGATCACGCCGGGCACGCTGACCGACTCCGACTTGCTGCCGGAAAAATCCGAACGCCCGCTGCTGGCCGTCAACCTCGCCGCCAGCAAACAACGCAAGACCGTCACCGTCGGCCTGGCCTGGCTGTCGATGGCCAGCGGCGCATTGAAGCTCATGGAATTCAGCGCCGAACCGGCCTTGCTGGAAGCGCGCCTGAAGCAGGAACTGGAACGCATCTCGCCGGCCGAAACGCTGCTCGGCGACAGCGAGGAAGCCGCTTATGCGCACCTCCTCAGCGGCAAGCCGACCACGGTGCCGGACTGGCATTTCGACCAGCCGAGCGGCCAGAAGGCCTTGCTCGATCAGTTGTCTGTCGCCACGCTCAACGGTTTCGGCGCGGAAGGCATGAGCGCCGCCATCGGCGCCGGCGGCGCGCTGCTGCGCTATGCACAGTCAACGCAAGGCAAGGGCCTGCAACACGTGCGCGCGTTGACGGTGGAGTCCGAAAACGAATTCATCGGCCTCGACGCTTCCACCCGCCGCAACCTGGAACTGACCGAAACCATCCGCGCGCAGGATGCCAGCGCGCTGGCGCCGACGCTGTTCTCACTGCTCGACCATTGCCGCACGGCGATGGGTTCGCGCCTGCTGCGTCATTGGCTGCATCATGCGCGCCGCGACCAGAAGGTCGCGCGTGCACGCCACGCCGCCATCAACGCACTGATGCGCACCGACGCTTGCTCCGGCCTGTCGGCGACCCTGGCGGCGGTGCCGGACATCGAACGCATCACCACGCGCATCGCGCTGCTGTCGGCGCGCCCACGCGACCTCGCCGGCCTGCGGGGTGGCTTGCAGCAACTCGGTTCGCTGCGCAATTACGTGGCGATGTGCAGCCGCGACGCCGATGCGCCCTTGCTGCTGGCTCTGCACGACGCCCTGGCCACGCCGGCCGAATGCCTGGACCTGCTGGAACGTTCGATCATGCTGGAGCCGGCCGCGATGGTGCGCGACGGCGGCGTGATTGCACGCGGCTTCGATGCCGACCTCGACGAATTGCGCGGCCTGTCGGAAAACGCCGGCCAGTTCCTGATCGATCTCGAAACGCGCGAACGCGCCCGTACCGGCATCGCCAACCTGCGCGTCGAATACAACAAGGTGCACGGCTTCTACATCGAAGTCACGCACGGCCAGACCGACAAGGTGCCGGATGACTATCGCCGCCGCCAGACGCTCAAGAACGCCGAGCGCTACATCACGCCGGAACTGAAGGCCTTCGAAGACAAGGCCTTGTCGGCGCAGGAACGCGCGCTGTCGCGCGAGAAATTCCTCTACGAACAATTGCTGCAAGACCTGGCGCCGCACATCGTGACGCTGCAGGCCATTGCCCATGCGCTGGCCCAGCTCGATACGCTGGTGGCGCTGGCCGACCATGCCGCGCGCAACAATTGGTGCGCGCCGCAGCTGGTGACGGAACCGACCATCGTGATCGAGCAAGGCCGCCATCCGGTGGTGGAAAATCAGATCGAACGCTTCATCGCCAACGACTGTGCCTTTACGGCCGAGCGCAAACTGCTGCTGATCACCGGCCCCAACATGGGCGGTAAATCGACCTTCATGCGCCAGGTGGCGCTGATCACGCTGCTGGCTTACGTCGGCAGCTTCGTGCCGGCCGCCAGTGCGACCATCGGTCCGATCGACCGCATCTTCACCCGTATCGGCGCCGCCGACGACCTGGCCGGCGGCCGTTCGACCTTCATGGTGGAAATGACGGAGTCGGCCTCCATCCTCAACAACGCCACCGAGAATTCGCTGGTGCTGATGGATGAAGTCGGCCGCGGCACCTCGACCTTCGACGGCCTCGCGCTGGCTTGGGCCATCGCCAAACACCTGATCGACGCAACGCGCAGCTTCACGCTGTTCGCCACCCACTATTTCGAACTGACGCAATTGCCGGAGGTGCATCCGACCGCTTCCAACGTGCATTTGTCTGCGGTTGAGCACAAGGACAGCATCGTGTTCCTGCACGCGGTCCAGGCTGGTCCGGCATCGCAAAGCTACGGTTTGCAAGTGGCGCAGCTGGCGGGCGTGCCAACACCGGTGATCCGCGCGGCGCGCAAGCATCTGGCGGCGCTGGAAACGCAATCGGTCCAGACCACGCCGCAGTTCGATCTGTTCAGCGCGCCGGCTCGCCTCGACGAAAACGATGCGCATGCAACGCCGCCTGCGCACGTGGATCCGGCGGTGCAAGCCGTGGCCGACGCGCTGGCCGATATCGATCCCGACACCATGACGCCGCGCCAGGCCCTGGACGCCTTGTATCGCCTGAAACAGTTGGGCGACGGCGCATGAAGAAACTGCTGTCTCTCATCCTGCTCGGCGCCGCCTTGTGTGCGACGCCGGCATCGTGGGCGCAGGACAGCTTCAATTTCGGCGTGGTCGGGCATTCGTTTTCCGGCAGTCCGGATGAAGGCGTGCTGCGCCGCGCGCTGGACGAAAGCGACGCCGACAATCTTGCCTTCGTCGTCGTCAACGGCATCAAATCGGCGGCGGAACCGTGCAGCGATGCGCTGTACAGCGCACGCCGCGACTTGCTCAAGGAAGCCGAAAACGGCATCATCGTGTCGCTCGCGGCCAGTGACTGGGTCGGCTGCCGCAACAAGAACGGCTCGGTGGCGATCGAGCGCCTGAACCGGATGCGCGATCTGTTCTTTCCCGATGAGTTTTCATTCGGCGCCAGCAAGGTGCCGCTGTTCCGCCAGTCGGTCACGCCGAAATTCCGCAGCTATACCGAAAACGCGCGCTGGGAATTCGGCAACGTGCTGTTCGCCACCATCAACCTGCCGGCGGCCAACAATCACTTCCTGCAGGACGGCGGGCGCAACAGCGAATTCGAAGATCGCCTGATCGCCAACAAGGACTGGCTGCAACGTCTGTTCATCTTCGCGACGCAAAAGAAATTGGCGGGCATCGTGCTGTTCGCCGACGGCAATCCGCTGGCGCAACCCAGCCAGCGCCCTTTCCTGCTGCGCGGACAGCGCGACGGCTTTGCCGAGACGCGCCAGCGCATTACCACGCTGGCGGCGACCTTCAAGGGCAAAATCTTGCTGGTGCATGGCGAAAACCTGAAGGACGAATCCAACGCCGGCATCATCTGGCGCCGCAATCTGGGCAGCATCGGCGTGGCGTCGGGCTGGTCGAAATTCGCGGTCGACAGCGGCAATGCGGCGCTGTTTACACTGAACAATTCTTCCAAGGCGCCGAAAACGACGGCTGCGCCTCCGTCGCAATAGGCTTGCGCAGATCGCAGGCATAAACATAACGCAGACATACATATAGCGCAGACATAAAAAAACGCAGCCGAGGCTGCGTTTTTCATTGATGCGGAGGCAAGTTGAATCAGTGCACCGGATGGCTGCGGAAGTGATCGCCTTCGTCGCCTTCATCATCGCCATGATCGTGACCGTGGTCGTGACCATGGTGATGGCCGTGCGGACCGTGCACGTGCTGGTGCTGCACTTCTTCTTCCGTGGCGGCGCGTACTTCGGCGACGCTCAGGTCGAAACGCAGTGCGATGCCGGCCAGAGGATGGTTGCCGTCGAGGACGACCTTGTCGTCGGCGATTTCGGTGACGGTAAACACCACCGATGCTTCGTTTTCGTCATCCGGCGAACCTTCGAACTGCATGCCGACTTCGATCGGCGACGGCAGGCGATTCTTCGGTTCGATCTTGACCAGTTCGGCGTCGTATTCGCCGAAAGCGTCAACCGGTTCGACCTGGATCGAGACGGTGTAGCCGGCTTCCTTGCCGTCCAGTGCTTCCTCAATCTTGGGCAGCGTGTTTTCGTAGCCGCCGTGGAGGTAGACCATCGGGTCGCGGCTTTCTTCGATCAGTACGCCCTGGGCGTCGGAGAGCTTGTAGTTGACGGAAACTACGGTATTTTTGGCAATCTTCATGTATGCCCCTTTCGTATGGCGGTATGGCTGGTAAGGCTGTTCATCGGTTACTGCAGGTGGGAAGAACTGCCTGCGCTTGCGGTTGGTGCGGGACCTTGTTGCGGCGGTCCCGAGAAGGCATGACATAAGCTGGAATGCGCTGCAATCTGCACCCTGAATTATACCCGTTTGGATGTTTTGTCAGGCAAAAGGGCGTGGCGGCGGGACCTCATCCAGCGTCTATAATGGCGCCATGAAAAATACCCTCGCTTTGCTCGGCGGCATCAGCCCCGCCACCTTTCTGCGCGATTACTGGCACAAGAAACCCTTGCTGGTCCGCCAGGCGATCCCCGCTTTCCAGGCGCCGCTGACGCGCCAGCAAGTGTTCGACCTGGCCGGCCGCGACGACGTCGAATCGCGCCTGATCACGCAGAACGGCAAAGACTGGAAAATGGAGCACGGCCCGCTGGCCAAGCTGCCGCCGCTCAAGCAGAAGGAATGGACCATGCTGGTTCAGGGCGTCAATCTGCACGTCGATGCCGCCGATGCGCTGCTGCGCGAATTCCGCTTCATTCCCGATGCGCGCCTGGACGACCTGATGATCAGCTACGCCAGCGACGGCGGCGGCGTCGGTCCGCATTTCGATTCCTATGACGTGTTCCTGCTGCAGGCGCATGGTCAACGCCGCTGGCGCATCAGTGCGCAAAAGGATTTGTCGCTGGTGGACGGCATGCCGCTGAAGATCCTGAAGAACTTCAAACCCGCGGAAGAATTCGTGCTCGAGCCGGGCGACATGCTGTACCTGCCGCCGCATTACGCCCATGACGGCGTGGCGATCGGCGAATGCATGACCTATTCGATCGGCTTCCGCGCGCCGGCTTTCCAGGAGCTGGGCGAAGCCTTCCTGCAATTCATGGCCGATTCGATCGACCTGCCCGGCCGCTATGCCGATCCCGGGCTGGAGCCGGCCAAACATTCGGCCGAACTGCCGGAGCAACTGCTCACGCGCGTGGCCGATGAAATCAACAAGATGCGTTTCACCGACGACGACATCACGATTTTCCTCGGCGAATATCTGTCGGAGCCGAAGGCCACCACCTACTTCGATCCGGTCGACAAACCGCTCACGCCGGCACGCTTCGTGCAGGCCGCAAACAAGCGCGGGATCAGGCTTTCACGCAAAACGCGGATGCTGTATCGCGGCAAGCACCTGTTCATCAATGGCGAGTCGTTTGCCGTCGGACGCGCCGACAAGGCGCTGCTGACCGTGCTTGCGGATGAACGGCAACTCGACAAAACGGCGCTGGCGAAGGCGTCGAAAAATGTGCTGGAGGCCTTTCACAACTGGTATCAGGATGGCTGGCTTGAGCTTGCTTAACAAGCTTAAAAATTCGGCAATTTTTGTTTTTCGCGCGTTGGTGATGGGCCGGAAACCTGCATGAATAAAGGGCTGACGACAAGCTGACTGAATTTGCGACAATCTTACAAATTCTTACAGAAAAGAATAATTCGCATGTGATTTTCCCAAAATGTAGATATAATATCGGGCTGGAAAGCTTTCGTTGTTGAGCTAACAAGCAAGGCGAGGGAAGCATCCTATAGAGCGATAATTACCGGTAATTATTCATCGCAAAATTTTGATTATTATTGAAGGAATATTCATGACAAAGACTCTGTTGATCGCATCGTTGTTGGCTGTTGCTCTGGCTGCTTGCGGTAAAAAAGAAGAAGCTCCTGCAGCAGCACCAGCTGCACCAGCAGCTGACGCTAAGCCAGCTGACGCTGCTCCTGCAGCTCCAGCAGCTGACGCTAAGCCAGCTGACGCAGCACCTGCAAAATAATCAACTGATTATTGGAAAAGCCGACCGATGGTCGGCTTTTTTTATGCCTGCGCGATTTGTGCCGTACACGGCTATCTCTCACCCTTCCCGCATTTCCCTTCCGAATACCGTCCAACCCCACGCCTTCTCAGGCGATGGCAATCCAGTCGAAACCCTCTTCCTGGCAAGCGATCATGATTTCCCCCGGATGTGCGCCCAATGCGCCGCACAGCGCCGCGCGCGCGAGCCCGGGCGTATTGTTCTTCAGGCTTAGATGCGCGCCGATCACGGTCTTCAGTTTTTGCTTGTCCAATGCCGCCAGGATTTCGGCGCTGGTGTCGTTGGCCAGATGGCCGTAGGCGCCGCCGATACGACGTTTGAGCGAAGGAGGATAGGCCGAATCAGCCAGCATCTGGCGATCGTGATTGCATTCCAGCACCAAGGCATCGCAACCGCCCAGCGCTTGCACCAGGTGGGTCGTCGATTGGCCGGCGTCGGTCAGCACGCCGAGCTTGCGCTTGCCGTCGCCGGCAACATACTGCACCGGTTCTCGCGCATCGTGCGGGACCGTGTAGGGCATCAATGACAAGTCGCCGATGACCACCGCTTCGCTATCGCGGCAAAAATGCAGCTGGACGTTCTTGCAGGCCTCTTCGCCCACGGCCTGGAAAGTGCCGTAGGTCAGCCACACCGGAATGCGGTGACGGCGTGCGAACTTGAACACGCCACCGACATGATCCTGGTGTTCATGCGTGACGACGATGCCGTTGATGTCTTGCGGGAGTTTGCCGATGCGGGTCAGGCGACGTTCGGTTTCCTTGATGCCGAAACCGCAATCCAGCATGACCGTGGTGGTGGTCGCGCCGGATGTGCCGGAGATGATGAGGGCGTTGCCTTCGCTGCCGCTGCCGAGACTTGCAAATTTCAACGGTGGGCTCGCGAAGGCATGTACTGCATTACTTCAAGTGAGGTCAGCTACAAGTACTTACTTCAACTGGTCGTTCAGCAAGCCGAGAATCTTGTCGGCGGTTTGCGAAACTTCCTGCTTGCCGTCGTTGTTCTGGACGGAGATGTCGCTGACGTCGCCGGTGCCCTTGACGACGATACGGTAACGCGCAGCCTTCTTGTCCTTGTCTTTGCTGGAGAACAGCTTGGAGAAGAAGCCTTCGCTTTCCTTGTCCTTGGCGTCCTGGTTCTGGTCGACGTAGCGCACGAAGTACAGGCCTTGCGTACGATCACGGTCTTCCACGGTGAAGCCGACGCGGTCAAGCGCCAGACCGACGCGGCGCCAAGCACGGTCGAAACTCTCGTCAACCTGGACGCTGGAACCGTTGGCGGTCTTGAGCAGCTTGGAACGGGCCTGCAGCGTCGGCGCATTGGCGACGGCGGCCTTGGCCTTGGTTTCTTCGGCGCCCAGACGCACCATCAGGCGCGCCAGGAATTCGGCTTCCAGGCCTGGGTCGGAAGGACGCGCAGTCCAGACCGAGGTTTCCTTGGCCGAACCGGTCAAGACTTCTTCGGCGCCACGATGGCTCACGAAGATTTCGGTGGTGCCGTTCGGACCGCGCTCCAGGCGGGTGCGGAATTTGTCGCGCTCACCGGTCGAGTACAGCGAATCGAACACTTTACCCAGCGTGTTGCGGATGAAGTCCTGCGGGATCTTGGCGCGGTTTTCCGCCCAGTCGGTTTCCATCACGCCGGTATCCTGGGATTCGACGTTGATCAGGAAGCCCGAATCCTGCCAGAAGTCCTTGATCGGCCCCCACAACTGTTCCGGCGTTTGCGACACGACCAGCCAGCGCTGGGTGCCGTCGCGCTCGATGCGCAGGTCGCCCTTGGCGGCCGGCGCTACCGCAGCAGCATCGGCTGCCGGACGGGTCTTTTGTTCCAGGCTGTAGCCGGACGCAGTGGCGACGCCCTTGTTCGATTCCGGAATCGCGTAGCGGTTGTCGCGCTGCAGCTGGGTCAGGTCAGGCGGCACTTCGAGTCGTGGGCCCTTGGCTTTTTCCGCGCTCTTGTAATCGATACGATCCCCTTCCAGCATGTTGCTGACGGCGCTGCATCCAGCCAGACTGGTGAAAGCCAGGGCGATGATAAGAGCGCGTTGCGGGAGGAGACGTGAAGCAGAGTTAACGTTCTTGCGAATTGTCATATCGTTGCAATGAAAAGCGGGTTCGGGTTCAAGGGAAAACGACACTGCCGTTTAGTTAATTAATTATTTTAATACACCGGACTCACGCATCGCGGCACGCACGGTATCGTGGTAGGCAGCGCCCAGCGGAGCCAGCGGCAAACGCATGCCGGATTCTATCAGGCCCGCTTCGGTCATCGCCCATTTCAGGGGGACCGGATTTGGTTCGACGAAGAGCTTGTTATGCAAAGGCAGCATCTTGTTGTTCAGCTCGATCGCACGGGCGAGGTTGCCGCTCATGGCCGCCGCACACAGTTCGTGCATGTCGCGCGGCGCGATGTTGGCCGTCACCGAAATATTGCCCTGGCCGCCGTAGAGCATCAGCGCGAACGCGGTCGGGTCGTCGCCGGAATACACCGCAAACGACTTCGGCGCGAGACGGATCAGGTCACTGCCGCGGCCGATGTTGCCGGTGGCGTCCTTGACGCCGACGATGCCCTTGACTTGCGCCAGGCGCAGGATGGTCTCGTTGCTCATGTCGGCGACGGTACGGCCGGGGACGTTGTACAGGATCACCGGAAGATCGACTGCTTCGGCGATCTTCTTGAAGTGCAGGTACATGCCCTCTTGCGTCGGACGGTTGTAGTAAGGAACGACCTGCAACGAGGCATCGGCGCCGACCTTCTTGGCGAATTCGGTCAGCTCGATGGCTTCCGAAGTCGAATTGCCGCCGGTGCCGGCGATGATGGGAATGCGTTTGGCGGTATGTTCAACCGCGACCTTGATCAGTTCGGAGTGTTCCTCGACCGAAACGGTCGGCGATTCGCCGGTCGTACCGACGATCACGATGCCGTCGGTGCCCTCTGCGATATGCCAATCAATCAATTTGCGCAGGCCCGGGAAATCGAGACTGCCATCCGGATGCATCGGCGTGACGATGGCGACTATGCTGCCCTTGATCATGATGTTAGTACGTAATGAGAATACGGTTGAAAATAAAAGACCGATTGTAGCGGATAGCCACTGCTATCGGTCAATTTGTTCGGATTTGCTTACATAGTTCCTGCAAGTTGCAGGTTTGCTTGCGGGTGTTGCCACAGCGATCAATAACCGAGTCCCATGGCTTCGCGCACATCGCGCATGGTGTCCTGCGCCAGCTTGCGCGCAGTGTCGCAACCATCTGCGATGATGGCGCGCACCAGCGACGGATCGTCGATGTATTGCTGCGCGCGCTCAAGCATCGGCTGCTGCTCGGCGAGGATGGCGTCGATCACCGGCTGCTTGCATTCCAGACAACCGATGCCGGCCGAACGGCAGCCTTTGTCGACCCATTGCCGCACGGCATCATCGGAATACACGCGATGGAATTGCCAGACCGGGCACTTGCCCGGATCCCCCGGATCGGTGCGGCGCACGCGCTGCGGATCGGTCGGCATGGTGCGGACCTTCTTGGTGACGGAATCCTTGTCTTCGCGCAGCGCGATGGCGTTGCCGTAGCTCTTCGACATCTTGGCGCCGTCCAGGCCGGGCAGGCGCGAGGCTTCGGTCAGCAAGGCCTGCGGCTCGGTCAGGATCAGCTTGCGGCTGCCTTCGAGGTAGCCGAACAGGCGCTCGCGGTCGATCATGGACAAATTCTGCGCATCGTCGAGCATGGCCTTGGCCTGCTCCAGCGCTTCTTCATTGCCTTGCTCCTGGAATTGCGTGCGCAGTTCCTGATACAACTTGGAACGTTTGCTGCCGAGTTTCTTGACGGCTTCGCGCGCTTTTTCCTCGAAGCCTTTTTCCTTGCCGTACAGATGATTAAAGCGGCGCGAAATCTCGCGCATCATCTCGATATGCGGAATCTGGTCTTCGCCCACCGGCACCTGGCTGGCGCGGTAGATCAGCACGTCGGCCGCCTGCAGCAAGGGATAGCCAAGGAAGCCATAGGTCGCGAGATCGCGGTCGGCGAGTTTTTCCTGCTGGTCCTTGTAGGTCGGCACGCGCTCCAGCCAGCCCAGCGGGGTGGCCATCGAGAGCAACAGGTGCAACTCGGCATGCTCGGGCACGCGCGACTGGATGAACAAGGTGGATTGCGAGGGATCGACGCCGGCGGCGAGCCAGTCGATCACCATTTCCCAGGTGCTGGTTTCGATCACGCTGGGATCGTCGTAGTGCGTCGTCAGCGCATGCCAGTCGGCGACGAAAAACAGGCAAGGCAATTCGGATTGCAGCTTGACCCAGTTCTTCAGGGCGCCGTGGTAATGGCCCAGATGCAGCGCGCCTGTGGGGCGCATACCGGAGACAACGCGATCAGGATACATGGTTGTAAGTCTTCAGAAAAAGAAGGATATCGGCGACACGATCAGTTGCAGCAGGCTGCCTGCCAGGTACATCACCGGCGCCATCCACCAGGTATAAATCACCTTGAGCAGCACCAGCGCCATCACGATGAAGAAGCCGTACGGCTCGATCTGTGCAAATTTATACGCATATCGGTTCGGCAGCAAACTGGTCAGGATGCGGCCGCCGTCGAGCGGTGGAATCGGGAACAGGTTGAACGCGAACATCACGAGGTTGGTCAGCACGCCGGCCTTGGCCATGAGCATGAAGAATTCTTCTTCGACGCCGCCGATGGCCAGCGCGTAGATCATCAGCGTCCATATCAGCGCCATCAGGAAGTTGGCGGCGGGACCGGCCAGCGCCACCCAGGCCATGTCGCGCTTGGGCTTGCGCAGCTTGCCGAAGTCCAGCGGCACCGGTTTGGCGTAGCCGAACAGGAAAGCCCCGCTGGTCGCGAAATACAGCAGCACCGGAATGACGATGGTGCCGAAAGGATCGATGTGCTTGAGGGGATTGAGGCTCATGCGCCCCATCATGTAGGCGGTATTGTCGCCGAAGTACTTGGCTGCGAAGGCGTGCGCTGCCTCGTGCAGTGTAATCGCGAACAGTACCGGGAGCGCATACACTGCGACAGTCTGGATAAGATCATTCATGGGTGCGAATTTTAGCAGAGGTAGCAGAGGGAAAAGGACGGGCCGCGGGAATATCGACCGTCTTCCGGCTGAAACCGCGTCGAACCGAAGATAAAATTATCAAAAAGACAATTTCATCAGGCATGAAAGATAAAACGAAAACGGACCGCAAATGGCGGTCCGCAATCAAAGATGAGTTTCCCGGGAGGAATTACAACCCGAACGGCGCGGCGTCGCCCCGCCCTTGCCTGACCAGCACCGGCTCGTTGTCGTCGCTGAGATCGATCACGGTGGTCGGCTCCAAACTGCAGGCGCCGCTGTCGATGACCAGTTCGATCTGCTTTTCGAGACGTTCGCGGATTTCCTCGGCGTCGGTCAGCGCATCTTCCTGATCCGGCAAGATCAGCGTGGTGCCGATCAGCGGCTCGCCCAGTTCGGCCAGCAAGGCATGGGCGATCTGGTTTTCCGGCACGCGCAGGCCGATGGTCTTGCGCGAGGGATGGCTCAGCCGGCGCGGCACTTCCTTGGTGGCTTCCAGGATGAAGGTATACGGCCCCGGCGTGGCGGCCTTCAGCAAACGGTACTGCCGATTGTCGACCTTGGCGTATTGCGCGATCTCGCTGAGGTCGCGGCACAGCAGGGTCAGGTGATGCTTCTCATCGACGCCGCGGATGCGGCGCAGGCGCTCCACCGCGTCCTTGTTGTCGAGCTGGCAGACCAGCGCGTAACAGGAATCGGTAGGCAAGGCCACGATGCCGCCGCCATGGATGATCTGCGCGGCCTGCTTGACCAGGCGCAGTTGCGGGTTGTCGGGATGGATCTGGAAAAACTGACTCATGGACTCTTCAGATTAGATTGCATGTATTTCAAAAAGGAATAACGGCGGTTGTGACGCCGCCGTTTTCCGGGATCGCTGTCCTTGCTTAACGCTGGCCGCGTAGCGCAGCGATGCGTTGCTCCATCGGCGGGTGCGTGGAAAACAACTCCATGAAGCCCGGCTTGTCGCTGATGCCCATGGCCGCCATCGACTCCGGCAAGCCGCTGGCGGGGATGCCGCCCAGCCGCGCCAGCGCGTTGATCATCGGCTGCGGACCGCCAAGCAGTTTTGCAGAACCAGCGTCGGCGCGGAATTCGCGATGGCGCGAGAACCAGGCGACGATCATCGAGGCGCCGATGCCGAACACGATCTGGCACACCATGACGGTGACCATGTAGCCGATGCCGGGACCGGAGTTGTCATTGCCACGGCGCAGCGCTGCGTCAACGAAGTAGCCGACCACGCGCGACAGGAATACGACGAAGGTATTCACCACGCCCTGGATCAACGTCATCGTCACCATGTCGCCGTTGGCGATGTGGGCGACTTCGTGGCCAAGCACGGCTTCGACTTCTTCCTTGGTCATGCCTTGCAGCAAACCGGTCGAGACCGCCACCAATGCAGAATCCTTGAACGCGCCGGTGGCGAAGGCGTTCGGTTCGCCTTCATAGACGGCCACTTCCGGCATGCCGATGCCGGCGCGCTGGGCCAGCTTGCTCACGGTGTTGACCAGCCAGACTTCCGTGGAATTGACCGGCGTGTCGATCACGCGCGCGCCGGTGCTCCACTTCGCCATGGTTTTGCTCATCAGCAGCGAAATGATCGAACCGGTAAAGCCGACGACGATGGAAAACACCAGCAGCATCGGCAGATTGAGGCCGGCGCGCGTCAGGAATTTGTCCACGCCGAGCAGCGACAAGATCACGCTCATCACCACCAGCACGGCGATATTGGTCGCGAGGAAGAGGAATATGCGTTTCATCCGGAAAGCTCCTATCAGGAAAGTGGTTATTAGATAGGAACAATCGGGGAGAAATCAAGAGATCCGTGCACGCAGCCCGGGAAAGCGGCTTACAGATCCCAATCGTGCCACACCGGCGTCAGGCCGGAAGGCAACGGCGGCAAGGCGCCCAGGTCGACACGCGACTCGCCCGGACCATGGAAATCCGAGCCGATCGAGGCCAGGAAGCCGAAACGCTTGGCCACGCGGGCATATTCCTCGTACTGGTCGGGCGTGTGGCTGCCGGTGGTGACTTCGATGGCGGCGCCGCCGTGTTGCTTGAATTCGTCGAACAAGGCGCCGAATTCGAGTTCGCTGTACTGGTAGCGGCCGGGATGGGCGATCACCGCCACGCCGCCGGCGCCGCGAATCCATTCGACCGATTCCTTCAGCGACGCCCAGCGATGCGGCACATAGCCCGGCTTGCCTTCGCACAGGTAGTTGCGAAACACTTCCTTGGTGTCGGCGCAACGGCCCGTTTCGACGATATAGCGGGCGAAATGGGTGCGCGACATCAGGTCGGGATTGCCGACATGTTTCAGCGCGCCGTCGAAGGCATCTGGAATGCCGGCGACCTCGAGTTCGGCGGCGATGTCGCGCGCGCGGCGTTCACGGCCGTTGCGCGTGGCCGCCAGCCCTTGCACCAGCGCAGCATTGGTCTCGTCAATCCGCAGCCCGACGATATGCACGGTCTGGCCGGCCCATGTCACCGAAATCTCGACGCCCGGGATGTAACGCAGGCCGAGCTCTTGCGCCGCCTTGCGGGCGACGGCGATGCCGCTGATTTCGTCATGGTCGGTCAGCGCCCAGACGTCGACGCCGTTGGCCTTGGCGCGCGCAGCCACATCGCCCGGCGGCAGCAAGCCGTCGGAGACGTTGGAGTGGCAGTGCAGATCGACGTTGAGCATGACGCGCAAGACCTCGGAAATGGAGAAATAGATAACTTCATTGTACGCCGCCTGCGCCGTCTCTGCTGCACGTGCACACACGGCGGACTTGCAGCGTCGAGCTTATTTGGAGACTTGTTTCGAGGCTGATTCCGCGAGGAAACGCTCGATCGCCGCAGCCAGCAGTTCGGGCTGGTCATGATGCAGCATGTGACCGGCGTCGGGGATGATTTCCGTGCGCACGTCGGGGATGAAGGCGATGCGGCGATCGATCTCGGCGCGCATCAGCGCGTTGTCGCCGAACCAGCGCCAGATGTCGGTTTCCGCCGCTTCCACCCACAACACCGGGGCGCTGATCTTGGCCCAGCAGGCGGTCACTTCGTCGATGCGATACAGCAGCGGATTGGTGTTCTTGTGCGCCGGATCGCCGAGGATTTCCCAATTGCCCTCCTCATTCTGCCCGGCCCAGTGCGCGGCCAGGAACACTGCACGCTCACGGCTCAGGCGCGGATTGGTCTTTTGCAGGCGGGCGATGACGCCGTCGAGCGAAGGATAGGAACGCATCTCGGGCTTTTCCAGCAGCTCGTCGAGCCATTTGGCGAAGCGTCCGGGCGCGTCCTCGGGCTTGGTGCCGGGCAGGCCGAAACCTTCCAGGTTGACCAGTTTGGCGATGCGCTGCGGACGCACGCCGGCATACAGCCCGACGACATTGCCGCCGAGGCTGTGACCGAGCAGGTTGACCGCTTCCTCAGGGGAGTAATGCAGCAGCAAGGCGTCGAGATCGGCAAGGTAGTCGGGATACCAGTAAGTGTCTGCCTGTGGTCGTCCAGTCAGTCCGAAACCGCGCCAGTCGGGCGCGATCACATGCCATTCTTGTTGCAGGCAGTCGACCATGAACTGGAACGAGGCCGAAATATCCATCCAGCCGTGCACCATGAACAGTTTGGGCGCTTGCGGATCGCCCCAATGGCGCACGTGGTACCGCAGGCCGCGGATGTCGAGGTATTCGGAACGGGATGGCTTCATGAGATGGAGATCGAGGACAATCGGAAAGCCTCACAGTATAAGCCTCCCCGCCTTCGCCTGCCCTGCCGCGCCTATTGCAGATAGCGCCCGAGGTCGAACGAGGATTTCAGGCCGATCATGTGGAAATTCTTTTCCAGCCAGCGTCCTGCCGCCTGCCGTCCTTCGTCGTGCAAGCCGTGGATGAACGAGGTCTTGGTGTTGAGCTTGCTCATGACGTCGAGCTGGCTCATGAGGTCGTTGGCTTCCACCAGATGCATGTTGAGCTTCCTGAGACGTCGCTCCAGCGTGCCGAAGGCGAACATGGCGTTTTCCGCTTCGCGCTTGGCCAGCGCCAGGCCGCCGAGCTCGGTGAAGAAGGCCGAGCTGAAACTGATTTCACTCAGGCGCTGGCCGATTTCCTGCGTCGAAGTCGGCGTGCCGGGTCGGCTGCAGGGATGCAGCAACACCACCAGCAGGTCGCGCGCCGTACACAGGTGCAGCAAGGGAAAGATCGGCGGATTTGCCGTGAGACCGCCGTCCCAATAAGTTTCGCCATCGATCTCGACCGGCCGGTGCATGGACGGCAGGCAGGCCGAGGCCAGCAAGGCGTCCACGGTCAGCTCGCGGTTGCGGAAAATTTTCAGCGTACCGGTGCTGACGCGGGTGGCGGCGATGAACAGCTTGATGTCGCCGCTACTGCGCAAGCGTTCGAAATCGACCTGTTCTTCGAGGATGTCGCGCAGCGGATTGATGTCGAGCGGATTGAGCTGGGTCGGCGAAAAGAAACGCGTCATGGCCAGCAAGGCGTGCATGGCCGCCGGCGTGCTCTGGTTCAGCAGGCTGGAGCCGCCGGGCAGCATTTCGGGAGGCAGGAAGCTGAACGGTTCCTTGGTCGCGATGCGCCCCCAGAACGCCGCCAGGGCTTCACGCGCACCTTCGCGTCCGCCGAGGTTGTAGCCGTGCGCCAGCACCGTGGCGTTCATGGCGCCGGCGCTGGCGCCGCTGATGCCTTCGAAGTCGATGCGTTGGTCTTCCAGCAAACGGTCCAGCACGCCCCAGGTAAATGCGCCGTGCGAACCGCCCCCTTGCAACGCCAGTGTCACGATCTTGTTTTGCATGTTGTTCCTTGATAAACCTTCATGCCGCCTGTCACGATCAGGTCTTGTCCTCATGTTATAACATGGCGGTATTGATTAATCCGAGCGAAAGAAAAATGAAATCCATCTGTGTATATTGCGGTTCCTCCGTCGGCGCCTCTGAAGTCTACGCACAAGGCGCGCGCGCCCTGGCGCAGCAAATGGTCAAGGACAACATCGCCCTGGTGTATGGCGGCGGCAACGTCGGCCTGATGGGCGTGATTGCAACGGAAGTCATGCGACTCGGCGGCGAAGCCACCGGCGTGATCCCGAAGGCGCTGCTGGACAAGGAACTGGGCCACAGCGGCCTGACCCGCCTGCACATCGTCAAGGACATGCACGAACGCAAGGCCATGATGGCGGAATTGTCGGACGGTTTTATCGCCATGCCGGGCGGCATGGGTACATTGGAAGAATTGTTTGAAGTGCTGACCTGGGCGCAGCTGGGTTTCCATTACAAGCCGATCGGCCTGCTCAACGTCGACGGTTTTTACGACAACCTGATTGCCTTCATCGAACATCTGGTGTCGCAACGTTTCCTGACGGCCGAGCAATCGCTGCTGATGATGCATGACGCGGATCCAGCCAGTCTGGTCCAGCGCTTCAAGACGTACAAGCCGAGCTATACCAACAAGTGGGCCGACCACAAGGCGCCGGACAAGCTGCTGCCTTAAGAAGCATCGCGCCATGCCGGTCGCAACCGGCATGGCCGCCCCACATCACGAGTCCAGCGCCTGCCTGAAATCGTCGACCAGGTCGACGGTGTCTTCCAGGCCGATGGAAACACGAATCAGCGATTCGGCGATGCCCATCGCCGCGCGGCGCTCCTGCCCCATTTCAAAGAAGATCGTGTGCGCCACCGGAATCACCAGCGTACGCGTGTCGCCCAGGTTGCTCGATGCCACCGCCAGTTGCAGGCGGTTCAGGTAGTCGAAGCAGTCGATGCCGTCTTTCAGCTCAAAGCTCAACAAGCTGCCGTAGGAACGGAACAGCTCCGTCGCCAGCGCATGCTGCGGATGCGAAGGCAGGCCCGGATAGTACACCGCCGCCACGCGCGGATCGGCGTCGAGCATCTGCGCCACGGCGAGCGCGTTGGCGCATTCGCGATCCTGGCGCAGCGCAATGGTTTCGGCGCCGACGGCGATGTGATGCGCCGCTTCCGGTCCCAGCGAAGCGCCGAAGTCGCGCAAGGCCTTGGCGCGAATCTGCGCCATGCCCCACTGCGGCTGCGGATTCTTTTTGTAGTTGTCGGCGATGTGCGGATAGCGCGACCAGTCGTACAAGCCCGTATCGGTCAGCGCGCCGCCCAGCGCGTTGCCGTGGCCGCCGATCGACTTGGTCAGCGAATTGACTACCAGCCCGGCGTTGACCGCCTTGGGCTGGAACAGGTAGGGAGAGGTCATCGTGTTGTCGACGATGTACAGAATGCCGCGCTCGCGGCACAGCTCGCCGATGCGCTTCAGGTCGGCGATCTGGGTGCGCGGATTGGCAATGGTTTCGACGAAGACGATGCGCGTCTGCGGCGTCAGCGCGGCTTCCACCAGCTTGACGTCGGTAGCGTCCACCATAGACACGCGCGCGCCTTGCGCATGCACCGTCATCCACATGCTGTTGGTGTTGCCGAACAGGAAAGCCGATGACACCACGTGGTCGCCTTCGCGCAGCAGCCCCTGGATCACGGCGCCAATGGCGGCCATGCCGGTGGCGAAACAGATCGTCGAGAGACCGTCCTCCATCCTGGTGACCTTGTCTTCCAGCGCCGACACGGTCGGATTGCCCTGGCGGCCGTAGCGGTAACCCGATTGCTTGCCCTGGAATACTTCGGCCAGCTGGCGCGCATCCTTGTAACCGAATGCCACGGAGGTGTGGATGGGCTTGTGCAGCGAACCGTGCTCAATGTCCTTCTGGCGATCGCTATGCAAAATGGTGGTGGTGAAGCCGTAGTTCTTCTTGTCGTTCATAGGTGTAGAGGTATGAGGCGGGAAATCATCGGAGAACAGTGATGATAAGCCAGTTCCGCGACGGCCGCAGCATTGTGATCGCGGTGGTCGCGCCAATGAAAAACGCCGGACGCCATAACGGCGGTCCGGCGTTCATCTTGTCCTGCTGCGGTGGAAATCAGTCCACGCGCGCCAGGTTCAGGTTCAGTTGCGAACGGACGGCGTCTTCCAGGGCCGGCTTCGGATTCTTGCGGGCGAACTCGATACGATCGAGGTAGTCGCGCGAGATATCGCCGGTGATGTAGTTGCCGTCGAAGCACGATGCTTCGAAATTGCGCAGCGCCGGATTGATGTCGGAGATCGAGCGCTTCAGGTCTTCCACGTCCTGATATACCAGCGCGTCAGCCGTGATTTCGCGGCAGACTTCTTCGTCGGTGCGGCCATAGGCGATCAGTTCGTCGCGCGTCGGCATGTCGATGCCGTAGACGTTCGGGAACTTCACCGGCGGCGCCGCCGAAGCGAAGATCACGCGCTTGGCGCCGGCTTCACGCGCCATCTGCACGATCTCGCGGCTGGTCGTACCGCGCACGATCGAATCGTCGACCAGCAGCACGCTCTTGCCCTTGAATTCGGAACCGATGGCGTTGAGCTTCTGGCGCACGGACTTCTTGCGCAGGCCCTGGCCCGGCATGATGAAGGTGCGGCCGATGTAGCGGTTCTTGATGAAGCCTTCGCGGTAATCCAGGTTCAGCTTGAGCGCCAGTTCCATCGCGGCAGGACGTGACGAATCGGGGATCGGCATGACCACGTCGATTTCACCGCTGGCGATTTCGCGACGGACTTTCTCGGCCAGGTATTCGCCCATCTTCAGGCGGCTGGCGTAGACCGAAGCGCCGTCAATGACCGAATCAGGACGCGCCAGGTAGACGAATTCGAACGCGCAAGGGTTCAGCGTCGGATTGTCCGCGCATTGCTGGTTGTACAGCTTGCCGTCGTTGTCGATGAAGATCGCTTCGCCGGGCATCACATCGCGCAGGAAGCGGAAACCGAGGCCTTCCAGCGCCACGGATTCGCTCGCCAGCATGTACTCCGAACCCTTGTCGGTTTCGTTGAAACCCAGGCACATCGGGCGGATGCCGTACGGATCGCGGAAGCCCAGCAGGCCGTAACCGGCGATCTGCGCCACCACGGCATACGAGCCGCGCACGCGCTTGTGGACCATCGCAACGGCCTTGAATACCGCAGCCGGATCGAGCGAATAACCGGTCGTCGCCTGCTGCAATTCATGCGCAAACACGTTGACCAGCACTTCGGTGTCGGAGTCGGTGTTGAGGTGGCGGCGGTCGTTCTTGAACATCTCGACCTTGAGCTGTTCCGCATTGGTCAGGTTGCCGTTGTGCGCCAGGATGATGCCGAACGGCGCATTGACGTAGAACGGTTGCGCTTCCTCTTCGCTGGACGAGCTGCCTGCGGTCGGATAACGCACCTGGCCGAGGCCGGTGTTGCCCGGCAGCGAACGCATATTGCGCGTACGGAACACGTCGCGCACGAGACCGTTGGCCTTGTGCATCGAGAAACCGTTTGCGTGATTGGTTGCGATACCCGCCGCATCCTGACCGCGGTGCTGCAGCAGCAGCAAGGCGTCGTAGAGCAACTGGTTGACTGGACTATGGGAAACGACGCCGACAATGCCACACATGGTGGACTCCTAAGCAAAAACAAACGAAGAAACGAAACCAACAAACAAAATCAAAAATGGACGTGCTGTGCAAACTGCCCCGGCAGATACGGTTTGGCGGTCTCGGCGGCGGTTTCCGCCAGCGCACTGAAACGCGCCTCTTTCCAGAATGGCTGCTGCGGAATCGAGGTCGTACCGCATAACAACACCACCGCCAGCACGATCACCGCGCCGCGCGCCAGGCCGAATACCGCGCCCAGGCTGCGATCGATCAGCGACAGGCCGCTCGCCTTGACCACTTCCGACATCGCTCTGGTCACCAGCCCCATCAACAGGCGTGTACCGATGAACAACACGATGAATCCCACAATCAATCTCGTCGACTCGCCCGGAATCACGTCGGGCAACATCTGCGCCAATGCTTCACCATAGGCGTTGGCGACGACTAATGCAATTATCCAGCTGGCCAGCGACAACACTTCGCGCACCAGTCCGCGCAACATGCTGATGACCACCGAACAGGCCAGCACCAGCAGGACCAGGTAGTCGAAGATCGTCACGACGACAAACCCGGCGAAGACGAAGAAGCAGGCAACAACACAGGCAACATGAGCAATATGCGACCGGATGCCATCAAATTCAAGCCGGCACGACCGTGGCGTTCAGGCCAAGCTTGTTGATCTTGGCGCGCATCTTGTCGGCTTCGTCGCGGCTGGCAAACGGGCCGACGCGGATGCGCGTGCGGTCGCCCGATTGCGTCGCCACTTTTTGCGTGTACGACTTGATGCCTGCGCCATTGAGCTTGCCGCGCAGTTCATCGATTTTTTCCTGCGTCGCCAATGCCGCCACCTGGATCACGAACTTGCCGCCTGCAGCCGGCGTCGGCGCGGGTTTCTTGTCGGCGGCGGCAGGCTTGCCCTCCAGGATCGCCAGTGCGCGCGCAGCATCATCGGACTTGTCGGCGGCCTTCGGCTTGGCGGCTTCCTTCACGTCCTTCTTGTGATCGTCCTTGTGTTCGGCCGGTTTGGCGGCGGTCTTGCTGTCTTTAACGTCGGCTTTGACTTCAGCTTTAATCTCGGGCTTGGCGGCCGGCTTTTCAGCAGGCTTCTCCGCCACGGCCGGGGTCGTGGATGCCGGTTTGGCTGTTTGCGCCTGCGGGGCGTTGGCCGGACCGGACGGCATTGCCGATGCACCGGGTGCAATGGCCGGCTTTTCGACGCCTGCGTTCATGGTGGCCGGATCGACGAATTCTTCCTTGGGCTCGGCAGCGGCGACCTTGGGCTTGTCGGCCGCAGGCGCTGCATCCTTGCCGTCTTTGGAAGGTATCTGGATGGCAATGTCATCCGCCAGCGGGCGCGGCTCGGAATCGAGGATCATCGGCAACACGATCACGACCGCCAGCACCAGCGCCACGGCGCCGATCAGGCGACGGCGTGCGCGCTTCTTTTCGGGCAGAACCGGATCGGCGGACTCGTCTTTGCCGGCTTTGCCGGATTTCCGTGCGTTTCCGGCACTGCGGCCGCCGCGACTATTTTGCGCCGCCGGGTCGCCTCCTGCCGAACGCGAGAGGAATTCGCCCTGACCGGAAGCAGATTCCTGCTTGTTTTTACGAAAAAACGAGAACAAGCCCATGCTGATCTAAGTTAGGTAGTCTGAAAAATACGTGTGTGCAACAAATACCGCAGATCGCTGAAAATGCAGCGCAAACGGGTGCGAATCCAGTGCTGTGGTTCAATGCAATTCCGGCTTGTTCGCTTCCATGACGCCGGCGACGGTCAGGAAGGATCCGAAAACCACAATTCTATCATTCTCGGTAGCCCGGCTTTGCGCATTTGCGAATGCGGCAGCCGGCGATTCGAAGGTTTCTATGGTGCAGGCCGCGTCCGGCTTGAATTCCGGCTCGACGCCCGCTTCCAGCAATTTGTCCTTCAACTGCTGCGCCGTAGCAGCGCGCGGCAGCGGCAGGTCCGTGACGCACCAATGGTCGATCTTGCCCTTGAGGTGGCTGATCACGCCTTCGATGTCCTTGTCGAGCATCGAACCGAACACCGCATAGGTGTACGGATGGAAGCCCATGTTGTCGAGGTTCTGCGCCAGCGTGGCGGCGGCGTGCGGATTGTGCGCGACGTCGAGGATCACCAGCGGTTGTCCCGGCAGGACCTGGAAACGTCCCGGCAGCTCGACCGTGGCCAGCCCGGTGCGCACTTCCTGGGCGCCGATCGGCAAGAGATCGCGCAAGGCTTCCAGCGCCGCCAGCGCAGCGGAAGCATTGAGCAACTGGTTGGCGCCGCGCAGGCTCGGATAGGCCAGCGAGTTGCGACGTTGCGCGCGGCCGCCATAGGCCCACTGCTGCTTGTCGCCCTGGCAGTTGAAATCGCGGCCCATCAGCCAGAGGTCGGCGCCAATCGATTCGGCGTGCTTGATCAGCGACTTCGGCGGCATCGGATCGCCGCAGATGGCGGTCTTGCCGGAACGGAAAATACCGGCCTTTTCGAAGCCGATTTCTTCACGCGTGGTGCCGAGGTATTCGGTGTGGTCGATGTCGATGCTGGTGACGATGCCGACATCGGCATCGATCACATTGACCGCGTCAAGACGGCCGCCCAGACCGACTTCCAGAATCACCACGTCCATCTTTGCATCAGCCAGCAGCTTCATGATCGCCAGCGTGGTGAACTCGAAATAGGTCAGCGAGATGTCGCCGCGCTTTTCTTCCACTGCCTCGAACGCCGCGATCAGCGCAGCGTCCGAGGCGGGTATGCCTTCGACGCGGGCGCGCTCGTTGAAATGCAGGAAATGCGGCTTGATGTACAAACCCACGCGGTAACCGGCGCGCATCAGGATGGATTCCAGCATGGCGCAGGTGGAACCCTTGCCGTTGGTGCCGGCCACCATGATCACGGGGCAATCGAAACGGATGCCGAGCTGTTCCTTGACCTTGCCGACGCGCTCGAGGCCCATGTCGATGGACTTGGTATGACGGGTTTCAAGAAGTGTCAGCCATTCGGCCAGTGTGGAAGGTTTTGCTTGCGCTTGCATGAATGAGCCTGCGGTGTATCTGATGTGAACCTGAACTGAATCTGCATCGCCGAAAGGCGCGATGATGGACTTAAAAGCAAAAACCCGAACTTGCGTTGAATGACGACAAGTTCGGGTCTGTCTGCAGCATCGCGATCAGGAAACGGTTTCGGCCGCCTGATTTTGCAGCAACGCCAGCAGGCGTGCGATTTCTTCGCGCATCTTGCGGCGGTCGACGATCATGTCGATGGCGCCCTTGGTCACGAGGAACTCGGAACGCTGGAAGCCTTCCGGCAATTTTTCGCGCACGGTGTTCTCGATCACGCGCGGACCGGCGAAGCCGATCAGGGCCTTCGGTTCAGCCATCACGACGTCGCCCATGAAGGCAAACGATGCCGACACGCCGCCCATGGTCGGATCGGTCAGCACGCTGATGAACGGCAACTTCTTTTCGGACAGCTTGGTCAGCATGGAAGTGGTCTTGGCCATTTGCATCAATGACAACAAGCCTTCCTGCATGCGTGCGCCGCCTGTAGCGGTGATGCAGATGAACGGTACTTTTTGCTCCAGCGCCATTTGCGCGCCGCGGGCGAAACGCTCACCGACCACGGAGCCCATGGAACCGCCCATGAATTCGAATTCGAAGCAGGCGACCACGACCGGCAGGGTCATGATGGCGCCGCCCATGACGATCATGGCATCGGTTTCACCGGTGGATTCCAGCGCGTCTTTCAGACGGTCGGGATATTTCTTGCTGTCTTTGAATTTCAGCGTGTCGACCGGCAAGGTTTCCTGGCCGATTTCATAACGGCCGCCTTCGTCGAGCAGGGAATCCAGGCGCGCACGGGCGCGGATGCGCATGTGATGGCTGCACTTGGGGCAAACGTGGAGATTGGATTCCAGATCGGTACGATAGAGTACCGCTTCGCAGGACGGGCACTTGACCCATAAACCTTCGGGTATCGACTTCCGGCTTGCGGAATCGCTACGTTGAATTTGAGGCGGGAGTAATTTCTCTAGCCAGCTCATAGAAACCTCATTTAATTTCCGGTGGCGCATTGTACCAGAGGCCAACGCGCATAGCCGCGGATCGTGTTTTGTTTGCTTTCCTGCAAGTTTTCAAGCCCAGGAAAGCCCTTCTGCCGGGAGTTCAAGTCGCGACGGCCTGCCCTGCCCGCCGCGCCTGGTCAGGCGTCCAGCGCCTTGCGGATATCCGCCACGAAGGCCTGCACCGCCTCGACCGCACGCTCGCGCGGCGTGTTTTCCAGTTCCTGGATGATGCGGCTGCCGATGACCACCGCGTCCGCCACTTCGCTCACCGCCTTGGCCGTGGCGCCGTCGCGAATGCCGAAACCGACGCCGATCGGCAGTTTGACGTGTTTGCGGATGGCTGCAATGCGCGCCGCCACTTCCACGATGTCGATGTTGGCGGCGCCGGTCACGCCCTTGAGCGAAACGTAATAGCAGAAACCGCTGCTGACCTTGGCGACCTGCATGATGCGCTCCTCAGTCGAGGTCGGCGCCAGCAGGAAGATCGGGTCGAGGCCCTGGGCCTGCATCTTTTGCGAAAACTCTTCACACTCTTCGGGCGGATAGTCCACCACGATGGTGCCGTCCACGCCCGCTTCTTTCGCTGCGGCAATGAAGGCATCCACGCCGAAGCGCTCGATCGGGTTGGCATAACCCATCAGCACCACCGGCGTGGTGGTGTTGGTCTGGCGAAACTCACGCACGTAATCCAGCACGTCGTGCGTGCTGACGTTGAATTTCAGGGCGCGCTCACAAGCGCGCTGAATGACCGGACCTTCCGCCATGGGATCGGAAAACGGCACCCCGAGTTCAAGAATATCGACGCCGCCGGCGACCAGCGCGTGCAACAACGGCACGGTCAGGTCCGGCGCCGGATCGCCGGCGGTGATGAAGGTGACCAGCGCCTTCTTGTTGGCGGCCGCCAGCGCGGAAAAAGTGGATTGGATACGGGACATGGTATTGGAATGTGTTGTTCGTCGATCGGCCAGCACGGTTTTGTTTTGGTTGCTGCGCGCGGCGGATTTCAAGTCCGCCGCTCGCATGTCGGCTGGCGCCGTTTATTTGCTAAGCCTGCTTACCCTTGTCGCTGCTGGACGGTATGCATGTCCTTGTCGCCGCGGCCGGAAAGATTCGCCAGCACGATCCTGTCTTTCGGCAAGGTCGCCGCCAGCTTGGCTGCGTAGGCCAGCGCATGGCTCGACTCCAGCGCCGGGATGATGCCCTCGATACGGCAGCAGGTATTGAATGCAGCCAGCGCCTCGTCGTCGGTGATGCATTCATAGCTGGCGCGGCCGCTGTCTTTCAACCACGAGTGTTCCGGGCCGACGCCGGGGTAATCGAGACCGGCGGAGACGGAGTGCGTCTCCATGATCTGGCCGTTTTCATCCTGCAGCAGGTAGGTGCGGTTGCCATGCAGCACGCCGGGCGAACCCAGCGTCAGCGACGCCGAATGACGGCCGCTGTCGAGGCCGTCGCCAGCGGCTTCGACGCCGACCAGTTGCACATCCTTGTAGTCGATGTAGGGATAGAAAATCCCCATCGCATTGGAGCCGCCGCCCACTGCAGCGACGACATAGTCCGGCTGGCGGCTGGCGATCTCGGGCATCTGCACGATGCATTCGTTGCCGATCACCGACTGGAAGTCGCGCACCATCATCGGATACGGATGTGGGCCGGCCACGGTGCCGATGATGTAGAAGGTGCTTTCGACATTGGTGACCCAGTCGCGCATTGCTTCGTTGAGGGCATCCTTGAGCGTCTTGGAACCGGATTCAACCGGCACGACTGTCGCGCCCAGCAGGTTCATGCGGTAGACGTTCTGCAACTGGCGCTTGACGTCTTCGCTGCCCATGTAGACGATGCATTCCATGCCGAAGCGCGCACAAATTGTTGCGGTCGCCACGCCGTGCTGGCCGGCGCCGGTTTCGGCAATGATGCGTTTCTTGCCCATGCGCTTGGCCAGCAAGGCCTGGCCGATGACGTTGTTGATCTTGTGCGCGCCGGTGTGGTTGAGGTCTTCGCGCTTGAAGTAGATCTGCGCGCCGCCGGCCAGTTCGGACCAGCGCTTGGCGTGGTAGACCGGGCTCGGGCGGCCGACGAAGTGTTTCAGTTCGGTATGGAATTCGGCCAGGAACTGTTCGTCGTGCTGGTAATGCGCATAGGCGTCGCGCAATTCGTTGAGCGCATGCGTCAGGGTTTCCGACACGAAGCTGCCGCCGTACTGGCCGAAATGGCCGCGCGCGTCAGGCAGGTTGTAGGGCGCAGTCTGGTGCAAGGCTGCTGCGGAGACAGGCTGGCGCTCGGAAAAATTTCCGAGCGGATTTAATTCTTTCATTGCAATTCCTCTGCTGTTCGATCCAGGTAAGACGGCATTCGTTCAGATGTTGTCCGCCTGGCGCACCGCGCTGATGAAGGCGGCGATCTTGGCGGCATCCTTGATGCCTTTGGCTTGTTCGACACCGCTGCTGATGTCGACGGCGTGCGGGCGCACGCGCTGCACCGCGTCAGTCGCGTTTTGTACGCTCAAGCCACCACTTAAAACGACCCGAGGCGCGAGTTCTTCTGGAATGAGAGACCAATCGAAAACCTTTCCGCTGCCGCCGTATTGCTCAACCAGGGTGTCGAGCAAGAGTCCCGTGAAATAAGGACTGGCGGAACGATAATCCTGTTCGTATTTTATCAAATCCGCAGGCGTGGTCGAACTTCCGATGCGTGCTGCGCGGATGAACGGTCGTTTTACTGCGGCGGCAATGGCGGCGCACTGTTCCGGCGTTTCGTCGCCATGGAATTGCAACAGCGACAACGGCGCCTGCTGCAGGATGGCCGCGACCTCCTCCGCGCCGGCATTGACGAACAGGCCCACGGTCGAGACGAATGGCGGCGCCGCAGAGATCAGTTGCGCAGCGACATCGGCCGTGACATAGCGCGGGCTCTTGGCGTAAAACACGAAGCCGATCGCATCGGCGCCGGCCGCAACGGCGGCGACGACATCTTCAGCGCGGGTCAAGCCGCAAATCTTGATTCTGGTCCTGGACATGATCACTAAATGAGAGCGGGAGCGAAGGATAACAAGACGCCTAGTCTAACCGATTGGGCCAGCCGGCTACAGCCAGGGCCAGGCGGCGGCTTCCTGCGGCAGTTGCCAGCGCGCAGGATAGTCGACTTTGGCGAGATAGAGGCCATCCGGCATGAAGGTCGGCGCAGCGCAACCGCGGTCCTTTTGCGCCAGCACTTCGGCAATCCATTGCGGCGGCTGCCTGCCGTTGCCGACATAGATCAGCGAACCGACGATGTTGCGCACCATGTGGTGCAGGAAGGCATTGGCCTTGAGCGTGAAGACGATCATGTCGCCGTGACGACGCACTTGCAGTGATTCCATCGTGCGCACCGGCGACCTGGCCTGGCATTCGACCGCGCGGAAACTCGAAAAATCATGCATGCCGATCAGGTGATCCGCGCCTTGCTGCATCAGGCCGACGTCGAGCGGACGGAAAGTCCAGCCGGCCTTGCCCGCCAGCAGCGGCGAACGCACCGGGTGGTTGTACAAGACATAGTGATAGGTGCGCGCGGTGGCGCTGAAGCGGGCGTGGAAGCCGTCTTCGCGCTCGCCCGGATTGAGTCCGGATGCTTCTTCCAGCGCTACTTCGCAGGCCCAGCGCACGGCGATCGAAGGCGGCAGGAAGGCGTTCACGCCGCGCACCCACGAGGCTGTTTCGCGGGCAATGACGGTGTCGAAATGCACCACCTGTTCCAGCGCATGCACGCCGGAATCGGTGCGACCCGCGCAGGTGGTATCGATGTCGGTCAACGTGAATTTCTTGAGCGCGGCTTCCAGCTTGTCCTGCACGGTCAGCCCGTGCGGCTGGGTCTGCCAGCCCTGCCACGAGTTGCCGTCGTACTGAATGCCGAGCACGACGCGATGCAAAGCGGGCAATGGACGCGACTGCGCGTCGGCGGCAATGTTTTCGGCAGGAAGGGATGGTTCGGTCACGGCAGTCAACAAGTTGCAGCAGTCGCTTTGCAGCACGCTGCCCGGTTCAATGAATTTAAATGCAGGTTCAACAACTCAACAAATGCAAACGGGCGCCGCTGCCGGCGCCCGTCTCGTCCGTTTCCGGACATACGGCCCGCTACGCTCAGGACAGCTTGGACAGCATGTCGCGGGCGCGCGATATCTGGGCGTCGTTGCCGCCGCGGATGACTTCCTCGAGCAATTCGCGAGCGCCTTCCTTGTCGCCGATTTCCTGGTAGGCAGCAGCCAGGTCGAGCTTGGTCGACATTTCGGCGGTGAAAGCGGATTCGTCGTCTTCCAGCACGTCGACCGGCTTCGGTGTTTCCGGTGGGGGCAAGTCCAGGTCGATGTCGTTGAGTGCAGGCGCGGCCGGCTTCTGTGCGTCCTCTTCTGCCGGCTTGGCGCCGCTGTCGAGTTCGAGGTCGAAATCGATCTTGCTACCGATGTCAGTCGGCGGCGTGGCGCCCGGCTGGATTTCCGCGCCCTTGAAATCGTCCAGGTCGAATTCCAGGCCCTGGTCGGGTTCCGGCTCGGCGGGAGCCGGTTCTTCCGCAGGTGCGATCTCTTCTTCCTCGATGACGGCACCATACAGCGGATTGGTCGGATCAAGCACGATGCCCAGGGCCGCCGCCTTCTCCCACTCTTCGCCGATGCCGCCGGTGCCGGCATGCAACTCCTTGGCGACGTCGTTGAAGGCATCGACGTCCTGGCGCTTCGCATAGATTTCCAGCAGCTTGTTGCGGATTGCCTGCCGGTTCGGATCGGATTTCAGCGCCAGTTGCAGAATGTCTTCAGCCTGTTCTTCGCGGCCGAAGGAAATGTACATGTCAGCCTCTTCGATCGGATCGACGGCCTCGACTTCGGGCGCTTCGGCGACCGGCGTTGCGGCTGGCTCTTCAACCACGGCAACCGGTTCGGGAGCGGGCTTTTCCGCTTCCGCAGCAACTGCCGCCGCCGCTACAGCTGCGGCTTCAACCGCCGGCGGCGTTTCCTTGGGCGACGCCGCCGGCTCATCCTCCTGTTCGGGATCGCCTGCTGCCGCCGCGGCAGCCTTCTTCTTGTTGTTGCGCACGCGCACGACGCCCCACGCCGCCAGCAAGGCGACCAGCGCACCGGCGCCCGGCAACACGAAAGGATTGTCCTGGATACGATCAAAGAAGCTGGCGGTCGCGACCGGGCCGGGGACCACGGCGACTTTGGGCTTTACTTCGGCCGGAGCGGCTGCGGGAGCAGGTGTCGCTTCAGGCTTGGCAGGCTCGGGCGCCGGTGCAGGTGTTGCTTCAGCCGGTTTGGCTTCGACCGGCTTTTCTTCCGGCTTCACTTCCGCAGCTGCAGGTGCGGCGGCCGGAGTTTCCGGCTTGGCGGCGGCCTTCTGCTGCTCGCTCATTTCGGCCAGCGTCTTGTTCTTGATTTCCAGCAGCTTCTGCAAATCGCTGACGTTCTTCTCCAGCGCCTTGACGCGATCATTGGCTTCGGCGATCGCCTTGTCTGCTGCAATCTTGTCTTCGGCCGCAGCTTTTTCAGCGGCGGCGCGGTCTTTCGCTCCCGCACCGGCCTTCGACAATTGCAAGCGGTCGCGAGCTTCGTTGGTGGAAGATTTTTCTTCCACGCGCGCAGTCACTTTACCGCCGCCGCTTTGCCTGGCGTCGTTGGCCTTGCGCGCCGGACCGCTGGCGACCTGGCCTGCCAGCTTGTTGCGGTAAGCGTTGAAATCCTGCGCCTGCGCCACCACGGTGCTGCGCGCTTCACCCTTGTCGACCGCGCCGGCAGCGGCGGCATCCGGCACCGACAACACGCGGCCTGCACGCAGGCGATTGATGTTGTCGCCGATGAAGGCGTCGGGATTGGCGCGGTACAACGCGATCAGCATCTGATCCAGCGACACGGTGTTGTCTTTGGTGCGATTGGCGATGTCCGCCAGCGTGTCGCCTTCCTTGACGCGATAAGTCTTGTCGCCTGCCTTGCCTTCAGGCTTGGCTGCGGCGCCCTTGCCTCGCTTGCCGGTAGCTGCAGGGGCGGCTTCTTCGGACTTGGCGGCAGCGGGCTGAGGTACGGTTCTGGCAGCCACGGCCGCAGGCACCGGCGCGTTGGTCAAGCCACCCTGCTCGCTGCTGCGGCCGTTGCGGATGATTTCTTCAGCCAGCGGCGAAGGTGCGGATTTGGTGACGATGCTCGACACCGGCTCGTCGTCGCTGTTGTTGGTTGATGCAGACGACGCTGTCGCCGGTGCTGCAGCCGGTGCAGGTTTTGCGACTGGCGTAGCGGTAGTGGCAGCAACCGCAGCAGGTTTCGCGACAGCAGGCGCTGCTGCAGGCGGCGTCGCCGGCGCGGATTGCGCAGCCTGCGGCTTGCGCATGTCAGGCGGATCGAGCAGGAAGGTGTACTCGCGCACAAGGCGCGTGCCGCCGCCGCTCAATTCCAGCAGCAGATCGACGAAGGGCTCGTTGAGCGCCTGCGCAGAACTGATGCGGACCAGTTGCCGGCCCTGACGCTGTTCGACGGAAAAACGCAGCGACGACAATACCGGATTGAAATCGATGTTGGCCTTGCGGAAAGCGTCGGCCGGCGCCAGGCGGGCCACCAGCGAGCCTTCCTCCTCTTTTGATACTGAAGTCAGCTCGATTTCCGCGCGCAGCGGCTGGCCCAGCGCCGACAAGACGGTCAGCTTGCCGAGCCCGGCGGCATGCGCTCCCATCGGCAGGATGACTGCCAGGGTAACGGCGGCGCTCAGTTTTTTCAGGCGGGACAGCGGAAACTTGTTATCAGTATGTAGAGGCATGTTTGTATGGTGAGGTAGACGTTCCATAAAGAAGGCCTGAAGACCAAAGTTTATTTCATCAATGACAAGTAAAAATTCGACAGGTCAACGAAAGTCCTCCAAATTGCCACTAAGCAATGGATTTGACCAGCCCTGTTGCGACGATCAGTTTATTGACGCGGATGAGATAAATTCTGATTTTTAACATATCATCAAGAACTTAGGCCTGCAAGTGTAACCAAGTTCTCAAGATGGTCAAAACCCGCCAACATTCCGGGTACGGAATGTTTGACGGGTTAGCGTTGCAAATTGACAACGAAACGGGAGAAAACCCCACGTCTCGTCATCAATTATTTTCCAAGAATGATGCGCAGCATGCGACGAAGCGGTTCGGCCGCGCCCCACAGCAACTGATCACCGATCACGAACGCGGAAATGTATTCCGGCCCCTGGTTCAGCTTGCGCACGCGGCCGACGCCGATTTCCAGGCTGCCGGTGATCGATGCCGGAGTCAATTCCTTGACCGTGATGGCGCGATCGTTCGGCACCCATTTCACCCACTGGTTGCCCGCACGGATGATGGATTCGATCTCGGACAGCGGCAGATCGCGCTTGAGCTTGATGGTCAATGCCAGGCTGTGGCAACGCATCGCGCCGATGCGCACGCACAGGCCGTCGACAGGAATCGGCTTGTCGTTGCCGAGGATCTTGTTGACTTCGGCCTGGCCCTTCCACTCTTCCTTGGACTGGCCGTTTTCCAGCTGCGCGTCGATCCACGGGATCAGGCCGCCGGCCAGCGGCGCACCGAAATACTCGGTCGGCACGTCTTCGCGAATGGTCTTGGCAACCACCCGGTCGATATCCAGAATCGCCGACGACGGCGTCGCCAGCTCATCGGCCACGGCAGCGCTGATCACGCCCATGCCCTTCAACAGCTCGCGCATGTGGTTGGCGCCGCCGCCGGAAGCCGCCTGATAAGTCATGGAACTGACCCACTCGACCAGACCTTCCTTGAACAGGCCGCCCACACCCATCAGCAAGATGGAGTTGGTGCAATTGCCGCCGATGTAGTTCTTGACGCCCTTGGCCAGCGCATCGCGGATGACGTTGTCATTGACCGGATCGAGCACGATCACGGCATCGTCCTTCATGCGCAGGGTCGACGCCGCATCGATCCAGAAACCGTTCCAGCCGGCTGCGCGCAGCTTGGGGAAGATCTCGGTGGTGTAGTCGCCGCCTTGCGCGGTAATAATGATGTCGCATTTTTTCAGCTCGTCAATGCTGTTGGCGTCTTTCAGCGTCGTTGCCGTTTTGGCGAACGACGGTGCTTTACCGCCTGCATTCGAGGTCGAAAAAAATACCGGTTCGATGTGATCGAAATCACCCTCGTCCTGCATGCGTTGCATCAGGACCGAACCCACCATTCCACGCCAGCCTACCAAACCAACCAGTTTCATCATCTTTCCCTATTTATGAACTTCCATAATCAATGAACTACAACGTTAAAAAAACCACTACCGCGATCAACCCAGAACTCAGCCCAATGCCTTGACGACTGCATCGCCCATTTCCTTGGTGCCGACCTTGGTGGTGCCCTCTTCATAAATATCGCCGGTGCGATAGCCTTGCGCAAGGACTTTCTTCACCGCAGCTTCAATACGGTCCGCCTGTTCCGCCTTGTTCAGCGAGAAACGCAGCATCATGGCTGCCGACAGGATAGTCGCCAGCGGATTGGCGATGCCCTTGCCGGCGATGTCCGGCGCCGAACCGTGCGATGGTTCGTACAGGC
The DNA here is from genome assembly GCF_026127345.1 of Herbaspirillum lusitanum. NCBI lineage: Bacteria > Pseudomonadati > Pseudomonadota > Betaproteobacteria > Burkholderiales > Oxalobacteraceae > Herbaspirillum > Herbaspirillum lusitanum. Next base: position 183,822 of record NZ_QXFG01000007.1, on the reverse strand, counting down.
CCTTGTTGTTGGCGTCCAGCGAGGCCGACGGCAACATGCCGATCGAACCGGTCAGCATGGCTGCCGCATCGGACAAGATATCGCCGAACATGTTTCCGGTCACGATGACGTCGAAATTCTTCGGCGCCTTGACCAGTTGCATGGCGGCATTGTCCACGTACATGTGGGTCAGTTCGACTTGCGGATACTCCTTGTGCACGTCGGTGACGATGTCTTTCCAGAACTGGAAGGTCTCCAGCACGTTGGCCTTGTCGACGCTGCACAGGCGATTGCCGCGCTTGGCCGCAGCCTGGAAGGCAACGTGGGCGATGCGGCGGATTTCAGGCTCGCTGTAACGCATGGTATCGAAGCCTTCGCGGGCGCCCTTGAACGGACCGTCCGGCGCTTCGCGCATGCCGCGCGGTTGGCCGAAGTAAATGTCGCCGTTCAGTTCGCGCACGATCAGGATGTCCAGACCGGCCACCAGTTCAGGCTTCAGCGACGAAGCGCCGGTGAGTTCCGGATAACAGATCGCCGGACGGAAATTGGCGAACAGTTGCAGGTGCTTGCGCAGGCCCAGGATGGCTTGTTCAGGACGCAGCGGGCGATCCAGCGTGTCGTATTTCCAGTCGCCGACGGCGCCGAACAGGATGGCATCGGATTCCTTGGCCAGCTTCAGCGTGCCGTCCGGCAGAGGATGGCCGTGGGCTTCGTAGCCTGCGCCGCCGACCGGCGCGGTTTCCATCTCAAACTTTTCGCCCAGTGTATTGAGCACGCGCACCGCTTGTTCAATGATCTCGGGACCGATGCCATCGCCTGGCAAAATTGCAATCTTCATGTCGTCGTCTTCTAGTCTTGGAAAATGGTAACGCCGGCTGCCGCACCTGCACCGGTCCAGGAGACCGTGCGATGGGACATCCGGCTAATCGGAAACTTCAGAAACCTGCAGATACGCTCAGATGGTATTGGCCAGCCAAGGTTGATCGAACAGGTGACGCTCTTCAAAAGCGCGGATTTTGTCCGCTTGGCGCAATGTCAGACCGATGTCGTCCAGGCCGTTGAGCAAGCAATACTTGCGGAATTCGCCGACCTCAAACGGATAAGTCTGACTGCCATTGGCGGTAGTAATGACCTGTTTTTCCAAGTCAATGATCAGGCGGAAGCCCGGGAATGCCTTCACTTCATCGAACAGGCGGTCGATCTGCTGCTCCGGCAGCACGATCGGCAACAGGCCGTTCTTGAAACAATTATTAAAGAAAATATCGGCAAAGCTCGGTGCGATCACAGCACGGAAGCCGTACTGATCAAGCGCCCACGGCGCGTGTTCGCGCGAGGAGCCGCAACCGAAATTCTTGCGCGCCAGCAGCACCGATGCGCCTTGATAACGTGCCTGGTTCAGCACGAAGTCAGGATTCAGCGGACGCTTGGAATTGTCCATGCCCGGCTCGCCATGATCCAGATAACGCCATTCGTCGAACAGGTTCGGACCGAAGCCGCTGCGTTGGATCGATTTCAGGAATTGCTTGGGAATGATCGCGTCGGTATCGACGTTGGCGCGATCAAGCGGAGCAACCAGACCATCATGGACAATAAATTTATTCATGGCACTTTTATCGATGATGGATCGCCGCACCATGCGGCAATCCGATCAGCCGGTTTCTTTTATCTCTTCAACAAAACAAATCAGCAACAGCGGTGCAGACGCACCGGCCGCCGCCACCACTGCATCATTACTTCTTGCTGGCGTCCTGCATCTTGTCGCCGACCTTCGAGACGTCTTCACCGAATCCGCGCACGGTATTGCATGCAGTCAGGGTCAGGAACGACACGGCCAGTGCAGTCAAAACGATTATTTTTTTCATGATTTCACCAAGATAGTTTTATAAAGAACGCACGTCAACGAAATGTCCTGCGATACCAGCAGCGGCAGCCATCGCCGGGCTCACCAGGTGAGTACGGCCGCCGGCGCCCTGACGCCCTTCGAAGTTGCGGTTGGACGTCGACGCGCAACGCTCGCCCGGCTCCAGACGGTCGGCGTTCATCGCCAGACACATCGAACAGCCCGGCTCGCGCCATTCAAAACCGGCATCGCGGAAAATCTTGTCCAGGCCTTCGCGTTCAGCCTGTTCCTTGACCAGGCCGGAGCCCGGCACCACCATCGCCAGCTTGACGTTGGAAGCGCGGAACTTGCCGCGCACCACCGCCGCCGCTTCACGCAAATCTTCGATGCGCGAGTTGGTGCAGGAACCGATGAACACCTTGTCGATGCGGATGTCTTCGATCGGTGTATTGGGCTTCAACGCCATGTAGGCCAGGGCCTTTTCCATGCCGTCGCGCTTGGTGGCGTCTTTTTCCTTGTCCGGATCCGGCACGCGGCTGTCGATGGCGATCACCATTTCCGGCGAGGTGCCCCAAGTCACTTGCGGCTTGATCTCCGTGGCGTTCAATGTCACGACCATGTCGAACTTGGCGCCCGGGTCGGAATGCAGCGTACGCCAGTAACTCACGGCGCGTTCCCAGTGCGGACCCGCAGGCGAGAACGGCCGGCCCTTGAGATAGTTGATCGTGGTGTCGTCGACCGCGATCATGCCGGCGCGCGCACCCGCTTCGATGGCCATGTTGCAGACCGTCATGCGGCCTTCCATGGTCAGCGCGCGCATGGTCGAGCCGGCGAATTCGATGGCGTAGCCGGTGCCGCCGGCGGTGCCGATCTTGCCGATCACCGCCAGGACGATGTCTTTTGCCGTCACGCCGTTCGGCAAGGCGCCGTCGACCTGGACCAGCATGGACTTGGATTTCTTGGCCAGCAGCGTTTGCGTCGCCAGCACATGCTCGACTTCGGAGGTGCCGATGCCGTGGGCCAGACAGGCGAAAGCGCCATGCGTGGACGTGTGCGAGTCGCCGCAGACCACGGTCATGCCGGGCAGCGTCGCACCTTGCTCAGGCCCGATGACGTGCACGATGCCCTGGCGCTTGTCGTTCATGCCGAAATAGGTCAGGCCGTATTCCTTGGCGTTGGCGTCCAGCGTCTCGACCTGCAAACGCGAGATCGGATCGGCGATGCCGTTGGCGCGATTGGTGGTCGGCACATTGTGATCGGCCACCACCAGATTGGCGGCATTGCGCCATGGCTGGCGACCGGCCAGCTTGAGGCCTTCGAATGCTTGCGGGCTGGTCACTTCATGCAATAGGTGACGGTCAATGTACAAAATGGCCGTTCCGTCTTGTTCAGCATGAACAACGTGAGATTCCCAAAGTTTGTCGTATAGCGTCTTGAGCATGATGATGCGGGCGTGTAAAGGCTACGCAAGTCGTTGAAATGAGCCTTTGATTATGCCATAAACACGCCTTTTCCGAGGCCGCAATGTGGTTTTGGCGCGCGTTCGGCAACGCTTTGCGGTCAACGCGTTTTCTTGCTCTGCTCGTAGAGCGGCATCACCCGCTGCGAATAGACGGTCAGATCGCTGATGCGATCGTCGCGCGAAGGATGCGTGGACATGAATTTCATCGGTTCGCTGCCGCCGATCTGCCCCATTTTTTGCCACAGGGAAATCGCAGCGCGCGGATCGTAACCGGCGCGGGCGGCGAGTTCCACGCCCATGCGGTCGGCTTCGGTTTCGTGTGTGCGCGAATTCGGCAGGCCGATCAGGCCCATGTAAGCGTACTGCGCGCCCTGCTGGCCGAGTTCGCCGACGCCGAGCAGCGAAGATCCGATGGAAATCAGCGAGCCGGTCACGGCCTGCTCGGAAGCCCGTTCACGCGCGTGTTCGCGCAAGGCGTGGGAAATTTCATGGCCCATCACGGCGGCCAGTTCGTCATCGGTGATCTTGAGTTTTTCGATCAGGCCGGTGTAGACGGCGATCTTGCCGCCGGGCATGCACCAGGCGTTGGCTTCCGGCGAGGTGATGACGTTGACTTCCCATTTCCACTTGGCGGCGTCGGGACGGAACGCCACGGTTTGCGGGATCAGCCGGTCGGCAATGGCGCGCACGCGGCGCACCTGGGCGGCGTTTTGATTCAGCGCGCCCTTCTTCCTTTGCTCGTCGAGCACCTGGGCGTATTCCTTGACGGCGGCGCTGTCGATTTCCTGTGCGGACAAGGCCATGCTTTGCGTGCGCGTCACGCCGACGGCGCCGCCCTGGGTGGTTTGCACGCTTTCGCAGGCGGTCAGCGCCAGTGCGGTCACTGCGAGCAGCAGCCGCGGCAGGAATTGTTGTCGATACGGTGTCTTCAGTGCCTGGTAGCCCATGCCATCCCCTCGTGAAAGATAAAAAATACGGGGAAACAACTGTCCGGCCAGGTCGATGCTACGGCGCTGCCGTGCATCGTTGTTGTGGACGCAATGTCTCCCCGTGCTTGCGGATCGTTCGACCGGCGCACGACAACTCGGTTCTGCTTGCCGCGGAAAAAGCGCGGCAAATTGTTGAAATTCGATTTATTTCTGGGCGGCGATCTGCGGCGTCGTCACGTGCACGTCGCCGCATTGCGCACGATGACGCAAGGCGTGATCCATCAATACCAGCGCCAGCATGGCTTCAGCGATCGGCGTGGCGCGGATGCCGACGCAGGGATCGTGACGACCGTGGGTTTCGACGTCGGTGGCGTGACCGGCCTTGTCGATCGACGGGCGCGGCGAACGAATGCTTGAAGTCGGCTTGATGGCGATCGATGCGGTAATGTCCTGCCCGGTCGAAATGCCGCCGAGGATGCCGCCGGCGTTGTTGCCGACGAAACCATCCGGCGTCAGCGCGTCGCCGTGTTCGGTGCCTTTTTGCGCCACCGACCTGAAGCCGGCGCCGATTTCCACGCCCTTGACGGCATTGATGCCCATCAGGGCGAAGGCGATCTCGGCGTCGAGCTTGTCGTAAATCGGCTCGCCCAGCCCGACCGGCACATTCTGCGCCACGACATCGATGCGCGCGCCGCACGAATCGCCGGCCTTGCGCAAGGCGTCCATGTAGTCTTCCAGTTGCGGAATGACGGTCGCGTTGGCGGCGAAGAAAGGATTCTCGCGCACGTGCTCCCATGATTCGAACGGAATCGCGATGTCGCCGAGCTGGCTCATGCACCCCTTGAAGGTGGTGCCGTATTTCTCGAACAGCCACTTCTTGGCCACCGCCGCCGCGCCGACCACGGGTGCAGTCAGGCGCGCCGACGAACGGCCGCCGCCGCGCGGATCGCGGATGCCGTACTTGTGCCAGTAGGTGTAGTCGGCATGGCCGGGACGGAAAGTATCAAGGATATTGCCGTAATCCTTGCTGCGCTGGTCCTGGTTGCGGATCAGCAGCGCGATCGGCGTGCCGGTGGTTTTACCTTCGAACACGCCGGACAGGATTTCGACCGTATCCGGTTCCTGGCGCTGGGTCACATGGCGCGAGGTGCCTGGCTTGCGGCGGTCGAGCTCTGGCTGGATGTCGGCTTCGGACAATTCCATGCCCGGCGGGCAGCCGTCAATCACGCAACCGATGGCCGGGCCATGGGATTCGCCGAAGGTGGTAACGGTAAACAGCGTGCCGAGGGTATTGCCGGACATAACGAAGCTCTGCTTTTAATGATCTGAAAGGGTGATTTTACCAGCGTAGGGATTACTTCCACTCGCCACGTAGTTCGCTCACGCGTTGCTGCAAGTATTCCGGCGTCGCCTGCTGCGCCGGAATCGGCTCGCCGACCGCCAACTCCAGCCGGGAAAACAAGCCGCGTTTGAACGAGCGATGGAAAGGATTGCCGGCGCCGCGCGTCAGCAGGCTGCCCCACAGTCCGCGCAAGGCCATAGGAAAAACCTGCACCGGGCTGCGGTCGATGATTTTCTTGATGCCGCCCTTGAATTCATTGATCTCGCCGGTGCTGGTCAGCTTGCCTTCCGGGAAGATGCAGACCAGATCGCCTTCATGCAGCGCCTGCGCGATGTCGACGTAGGCCTTTTCCATCAGCCACGGGTCTTCCTTGGCAGGCGCAATCGGAATCGCCTTGGCCGTGCGGAAGATCCACGACAGCACCGGCGTCCGGAAGATCCGGTGATCCATGACGAAACGGATCGGGCGCGGGCTGGCGGCCATGATCACGATGGCGTCGACATAGCTGACGTGGTTGCACACCAGCACCGCCGCGCCGTGCTTGGGAATCAGCTCGGCGTTGACGGTGCGGACGCGATGGATGGTATGGATCAGCATCCACGCCAGGAAACGCATCAGGAATTCCGGCACCAGCGAGAAGATGTAGGTCGCCACCAGCGCGTTGAGAATCGCCGTGACCAGGAAAATCTGCGGAATCGTGAAGCCCGAGCGCAGCAGCACCATCGCCAGCAAAGCCGCCACCACCATGAACAGCGAGTTCATGATGTTCATGCCGGCGATGGTGCGAGAAACGTGCTCCGGATCGCAGCGCGTCTGGATCAGTGCAAACAGCGGCACGATGTACAACCCGCCGAAGACGCCGATCATCGCGCAATCGAACAGGATGCGCAGGCTACCGTGCTGCACCACGAAACCGCTCATGTCAACTGCCGCCGTCGCGGTATAGCTGACGCTGGCGAAGTACAGTTCGAGTCCGAACACCGACAGGCCGATCGCGCCGAACGGCACCAGACCGATTTCCACCTTGTGGCCGGAAAGGCGTTCGCACAGCAGCGAACCGATGCCAATGCCGACCGAAAACACCATCAGCAGCAGTACGAACACGCTGTGGTCGCCATGCAGGTAATTCTTCGCATACAGCGGGAATTGCGCCAGCACGATGGCGCCGTAAAACCAGAACCAGGAATTGCCCAGGATCGACAGGAACACCGGGCGGTTGCGGCGCGAAAAACCGAGGTTGCGCACCATTTCCGTAAACGGATTCCAGTTGATTTTCAGATCGGGCGCCGGCGCCGGAGAATTGGGGATGCCCAGGCTGGCCAGCCAACCGAGCACGGCGAAACCGATCGTGATCGCCGCCACCATTTCCAGCCCGAACGGCTTGTGCACCACCAGCACCGCGCCGATTACTTCACCCAGCAGGATGCCGACGAAGGTGCCCATTTCGATCACGCCGTTGCCGCCGATCAGTTCCTGCGGCTTGAGTTGCTGCGGCAAATAGGCGTACTTGACCGGCCCGAAGATGGTTGAATGCACGCCCATGCCGGCCACCGCCACCACCAGCAACCACAGGTGATGCGTCATCCAGCCGTAGGCGGCGATGCCCATGATGGCGATTTCCAGCAGCTTGACGTAACGCGCCAGCCGGCCTTTTTCCATCTTGTCGGCCAGTTGCCCGGCGGTCGCCGAAAACAGGAAGAACGGCAGGATGAACAAACCCGGGATCAGGTTGTTGAGAAGGCCGGTGTCGATGTCGGTCCAGCTCAGCGCGTCATACGTCAGGATGGTCAGCAGCGCGGTCTTGAAAACATTGTCGTTGAGCGCGCCGAGGAACTGGGTCCAGAAGAATGGCGCGAAACGGCGTTGACCGAGCAGGGAGAACTGGCTGGATTGACTCATGGAGTAAAGATGAAGGGAAAAGAAATCGGGAACGAATGCGCGGACAGGGACGCAGGCATTCGGACAACAAAAAACCGCTCATGACGACATGAACGGTTTCTCTTGCAAGAGTGGCTTGCGGCTAATGCATCGGCAGGGCCGCCTGCGCGCAACTCAGCTATTCTCTTCTTCCGCCGGCCAGTCGCGGATATAGGCCTTGAGCATCTTGTTCTCGAAGCCCTGCGCGTCCAGCACTGCCTTGGCGACGTCATAGAACGACATCACGCCCAGCAGCGTCTTGGCGTCCATCACCGGCACGTAGCGCGCGTGCTTTTCGAGCATGATGCGGCGCACTTCGTTGAGGTCGGTGTCGGGCGTGACGGTGATCGGATGATCGTCCATGTGCTTGCGCACGCTGCTCGTTCCAACTGAGCCTTTGTTGTCCTGCAGTGTCTTGAGGACTTCGCGGAAGGTCAGCATGCCGACCAGCTCGCCGAATTCCATGACGACCAAGGAGCCAATGTCTTTCTCGGCCATTGCGTCTACGGCATCCGCAATCGGCGTGTCAGGGGTCACGGTGAAGAGAATGTTGCCTTTGACTTTAAGAATTTCAGAGACTTTCATGGTGTCATCCTTAAGTTATTGTAGCCATGGAGCGTCGGGCTCCTGTCCGGAATGTAGCCCATGCGAGAGCAAAAATCCACAAACAATGGCGGTATATGCATGGTACGAGGTTTGCGGACGGCCCACAATCCCACATTCGCAAAGCAATGCCGAAAATGAAATTTTTTCATTGATTCCGCCGGCGCCAAGGCCTACTCTGAAATCACAAGAACACAGGGAGACCAGCATGCCGACCGTCCTGCATCATGACAAATACACCAGCTTCGACGAGTTCTACCCGAACTACCTGAGCGAACATGCCAACCGCACCTGCCGCCAACTGCATTTCGCCGGCTCGACGCTGGCGCTGCTGTGCCTGGGAATGTTGCTGCTGACGCATAATTTCTGGTGGCTGGCGGCGGCGGTCCTGTGCGGCTACGGCTTTGCCTGGATCGGGCATTTCCGCTTCGAAAGGAACCGCCCGGCCAGTTTTCGCCAGCCGCTCTACTCCTTCATGGGCGACTGGGTCATGTACTGGCAACTATTGACCGGGCAAATATCGTTCTGAACCCCGACGGTCAGCGCCGATGACGTCGACCGGCGCTGACGAGGCAACTTCCCTCAAGTCCGGCGCCTGCGCACCTTCGGAGAAGTAAGACGCCAGCGTCTGATCCAGCACCAGCGACACCGCGCTTTCGACACGATTGACCAATTGCTGGTCTTCGCCTGCATGGGTGGCGCTGTCGAACACGAACAGGCGATACACGTCCACCAGCTTCAGCGATTCCGGATTGATCAGCAGCGTCCAGCGGTCCAGTCCGTCGGCCAGGCGCTTGTTCCAGGGCGACCGGCGTGGCGCGTCGCCCTTGAGCGAACCGACCCAGCCGGCTTCCAGCATCTTCTGCAGCAAGGTCTGCAATTCTTCCAGCCCAAGTTGCGTGCGTGTGCGCAGCAAGCCGGCGTCCACCTTCGCCGATTCGCCGTTGGCGCGCGCTTCATGCAGGATCTTGAGCACTTTCATGGCGTCGATGAACTCGCTGCCCGGCGACGCCACATGCCACCAGCGCTCGTAGCGCACGATCGGCAGCGCTGCGGTCACCAAAGCGCCCACCAGCGTGATCATCCACAGCATGTAAATCCACAGCAGGAAAATCGGCAAGGCCGCCACGGTGCCGTACACCATCGTGTAGGTCGGGAATTTCATGACATAGCTGGCGAACAGGCGCTTGGCGATTTCCACCCCCACGCCGGCCAGCAAGCCGCCCCAGACGGCGTCGCGCCAGTCCACCCATTGATTCGGCACGGCGATGTACAGCAGCGTGAACGCGCTGGTCGTCAGCAGCACCGAAATCAGCGTGTAAAAACTGGCGCCGATGAGCGGCACGCTGGTGACCACGCCGTTGGTGGCGGAATACAGATACGACGTCACGCTGATCGAAATCCCGATCAGCAAGGGGCCGAGCGTGATGATTGCCCAGTACACCAGGATGCGCTGCAGCAAAGGGCGCGACTTCTTGACGCGCCATATCTGGTTGAACACGCGATCGATGGTCGCCATGGTCAGCACCGACGTCAGGATCAGCGCCACGCCGCCGACCGCCGACAGGCGCGCCGACTTGGACGAAAACTGGTTCAGGTAGCCGAGGATGGTGCTGGCCACGCCCTTGGGCATCAGGCTCTGGACGAAATACGCCTCCAGCGCCGAGCGGAACGTGCTGAACAGCGGGAACGCGGTGAAGATCGCCAGCGCAATGGTCAGCAGCGGCACCAGCGACAGGATGGTGGTAAACGTCAGGCTGCCCGCCACCTGCGGCAGGCGATCGTCGCTCAGCCGCTTGGCGGCGAACCGGAACAAATCACGCAACTGGGTACGAGACAAGCCCTGCATGGGTTTCAGAAAAGTAAGCAAGAGAAAGCAATCAAAATCATGAAGAAGCCGGAACTGCGCCTCGTCATGCGCCAGGTTTCATTCTCGAAATGCGAGCAGTAAAACGCGTGCGATGGATAAATAAAGGCTCCTATAATACCAACATGCCGAACACAACTAATACAACGATACTGGTCCTTTACTACTCGAGACATGGCTCTACCCGCAAACTGGCCGAGCTGATCGCCCAAGGCGTGGAAAGCGTGCCGGGCTGCGATGCGCGCCTGCGCACCGTGCCCGCCGTCTCCACCGTGACGGAAGCCACCGAACCGGACGTGCCCGCCAACGGCGCCCCCTACGTCGAATTGAGCGACCTCGAACAATGCGCCGGGCTGGCGCTGGGCTCGCCGACGCGCTTCGGCAACATGGCGGCGGCGATGAAGTATTTCTGGGACGGCACGGCGCCGCAATGGCTGTCGGGTGCGCTGGCCGGCAAACCCGCCAGCGTGTTCACCTCGACCGGCAGCATGCACGGCGGCCAGGAATCGACGTTGTTGTCGATGATGATTCCTTTGCTGCACCACGGCATGCTGATCGTCGGCCTGCCCTACACCCAGCCCGAACTGATGAGCACCAGCAGCGGCGGCTCGCCTTACGGCGCCAGCCACTGGGCCGGCGTCAACGGCAACCAGGCGATTTCCGACGATACCCGCGCGCTGGCGGTTGCCCTCGGCCGCCGCCTCGCACAGAACGCCATCAAACTGCAGGAGACTTGAATGAGCACACTGAGCACGCATCGTTTTCGCATCTTCCATCTCGGCGCCGCCGTCAGCCTGGTCGCGCTGATCATCCTCTGCGTTGCCTGGGAACTGGCGCTGGCGCCGTTGCGACCGGGCGGTTCGTGGATGGTGCTCAAGGTGATCCCGCTGCTGTTCCCGCTGCGCGGCGTCCTCAAACGCGACGTCTACACCATGCAATGGTCGTCGATGCTGATCCTGCTGTACTTCACCGAAGGCATCGTGCGCGCCACCAGCGACCGCGTCGCCACGTCGATCACGCTCGGCTGGATCGAAGTCGCCCTCAGCTGCGTGTATTTCCTGTGCGCGGTCCTGTACCTGGCGCCCTACAAGAAAGCCGCCAAGGAAATCGCCCGCCAGGCCATCCAGAAGGCTTCGCAATAATCTTCCGGAAAACATCATGAGCGCAGCAGAACAAGATTTCTCCCAAGATTTTCCCCAAGATTTCCTGCAAGCCTGTCGCGATGCCCTCGGCGGCGCCTACGTCCTCACCGCGGATGCCGATACTGCCGGTTACCTGACCGACCAGCGCGGACGCTACACCGGCCGTGCGCTGGCCGTGCTGCGACCGGGCAGCACCGGGGAAGTCGCCGCCGTGGTCAAACTGTGCGCCCGCCATCTGGTGCCGATCGTTCCGCAAGGCGGCAATACCGGCCTGGTGCTGGGTAGCGTGCCCGACACCAGCGGCAAGGCGGTATTGCTATCGCTGACGCGCCTGAATCGCATCCGCGCAGTCGATCCGGTCAACAACACCATGACGGTCGAAGCCGGCTGCATCCTGCAAAACCTCCAGCAAGCCGCCGCGGCAGAGCAGCGTCTGTTCCCGTTGTCGCTGGCCGCTGAAGGCAGTTGCACCATCGGCGGCAATCTCTCGACCAACGCCGGCGGCACCGCGGTCCTGCGCTATGGCAATACGCGCGAACTGTGCCTGGGCCTGGAAGTCGTCACGGCAGAAGGCGACGTCATGAGCAGCCTGCGCGGCCTGCGCAAGGACAACACCGGCTACGACCTGCGCGACCTGTTCATCGGCGCCGAAGGCACGCTGGGCATCGTCACCGCGGCGGTCGTCAAACTGTTCCCGCAACCTAAAGCGCAAGTCACCGCGCTGGCCGCGCTGTGCACGCCGGACCACGCGCTGCGCCTGCTGAGCCTGGCGCAGGCGCATTGCGGCGCGGCGCTGACCGGGTTCGAGCTGATGTCGGATTTTTGCATGCAGCTGGTCGCCAAACACTTCCCGCCGCATCGCGCGCCGTTCGAGCGCCTCCATCCGCACTATGTGCTGCTGGAATTGTCGGACAGCGAATCCGAAGCGCATGCCTCCGAAATGTTCGAAGCCGTGATCGGCCTGGCGCTGGAGCAGGAGCTGATCGACGACGCCGTCATCGCCACCTCGATCGCGCAATCGAAAGCCCTGTGGCAATTGCGCGAGCACATCTCCATGGCGCAGGCGCATGAAGGCAAGAACATCAAGCACGACATCTCCGTGCCGATCTCGCGCATCGGCGAATTCATCCGCGTCACCGACGTGCTGGTGCAGCAGGCATCGCCCGGCTGCCGCATGGTCACCTTCGGCCATCTCGGCGACGGCAACCTGCACTACAACGTATCGCCGCCACCCGGCGTCAAGGACACCGACTTCATCCTCGAACAACCGGTCATCAATCGCGCGGTGCATGACAGCGTCGATAAATTCGGCGGGTCGATCTCGGCCGAACACGGACTCGGCGCGCTCAAACGTGAAGAAATCCTGCGTTATAAATCGCCGGTAGAACTCCGGCTCATGCGCGCCATCAAACAGGCGCTGGATCCGCACGGGCTGATGAATCCCGGCAAAGTGCTCTGACCGCAGCCGACGGCGGCGGTCGGATCCCCCGACAACATATCTCGCCGTCGCCAGGAGTTTCACCCATGTTTTCCGTCAGGTTTTCCGTCCGCCCGCCACTGCTCGCGCTGTCCTTGCTGCTTTGTTCCCTGCCCGCCTGGGCTGTCTACAAATGCGACAGCGACGGCAAAGTCACCTACAGCGACGCCGCCTGCGCCAATGGCACGACCGTCGCCATCGACGACGCGCGCGGCGTCAATAGCCCCACGCAAACTACCGCCGCCAAAGACAAAGCCCTCCGGCAGCGCCTCGACAAAAGCCGTGCAGCGGAAGAAAAGCGCGTGAGCCGGCAACGCGAAAAACAGGAACGCGAAGAAGCGCGCGCCAGACTGGTCGCCGAAAAACAGAAAAGAAAATGCGCCCAGCTGGCGCAACGCAAGAGCTGGGCGGAAGACGACCTGCGCAATGCGCCGGTCAAGACGATGGAAAAAGCACGGCGCAAGAGCCAGCGCGCGGCCGAGAATTACCGCGCCGAATGCCCGGCCTGATCTGATCGGATCTCCAGGAATTTCAACGCAAAAAAAAAGCCGTCGCCGGTGAAGGCGACGGCTGCTCCCCTCCCCCGATTACCCCAGACGCGGCGCCGGATTGATATCAACCGTGCGTCGCGAAGTCTTTGCTGCAGGCGCTGCCAGGCCTGCGGTGTTGCCGATATTGAATACGCTGACCAGTTCGGCCAGCTTGCCGGCCTGTTCCTGCAACGATTGTGCGGCGGCGGCGGCTTCCTCCACCAGCGCGGCGTTCTGCTGCGTGCTCTCGTCCATTTGTGCAATCGCGCGATTGACCTCTTCGATGCCGGTGCTTTGCTCCTGGCTGGCCGAACTGATTTCACCGACGATATCGGTGACGCGCTTGACGCTGGAAACGACTTCTTCCATGGTCGATCCGGCCTGCCCCACCAGCTTGCTGCCGACGTCGACCTTGGAGACGGAGTCGTCGATCAGCGTCTTGATTTCTTTTGCCGCAGCGGAAGAGCGCTGCGCGAGGCTGCGCACTTCCGACGCCACCACCGCAAAACCGCGCCCTTGCTCACCGGCGCGCGCGGCCTCCACCGCCGCATTCAGGGCGAGGATATTGGTCTGGAAGGCAATGCCGTCGATCACGCTGATGATGTCGACGATCTTCTTGGACGAATCATTGATCGCGCTCATCGTGTTGATCACTTGTCCCACCACGCTGCCGCCCTGGATCGCTACTTCGGACGCCGACACGGCCAATTGATTGGCCTGGCGCGCATTGTCGGCGTTCTGCTTCACGGTCGAGGTCAGTTGCTCCATTGCCGACGCGGTCTCTTCCAGCGAGCCGGCCTGCTGCTCGGTGCGATTCGACAAATCGAGATTGCCGCTGGCGATCTGGCTGGAGGCCGTGGCGATGGTGTCGGTGCCGATGCGCACATTGCCGACGATATTGCGCAGGCTGACGTTCATGTCCTTGAGCGCCTGCAGCAACTGACCGGCTTCATCCCTGGTGGTCACGGTGATCTCCACCGACAGGTCGCCTTCCGCGACGCGGCGTGAAATGTCGACCGCGGTGTTCAGCGGCCGCGTGATGCCTGCGGTCAGGTACCAGGCGCAGGCGATGCCCAGCGCCAGCGCCAGCACTTCCAGCACGATCAGCAGGTTGGCGCTTTGCGTAGCGATTTCCGCTACATGCTGATTGAGTTGATCGATGGTCTTGCGCTGCAGCGCAAGCAGGTTTTCCACTTCCGTCGAATAATTCTTCGCTGCCGGCAGGAAGTCCTTTTCCAGTGCCGCGGCGATCGCGGCCGGGTCTGCACCGGGCTCGTTCTTGGCTTTATAGATGATGTCGCGGGTCGACAGATAGACTTTGCGCAACGACATGATTTTTTCGTACAACTGCTTTTCTTCATCGCTGGCGATCAGATCGGAAATCTTCTTTTGAAGATCGCCGGAAATACGCGTGGCTTCGTCGCTTTCCGGCTTGAAGAACGCCGACAAGCTGGGATCGGAACTCTTGGCCACGGCAATCGTGCGACGAATGCCGGCAAACGTATGGCGATACCAGTCGCCGATCATGCGCTCCTTGGCCAGCGGTATGTCCATCATGGCTTGCGTTGCCTTGGCCACGCTTTGCAGACGCCAGACGCCAATCACGGCAATCAGGACTGACAGCGCCAGGATAATGGCGAAGCCCAGTCCAAGGCGCTTGCCAATCTTCATGTTTCCAATCACGTTCATGTTGTCCCCCTGCCATTCAGGTCAGGTAAATGTTGAATTATCGTCATGGCTCAGGCGGCCACATACTCTTCATAATGCTCTGGGACAGAAGGCTTGAATGCGCGGAACAGCGTGTGACTGTCGCGTCTGTTCATGGCTTGCGGGGCTTGTGTTGACGAACGGCAACACGATGGCGATCTCCGGCGGCGCGCCGGTTCTCACTGGATGGGAAGACCTCGCCAAGTGGGCAATCCACAGGCGAGATCGGGGGAATCAGGACGTCGGCGCGGTGTTCTTCATCAGGTTGGAAGTCGCCTCGATGAACTTGTCGGGCGGCATCGGCCGACCCATGAGGTAACCCTGCAACGCATCGCAACCGACCGAGGTCAGGAAGTTCTGCTGCTTGGTGGTTTCCACGCCTTCGGCGACGATGCGCAGATTGAGCGTACGGCCCAGCGCCACGATGGCCGAGATGATGGCAGCGTCGTCGTTGCCGTCGCTGAGGTCGCGCACGAAGCCGCGATCGATCTTGAGTTCGTTGGCCGGCAAGCGCTTCAGATACAGCAGGCTCGAATAACCGGTGCCGAAATCATCGATGGAAATATCCACCCCGAGGTCGGCGATCTGCTGCAGCGTCTTGAGACTGCTTTCGGCATCGTGCATGGCGGTGGACTCGGTGACTTCCAGCGTCAGGCAGCGCGCCGGCAAGTCATGGCGCGCCAGCGTGTCCTTGACCAGATCGATCAGGTCGGTTTGCGCGAACTGCAGCGCCGAGAGATTGACTGCAATCTTCCAGTCTTCGTGGCCGATGTCGTACCAGACCTTCATCTGGCGGCAGGCTTCATCGAGCACCCATGCCCCGATCGGCACGATCAGCCCGGAACGTTCAGCCAGGCCGATGAACTCATCCGGCCCCACCATTCCGTGCACCGGATGCTGCCAGCGCAACAAGGCTTCCGCGCCCAGCACCGGGCCGTTCGGCGAGTTGTACTTGGGCTGGTAATGGAGGATGAATTCCTTGCGCTCCAGCGCCAGGCGCAAGTCTTGCAGCCATTGCAACTGGTTGTGCGCGTTGACGTTCATCGACGCTTCAAAGAAATGGTAGCCGTTACGACCGCTGCGCTTGGTATGGTACATCGCGGCGTCGGCGTTGATCACCAGGTCGTGGCGGCTGCTGCCGTCTTCCGGATAGATCGCGATGCCGATGCTGGCCGAGACGCGCAACTCGTGCTTTTCGATATTGAAGGACTGGTTGATGATCTTCACCAGCTTGTCGGCGACGGTGACTGCATCGTCGGGTTCCTTCAGATCGACCAGCATCACGAACTCATCGCCGCCCAGTCGCGCAACCGTATCCTGCGCGCGCATGACCGAGCGGATGCGTTGCGCCACCTCTACCAGCATCAGGTCGCCGACATGGTGACCGAGCGAATCGTTGATCGCCTTGAAACCGTCGAGGTCGCAAAACATCAAGGCAAAATGTCCCTGCTCGCGCGCCGCCTTGCTGATGGCCTGGTTGAGGCGGTCATCCAGCAAGGTGCGGTTGGGCAACTTGGTCAGATTATCGTGCAGGACCAGTTGCGTGAGTTCTTCATTGGCTTCGGCCAGCGAACGCGCCAGCTTGGCGGTGCGCGACTCCAGCCGCGCATCCAGCAGCGACGTCAGCAAGGCGATCGTCAGCACCGCCAGCGTGACGACGATGATCAGGATCGCCAGCCAGCCCGGGCTCACCCCGTCGCGCACGGCAAGGCAAAAGCTGCCCTCGGGGAAATTTGCAGCCGCCATGCCGGTGTAATGCATGCCGACGATGGCCACGCCCATCACCACGGCGGCGCCGCCCCGCGCAAGCTTGACATGCGGCGTGTTGCGGCGCAGGCGGAACGCTATCCACAACGCCGCGCCCGAGGCGGCGATGGCGATGGCGACGGACGCCGCAAACAGCAAGGGATCGTAATGAATGCCCGGCATCATCAACAAGGCGGCCATGCCGGTGTAATGCATCGCAGCGATGCCGACTCCCATCGCCAGCGCGCTGTTGAGCAGCCGGCGCAGCGGCAGCTCGGGACGGCTGACGATCCACAGCGCGAAGCCGGACACGCCAATGGCGATCAGCAGCGACAGGAAGGTGATCCAGGGGTCGTAGCCGAGATCGATGGGAAGACGAAACGCGAGCATGCCGACGAAATGCATCGACCAGATGCCGATACCCATGGCGACAGCACCGCCAAGAAGCCAGGAGCGACCGGCATACTCCTGGGTCGCATTGATCCGCTCGGTCATATCCAGTGCAGTATAGGAGGCAAGTACCGCCACCAGCAGGGACACAACAACTAGCAAACTATCGTAGGAAGCGGATAACATGATGAGGAAATATGAGAATAATAATCAACATTTTTTAGGTATTTAGCCCATTATCCCGCAAAAAGACATATCGAAGTCTGACGAAGTCTGAAATCGAACGCTTTACATTCTTAAGTGTATGAAACGTCGGATCGAAGCAACTTTACGCGCGGAAACCAATCCATATGGCTGATGCACGCTCCCGACAATTGATAAATCGATAAAAAACACAATGCGCCCTACGCCTATAACAGTAAAAGATCCCGGCCTCATGCTCCCCACGCTTTTCTCCGGCCGCCCGCATTCTCAAGGTCCGGTCGCACTGTTTGCACCAAAGCGCCTGATCCAGACCCTCGCCGCCCTCGGCGCGCTGTCGCTGATGCAGGGCGCCAGCGCCGGCATTTCGCTGCTGCAGCCGCCCAAGCTGGTTGACGGCAACAAGCCGTTCACCCTGACCTTGCTGGTCACGGAAGATGAACACGACAGCCAGGCTTACGCCATCCCGGACAATCTGGTCGTGGCGGCCTCGGCCGACATGACGCCGCCGGTGCAACTGCGCATGGAACGCGAAGCCGGCGCGCCTGGTGAAATCACGCTCAAGCGCGGCGAGTTCCGCAAAATCACCTACAGCGCCACCCTGCCCGACTACTTGCGCGGCGTGGTGCGCCTTGAAACCGTGGGGGTGGACGCCTCGCCGGTGCTGGTTGCGGTGATCCGTCCCAAAGACGGCAAGATGCCGGTGCCGTCGGCGGAAGGCATCGCGCTGGCCGGCGCAGCCACGCCCTCTGCCTCGGTCATCACGCCGGGCGCCAACGCCGGTCCGATCGGCATTGCGCCGGCCGCGCTCGACCTGATCGATATCCCGCGCCTGTCTTTCCACGAACCGATGTACTTCGCCGCCGGCAACAGCGGCGGCAACCGCAATGCCAGGTTCCAGCTCAGCTTCAAGTTCCGCATCTTCCAACCGGAAGACATGCGTTCGCGCGGCCTGATCGACAATCTGTATTTCGGCTACACCCAGTATTCGCTGTGGGACCTGGAAAGCCCGTCGGCGCCCTTCCGCGACACCAGCTACCGCCCCAGCCTGTTCTATTACCTGCCCGACCTCGGCATCCATAACAGCATCCTGAGCCGCATGGCGATTTCGACCGGGCTGGAGCATGAGTCGAACGGACGCGACGGCGCACAGTCGCGCGGCATCAACACTTTCTTCGTTGAACCCACCTTCACGGTCGGCAACCTCAACGATTACCAGTTGCGCATTTCACCCAAGGTCTACGCCTACCTCGGCCCGAGCTCCGACAACCCCGACATCGGCCAGTATCGCGGCCACGCGGATCTCAAGCTGGCAGTGGGCAAACCGGATGGCGTGGAATTTTCGACCACCTTGCGCAAAGGCACGCGCAACAGCTCCGGCAGCGCCGACTCGACGCTGTCCTATCCGCTGGCGAAACTGGTGCCGGGCATGGCCGGCTATTTGATGGCGAGCTATTTCTACGGCTACGGCGAGAGCCTGCTGACTTACAACCAGAAATCGACCCCGCAGTTCCGCATCGGCTACGCGCTTTCGCGCTAGGCCAGGACGGACCGGACGGTCGCAGGAGAATCCTCCGGCGACCGTCTCATGACATGCTTATGCCACCGGCGTACGCATCGTGACGAACTCTTCCGCCGAGGTCGGATGGATGCCGATGGTGGCGTCGAACTGGGCCTTGGTGGCGCCACATTGCAAGGCGACCGCAAAGCCCTGGACGATCTCGCCGGCGTCAGCGCCGACCATGTGCACCCCCAGCACGCGATCACTCTTCGCATCCACTACCAGCTTCATGAAGGTGCGCTCGGCATTGCCGCTCAGCGTGTGCTTGAGCGCCTTGAATTCCGATTTGAAGATGCGCACTTCGCCCACTTTCTTGCGCGCGTCTTCTTCGCCCAGGCCGACCGTGCCGACGTTCGGATGGCTGAAGACCGCCGTCGGGATATTCTCGTAAGACATTTCCCGGCCGCCTTGGTTGAACAGGCGCGCGGCCACCACCATGCCTTCCGCCAGCGCCACCGGCGTCAGTGCGACGCGATCGATGACGTCGCCGATCGCATGGATGGACGCGACATCCGAAACGAAATGCTGGTCGACCTTGACGGCGCCTTTGGCGGTCAGCGCGACGCCGACTTTTTCCAGGCCGAGACCGGCGGTGTTGGGATGACGGCCGGTGGCGAACAGCACGCAATCGGCGTCGATGGTCTTGCCGTCGCTGAGCTTGACGCGCTTGCCGGCGCCGTCTGACGCGATGGCGTCGATGTTGTTTTCAAACAGGATGTTCATGCCCTTCTTGCGCATCTCTTCCGCCAGGAAAATGCCGAGTTCGCTGTCCATGCCGCGCAGCAGGCTCTTGCCGCGATACACCAGCGTCACTTCGCTGCCGAGACCATTGAGGATAGATGCCAGTTCCACCGCAATATAGCCGCCGCCCAGCACCACGCTGCGCTTCGGCAAGGCGGTCAAGTGGAAGAAATCATCGGACACGATGCCCAGTTCCTTGCCTGGAATCTCCGGCACCATCGGCCGGCCGCCGGTCGCGACCAGGATATGCGCGGCGGTGTAGCGCTTGCCGTTGACGCTGACGGTGTGAGCATCTTCCACGGTCGCATGGCCTTCGACGATGTCGACCTTGGCGCCCTCCAGGATCTTGCGGTAGATGCCGTTGAGGCGCGCGATCTCCTTGTCCTTGGCGGCGATCAGCGCGGCCCAGTCGAAACTGGTTTCGCCCACGGTCCAGCCGAAGCCGGCGGCGTCGGCAAAATCTTGATGGAAATGCGCGCCATACGACATCAGTTTTTTCGGAATGCAGCCGACATTGACGCAAGTGCCGCCCAGGTCCTTGCTCTCGGCAATCGCCACGCGCGCGCCGTATTGCGAGGCAAAGCGGCTGGCGCGTACGCCGCCGGAACCGCCGCCGATGGTGAACAGGTCGTAATCATATTGGCTCATTTTTTCCTCTATTGTTTGTTCAGTACCTGCGCAGGGCCCGCGTCACGAGCATCACCGGGATCAAGCCGACCAGCACGATGCTCAGCGCCGGCAGTGCCGCCTCGCCGAGACGTTCGTCGCGCGCCAGATTATGGGCGATCACGGCCAGCGTATCGGTATTGAATGGACGCAGCAGCAGCGTTGCCGGCAACTCTTTCACCACGTCAACGAACACCATCAGCGCGCCCGTCGTCAGCGAGCGCCACAGCAAGGGCATGTGCAGCTTGAGCACGATGCGGCTGCGCGAGGCGCCCATGGTGCGCGCCGCTTCGTCCAGGCTCAGCGGGATGCGCGTGTAACCGGCTTCCACCGACTGCACCGCCACGGCCGTAAAGCGTACCAGATACGCATAGATCACGCCGAGCGCAGTCGCCGTCAGCCAGACGCCCGCGCCGCTGCCGGGGAACATCGCCTGCAACCACGCAACCGGCAGCAAAATACCAACTGCGATCACCGACCCGGGAATCGCATATCCCATGGACGCCAGGCGCGCGACCAGACGCAGGAAAGCGGATTTGAAGCGCGGCAAGCCGCCGGCGCGCTGGGCGAAACCCAAGGCCAGCGCCAGCACCACCGCCAGCGCCGCCGCCACGCCGCCGAAGCGGAAGCTGTTCCAGGTCCAGCCGGCGTAGCGCGCGAGATTGGTCGCCATCGACAACTCACTCTCGCGCCACATCAATTGCAACAGGATCAGCACCGGCAACACGAAGCCCAGCAGCACCGGCGTCGCGCACACCAGCCAGGCCAATGCCTCGCGTGCGCCGCGCAACACCGGCAAGCGTGCTTCGGCGCCATCGCCGTCATTGCCACCCAGGCCGCGATTGCCGCGCACCGTCGCAAAACGCATGCGCCCCTGCTCGCGGCGCTCCAGCCACAACAGCATGGCGACGAACAGCAGCAACAACGTTGCGTACTGGGCCGCCGCAACGCGATCGTCCATCACCATCCATGCCTTGTAGATGCCGGTGGTAAACGTGGTCAAGCCGAAATAGGCGCTGACGCCATAGTCGGCCAGCGTCTCCATCAAGGCCAGCGCCGCACCCGCCATCAGCGCCGGTCGCGCCAGCGGCAAGGCCACGCGGCGGATGCGTGCGCTCAACGGCGTGCCGAGCAGGCGTGCCGCCTCCATCAGATGCACGCCGCGTTCGCCGAGCGCATTGCGCGCCAGCAGGTAGGCGTACGGATACAGCGTAAAAATGAACAGGAAGATCGCTCCCGCCAGGCTGCGCACGTCGACACGAAAGCCCGGCCACAGCGCGCGCAGGCTGCTTTGCACCGTGCCGCCGTATTGGAGGAAATCGGTGTACGCATACGCGCACACATACGCCGGCATCGCCATCGGCAACAGCAGCGCCCAGGCAAGGAAGCGCTTGCCGCGAAACTCGAACAAGCCGATCGCCACCGCCGTGGCCGCGCCAACGACGATCACGCCCAGCGTGACGAACAAGGCCAGCCATGCGGAAGTCGCCAGATAACCCGGCAATACCGTCTGCATCTGCTGATGCAAGGCGTCGATGGCGGCCGCGTCAAGCTGCAGCCACGCACCGGCAATGCCGAGGATGGGCAAGGAAATCAGGAAGGCAATCAGGCCGATGAGATACATAAATTCACGATGAAAACTGGTCCGGAGTGTGCTGCGCCTCGGCGTCGATGCGCTACACTTCGCCTATTGAAAACGGGTAAAAAATCATCAACTGCGTGGCGCATTGTAGCGGCAGGAATCTCACTCCACCGATTTTTCCCAAGCAAGAAAACTCGCCGAAAAAAGGACACCATGTTTCTGCAAGTCGATCAGGTCAGCATCAGTTATCCACGCGCCGCAGCGCCTGCGGTGCAGGCGGTGTCGTTCGCGCTGCAACCCGGCCAGCTGGGCGCGCTGATCGGTCCGTCCGGCAGCGGCAAGACTACCTTGTTGCGCGCCATCGCCGGACTCGAACAAGCGCAAGCCGGCAGCATCGTGCTTGACGGCCAACAGCTGGACGGTCCCGGCGTGCGCATCGCCGCCGAGCAACGCCGCATCGGCATGGTGTTCCAGGACTTCGCACTGTTTCCTCACCTCGATGTCGAAGCCAACATCGGTTTCGGCCTGCACAGTGATCACGGCGACAATCACGGAAACAGGCAACAACGTCGCCGGCGCGTGCAGGACATGCTGGAACTGGTCGGTCTCGGCGGCATGCAAAGCAAATTCCCGCATCAGCTGTCCGGCGGCCAGCAGCAACGCGTTGCACTGGCCCGCGCCCTGGCGCCGCAGCCGCGGCTGTTGTTGTTGGACGAGCCGTTCTCCAGCCTCGACATCGAATTGCGCGAACGTCTCGCCGAAGAAGTGCGCCGCATCCTCAAGCATGCCGGCATCACGGCGCTGATGGTGACGCACGACCAGATGGAAGCGTTCGCCGTCGGCGACGTGGTCGGCGTCATGCAGCAGAGCCGCCTCGAACAATGGGACCAACCCTACGCGCTGTATCACCGCCCCGCCACACGCTTCGTCGCCGACTTCATCGGCCACGGCATGTTCGTGCCGGGTGCGCTGGTCGGTGCGCCCGGCGACATGGCCATGGAAACGCCGCTGGGCCGGCTGCACGACGTTTCCCGCATCATGGAGACGCTGCAATCCGATGCGCTGCCCGGTGAGTCGTTCGACGTGCTGCTGCGTTCCGACGACGTCGTGCACGACGACTTGTCGCCGTTCAGGGCCCGCATCGTGCGCAAGTCTTTCCGCGGCGCCGACTTCCTCTATACGCTGCAACTCGACGATGGCCTGGAATTACTGTCGCTGGTGCCTTCGCATCACGATCACGCCGTCGGCGAATCGATCGGCATCCGGCTTGAAGTGAATCATGTCGTGGCGTTTCCGCGCGCAACCGGTTGAAGCAGACGCTTGCCCGCAGGCCGGCGCCGTTCCCATTTCGCCATCGTTAAAAAAGCACCGGAGGCCGTGGCCGCCCGGTGCTTTTTTCATGCCCGCCGAAACAGGCGATTACGCCTGCATCATTTGTACCCGACGCGATCGAGGATCTGCAATACCTTCTGCTGATTACGGCCGGTTGCAGCAACGTCGATCACTTCCGCCTTGAACGGTCCCAGCGTGTCGAGCGCGGCATTGCCGGTCTTCACGCTTTTGACTGCCGGCCATTCATTGTTGCCTTCGGCGAAGTAACGTTGTGCATCGTCGCTGGCCAGATACTCCAGGAATTTGACGGCGTCAGCCTTGTGCGGGGCATTCTTCGCCACGCCGGCGCCGGCGATGTTGACGTGCGCGCCAAAGGTCTTCTGATTCGGCCAGACCACGCCGAATTTGCTGACCACGGCGATGTCTTCCGGCTTGGTCGACTTCATCAGGCGCGCAACATAGTAGGAGTTGGAAATCGCCACGCCGCATTCGCCGGAAGCGACCGCCTTGATCTGGTCGGTGTCCCCGCCCACCGGCGAGCGCGCCATGTTGGCGACCATGCCCTTCAGGATGGTTTCGGTCCTGGCTTCGCCGACGTGCTCATACAGCGCGCCGAATAGCGAGACATTGTAAGGATGCGCGCCCGAACGGGTGCACAGCTTGCCCTTGTTCCTGGGATCGGCCAGCGACTCGTAGGTATCGACGTCTTCCGGCTTCACATTTTGCTTGTTGTAGACGATCACGCGGGCGCGTGTCGAGAAACCGAACCATTGCGAACCCTGGCCCTCATCCTTGCCGCGCAGGTTGGCGGGGATGCGCGAGTCGAGCACGCCGGATTTCACGGGTTGGAACAGGCCGTCGTTCTCGCCGCGCCACAGGCGGGCTGCGTCAACCAGCAGGATCACGTCGGCCGAGCTGGCAGTTCCCTCGCTTTTGAGACGCGCCAGGATACCGGCGTCATCGGCGTCGACGCGGTTGATCTTGATGCCGGTGGCCTTGGTGAAATTGCCGTACAAGGCTTCATCGGTCTGATAATGGCGCGCGGAGTAAAGGTTGATCACCTTTTCCTGGGCAGACACGCCTATCGAGGTAGTCGCCAACACCATACCTGCAACAAAAGTACGTAAAAACATGAACTTATCCCTTTATGCTGATTGATCAGTCTGCTTGCCGGCGGCCGCAAGAAGTCCGAAAAACACAGGACAACGCGCACTGGCGCAACCGGAAAGACGAGCGACTATAGCATGAATGAGAATAATTCCTGTTTTAAATTCAGCTTTTTGTCAGGATTGGACGCTTGAAAAACCGATGACCGAAGACGCCGGACAACCTCGCCGCAACGCCGCGTTTGCCGCCCGGCTCGCATTCACGGCTTGGCTCACGACGCAGTTCGCGTCCGGCCAATGCCGCCAGACGCTGCTGCATGGGCATCAACATCAGCATGCTCAGGCGCGCGCCTTCGACAGCACGACCAGCCAGCGGCGGAACAACAGGATTTCCAGATGGCCGGCTTGCAGGCCGGCGCTGCATTCGATCACGGGATTGACGCGGTAGCGGCGCACATACGAGTCGCGGCACACGAACATTTCGCGGCGGCCGAAGCGCAGGCTGAAAGACGAAGGGGAAGAAGATTCCAGACCAAAGCGAGCGCCTGAAGTGAGATCCAAGTGTGTCATGGCAGTGGTTCCTATCTCTGTTGAAGAGATTCCACTGTATCACAAACACTGTATAAATAAACAGTAGTTTTTGATCTCGTTGTTTTTTGAGCGATTTCGGAAATTTTTCGATTTCGGTCCGAATGCAGCCCATTCTACCCTGTTCTGACTGGAATGGGCCAAATCCACTGATCCGCTATCGGCAGCCTACGCGCCGCTTTCAAGCCGGCTGCGTACAAACCCGATGTGTTCACGCAGCACGTAGAACTGATCGGCAAACGCCAGCGGCATCTTCATGCGATTGACTGAGGTTTCGATCTCATCCAGCTGTTTCAGCATCTGCTCCTGCTCTTCCTTGGTGTGGGTGGTGACGCCGCGCTCCAGCGTGATCAGCACGCCATACCATTTATAGATGCGTGAACGGATGCGCCAGCCGTACAGCAGCGGCACCAGCTTGATGCCGGGAATCAGCAGCAGGATGATCGGCAGCAAAATCACCATCGTGCGATCCACCAGGCTCGCCAGCCAGAACGGCAGCGTGCGGTAGAAGAAGCTCTTGCCCGACTTGTAATAGCGCGCGGCGTCGTCGCTGATCGGATATTCATGCACCAGCGGCGCCGGGAACTCGCCGGCCTTCTGCAGCACGCTGGCCTTGCCGTGCACTTCACGCGCCGCTTCAATCAGCAGATCGGACAAGGCCGGATGCAGGTCATCGCGCGCGATCAGCTCGGCAGTCGGGGCGATCAGGCGGATCGTGTGGTCCGGCAGGTTGCGGCGGAAGTCGAACACGCCGGGCGGCAGCGTCAGTTCATTCAGATAACTGAACCGGCGCGTGTAAGCCGATGCCTGCGAGAAGTCCAGCAGGCGGACGCCGGATGTGCGCAGCAGCTTGCCCATGGTGGCCGGCGCCGCCGACTCGCCCATCAGGAAGGCGACATCGATCTTGCCCTTGCTGAGTGCGTCCGCGGCCTCGTCGCCGCCCATGTCGATCAGTTTGGTGGCCCCGCCCGGCTCGATTCCGCTGGCCTTCAGCAAGGTCAGCGCCAGCACGCGCGAGCCGCTGCCCTGCAGGCCGATGGCGATGCTTTTCCCGGTCAGCTCGGACAGCCGCGAGACCACCTTGTCATTGCGATAAAACACCGACACCGGCGAATACGCCACGCTGCCCAGCGACACCAGGCTATCGATATCGACGCTGTCGGCAATGCCGCCCTGCACGAAGGCGACATCGACGTCGCCGTCCGGATCAACCAGCTTGCGCAGGTTGTCGAGCGAACCTTCCGAGGCCACGATCTTCACCGTCACGCCGTCGCGCGCGAGAATATTCTTGTATTTCTCGGCGACGTTCCAGAAATTGCTGTGTTCCGGCCCGGTCGCGATGGTGATGGTCTTCGGCGGCGCCGGATGGATCAGCCAGATCGCCAACCAGATGCCGACGATGATCAGCAGCACCATGGGGCCGAAACTGACGGCCAGGTCGCGCCACGAAATGGCGACGAAGCGCGCCTTCATGGCGCTGACGGAATGCTTGCGGGGGGCGGTAGTTTTTTCCATGGAGGCATTCTACCGCCCTCCTTCTGGCCCGGGCAGAAACCAATCAATAGGTTTTGTAAGGCAGGAACTTCCCGCTCAGCACCACATTGACGCGATCGCCGGCAGGATCGGCCTGGCGCTGGATGTCCATCTTGAAGTCGATCGCGCTCATGATGCCGTCGCCGAATTCTTCGTGGATCAGTTCCTTGATGGTCGAGCCGTAGACGCTGACGATTTCATACCAGCGGTAAATCAGCGGATCGGTCGGCACCGGCGTCGGCAGCGAGCCCTTGTAAGGCACGATCTGCAGCCACAGGGTTTCTTCGTCGCTCAGGCCGAACAATTCCTGCGTGACGGCAGCCTGCCTGGCGGTCAGCGTCATCTGGCCGAGCATGGCGGCGGTCGTCCATTCCTTGCTCTGGCCGATGCTCTCGGCGATCCTGGTCCAGGTCATCTTGTTCCTGACCTTGGCCTGGATGATTTTTTGGGTAACGAGGTTGCGGTCCATGAAGTTCTCCTTGCGATGAATGATAAAAATGATCGTGAAAAATCAAGCGGCTGCTTGCGGGAAATTGTCGAGCGGATCCGGTGCACTTTGCTCCAGCCCGGGCGTCACCACCCGCGTCCCGGCGTCTTCCGCTCCGGCTTCCTGAATGCGGCGCGAACGATGCACCAGGAAATCCACCAGATGGTTGCGGATCCGGTAGAACTGCGGATCGTGGTGCATGGTTTCGCGGGTGCGCGTCTTGGGCATGGTGTTGACCACCACTTCGGCGATGCGCGCCCGCGGGCCGTTGGACATCAGGAAAATCTTGTCGGCCAGCAGGATCGCCTCGTCGACGTCGTGCGTGATCATGAACACGGTCTGGTGCGTGGCGCTGCAGATCTTCAGCAGCTCGTCCTGCACCACGCCGCGCGTCAGCGCATCGAGCGCACCGAACGGCTCATCCATCAGCAGCATCTTCGGTTCGATGGAAAACGCCCGCGCAATGCCAACGCGTTGCTTCATGCCGCCCGACAGTTCGGACGGCTTCTTGTGTTCCGCCCCCTTGAGGCCGACCATCTCGATGAAGCGGCGCGCATGCGTCTCGGCCTTGTCGCGCGACCAATCCGGCCAGCGCGAACGCACCGCGAACACGACGTTGCCCAGCACGCTGAACCACGGCATCAGCGCATGGCTCTGGAACACCACGCCGCGATCCAGGCTCGGCCCCTTGACCTCGCGCTGATCCATGATCACCACGCCGCCCGACGGCGCCTCGAGACCGGCCAGCACGTTCAGGATGGTGGTCTTGCCGCAGCCCGAGTGGCCGATGATGCAGACGAACTCGCCCTTGTCGATGCCGAACGAGACCTGGTCGAAGACCGGCAGGCCGTCATCGGTGTAACGCTTGTTGAGGTTCTCGACGGTGAGAAATGCTTTTTCCATATCGCTTCTGTTACGCCTATTCCGTGTAAGTCACCAGTTTTTGCAACCGCGCAAAAAACAGGTCCAGCACCATGCCCGTCACCCCGATCACCAGGATCGCGAAGATCACGCTGGTCAGCGACAGGTTGTTCCATTCATTCCAGACGAAGTAGCCGATGCCGGTGCCGCCGACCAGCATCTCGGCCGCCACGATCACCAGCCAGGCAATTCCCATCGAGATGCGCATGCCGGTCAGGATGGTCGGCGCCGCCGCCGGCAGGATCACCAGGAAAGCCTTGCGCAGCGGCGTGACTTCCAGCGTCTTGGCGACATTGAGCCAGTCGCGCCGCACCGACGCCACGCCGAACGCGGTGTTCATCAGCATCGGCCACACCGAGCAGATGAAGATCACGAAGATCCCCGAGATCGATGAATCCTTGATCGTGTACAGGGCCAGCGGCATCCACGCCAGCGGCGAGATCGGCTTGAGGATCTGGATGAAAGGATTCAACGCCCGCTGCATCAGCGGCGACATCCCGAGCAGGAAGCCCAACGGGATCGCCACCAGCGCCGCAATCGCAAACCCGAGTCCCACGCGCGCCAGCGAATAGCCGAGCTGGATGCCGATGCCCTTGTCGTTGGGACCGTTGTCGTAGAAAGGATTGGCCAGCTCCTTGCGCATGGTCTCGCCCATCTGCGCCAGCCCGGGGAAGCCGCTGGTCTTGACCGGCGAACTGCTGCTCTTGCCCATCAGCTTGGCATACTCGTCATCGGCTGAAAATGTTGCCGCCGCCCGCGCCTGCTCAACGCTCTGCTTGGGCGCCGTCGCCAGATGCCACACCAGCAACAGGCAGCCGAACAGCGCCAGCGAAATCATCGCGGCGCGCCAGCCAGGTTGTGCCGCCGGCTTCATCAGGTGGTCCTCTTGATGGCGAAGCTGTTGACGTAGGTTTCGGCCTTGGCCGGGTCGAATTCCTTGCCCATGATCTTGTACTTGCGATAAGCGCCGTCCGGCACCGGCTGGCCGAGTTCCTTCATGTATTTCTTGGCGTCGGTCAGCAGCAGCACGCGCTCAGAGATGCCCTTGTAGTCGACCTCCCCCTTGACGTAACCCCAGCGCTTCATCTGGCTCAGGATCCACACCGCCATCGAATCCCACGGCACCGGATCGAAGTCGGCCCGGCCCGGTACGTTCTTTACATTGCCGAGACCATCGGCGAAGCGGCCGGTCAGCACCTGCTCGACCACGGTCTCCGGCTGATTCAGATACGCCGCCGGCGAAATCACCTTGGCCACCAACGAGCGATTGGCCGGATCGCGCGCCATCGCGGCGGCGGTCAGCACGGCGCGGAACAGCGCCGCGAAGGTGTTGGGATTCTGCTTGACGAAATCTTCCGACATGCCGAAGGCACAGCAGGGATGACCATCCCAGATTTCCTTCGACAGGATATGGATGAAACCGACCTCGTCGTACACGGCGCGCTGGTTGAACGGATCGGGTCCGAGGAAGCCGTCGATGTTGCCGGCGCGCAGGTTAGCCACCATTTCCGGCGGCGGCGTGACGCGGATCTGGACGTCGCGGTCCGGATCGAGGCCATGCTCGGCGAGGTAATAACGCAGCAGGAAGTTGTGCATCGAATACTCGAACGGCACCGCGAACTTGAAGCCCTTCCATTGCTTGGGATCGCGCTTGTCCTTGTGCTTGACGTGCAGCGTGATGGCCTGGCCGTTGATGTTCTGGATCGTGGCGACGCGCATCTGTACCGGATTGCTGCCCACGCCCATCGACATCGCCAGCGGCATCGGCGACAGGAAGTGCGAAGCGTCGTGTTCCTTGTTGATCATCTTGTCGCGGATCAGCGCCCAGCCGGCGGTCTTGTTGAGCGAGACATTCAGGCCCTGCTTCTTGTAGAAGCCGAGCGGATCGGCCATGATCAGCGGCGCCGCGCAGGTGATGGCGATGAAGCCGATCTTGAGATCCTTCTTTTCGATCGCGCCGTTCTTTTCCTGCGCCATGGCCTGCAGTGCGCCCAGCGGGAACATGCTGGCGATCGCCGCACGCGCGGTGTTGATGCCGACCGCGCGCAGGAAGTCGCGGCGTTGCTCCGCCTGCGGGAACAGCGCGCGCATCACCGATTCTTCCACCACGTCGTTGCTCAGTTGCTCGGGGTCTTGCGCACGTACCTGCAACTGTCGTTGCGGCTCGTCGTCATGCGCCGCCTGGCTGGCATGCCTGCCGCAGGAACAGTTGTTGCTTGCGCGCTCGGCGTCGTAGGTGTGGAAGATGGTGCTGTCGATTTCTTTTGGCATGGATTCCCCCGATGGATGGATGAAATAACGGCTGCTGCTTTGTTACGTCATCACGTGCAAGGGGCTTGCCAGTGTGCTTTGCGATGTCATCGACGGACGACGCCTTGTAGTGGAACGACTACAAGGCGCTGTCAGGGCGACAACTTAAGCCGGTAGAAGCTGATGCCGCACGGCGTACATGGCGATGCCGACATCGTTGCCGGCGCCGGTCTTTTCCAGGATGCGGCTACGGTAGGTGCTGACCGTATTGGGGCTCAGCGTGAGCTGGTCGGCGATTTCCTTGATGCTGCGCCCGGCCGCGATCAGCTGGAACACCTGGTATTCGCGATGCGACAGCGTCTCATGCGCGGCGCGCTGGATGCTGGCCGAATGCGCACTGAGTTCGGCTGCCAGCGTCTCGGCCATATGCGGGCTGACGTACACGCCGCCATCGGCCGCCTTGCGGATCGCCGCCACCAACTGCTCGGTATCGGCGCTCTTGTTCAGATAGCCTGCTGCGCCGAGGCGATAGCAGCGTGCGGCATATTGTTTCTCGGGATAGGTCGACAGCATCAGCACCGGCAGGCGCGGCATCTCTTGCTTGAGCTGGCGCAACACGTCCAGCCCGTCCTGCAGCGGGATGGCAATGTCCAGCAAGACCAGGTCGATCGCTTCCACGCGCGCCTTGCGCAACACCTCCGGGCCGTCGGCGCACTCGGCCGCCACCTCGATGTCCGAGGTGTCGGCAAGGATCTGCTTGAGGCCTTCGCGCACGATGCGGTGGTCGTCGCAGAGCAGAATGCGGATCATTGGTTTCCTTGTGGCTGTTGCTGCTGCCGGGTTGATTGTTTATCGATGCTCATGCGTCGTTCCTCAGCGGCAAGACCAGGCGCACGCGCGTGCCCGGGTTGCGGATCGACTTGCCGCTTTCCGGTGCAACTCCTGCCTCTTTTGCACCATCAACGGCATTTTCGATGTTCAGTGCGCCGGCAAAGTGCAGCGCGCGCTCACGCATGCCCATCACGCCGTAGGACTTCGGATTCGCCAGCGCCGCCGCCGGCACGCCGACGCCGTTGTCTTCCACTTCCATCAGCAGCTCGTCCGGCGTCAGGCGCACGACGATCTTCACCTGCGTTGCTTGCGAATGCTGTGCCACGTTGCTCAGCATTTCCTGGAAGATACGAAACGCCGCCGTCGCCAGCGTGCCTTGCGGCGCGAACGCCTGCGGCGAAATGTCGAACTCGACGTCGCACGGCAACTCGGTCGCCTCGGAGAATTCCTGTACCTGCCATTCCAGCGCCGCGATCAATCCCTGATGATCTAGAATACTCGGCCGCAGATCGGTGATGATGCGCCCGACGTTGTCCACCGCCGCCTCGATCAACCGGTTCATGCTGGCGCACTTGCGCGCCACCGGCTCGCGGTCGGCGACCCGGCCGGCCATCCAGTTGACGTCCAGCTTGAGCGCCACCAGCAGGCTGCCGAGCTCGTCATGGATCTCGCGTGCAATGCGCGTGCGTTCATCCTCGCGCACCGAATGCGCATGCGCCGACAGTTCGCGCACCTGCATCAGTGCCGCCGACAACTCACGCGTACGCTCGGCCACGCGCTGCTCTAGCTCGGCCTTGGCGCGCTGCAACTGCTCCTCGGCCAGACGCCGTTTGGAAATATCGCTGAACGTGATCACGGCTCCCCGCACCTGGCCGCCGTCGATGATCTGGTAAGAAGAATATTCGGTGGCGAAGCAGGTGCCGTCGGCGCGCCAGAACACTTCCTGATCGACGCGGCACGACTCGCCCTTGCGGAAGGCCTTCAGGATCGGACATTCTTCTTCCGGATAGTGTTCGCCGTGTTCATGGCTGTGATGCACGAGCTCGTGCATGTTCTTGCCCAGCATCTGTTCGATCCGATACCCGAGCATCCCGGCGCCGGCGCGATTGATGAAGGTGCAGCGGCCGTCGAGGTCGATGCCGTAGATGCCTTCGCCGGTGGAGTCGAGAAGCAGGGTCAGCTTGTCGCGAAGCGACGTGGCGTCGCCAGAGGGCGCGATGAAATCAATATGTCGTATTTGTTGCAAGGTCTGCATCGGGTTTCCCGTCGCATGTTTTTTGAATAAGCGCTAAGCAGCAAAGCTTATGCCAGTACGCCGGTGTCGTATCCCTGCCTGAAAATTGGAAACAACTTGCGCTATGATGAGCCTCTGTCATCACAACAATACCCCCCAGGCAGCGACATGAAAAAAATCCTCTCTCTTATCTTCGCCATCGCCGTCCTGTTTCTGCTTTCCGGTTGTGCCGGAACTCGGGTACGCAGCGATGTAACCGAAACTGAAATCAGCAAGAAATCCGTCGCCATTCTTTCCATTTCTCATGACATCGAGGCGGGAAATGGCGCCAATGCAATTTTCTATCTGGACCTCCAGAAATCGTCTATCCAAGGGGTTCTCATGTCTGTTCAGGACACATTGAGCATCACGAAAGACAGTGACTTCACGACCAGGCGGGGTCACCTCTACATATTGGAACTGGAACCAGGCATGCACGACATCTCAAGCTGGCAAGTGTATAGCGCGGGAGTACGGATTTATCCAAAAGGGAAACTTCCCCCTTTGAAATTTGAAATCAAGGAGGGCGAAGTCCTCTACCTTGGCAACGTGCACGCAAGATTGATGCTGGCCCATAAGCTGTGGTTTGGAAACGGTATCGCCGCCCGTGGTGCGATGCCCTTCATCGGAGATCAATCCGCTGAAGATATTCCCATGGCGGAGACACAGGTTCCAGCTCTTCGTGGCCGCATAAAAACATCGCTGCTTCCGCAAGGCCCCTGGGTGGCATCGGAAGCGACGGTCAATCAGAACGAACCCTTGTTCGTACCGAACATACCCGTTAAGAAATGACGCCGAATTAAAAAAAAACCGCCTCACGGCGGTTTTTTTATCCTTCTTGAAAAAACATCACCTCACGGCATGTACTGCCCGCCGTTCACATCGATGATCTGCCCCGTCACATACCCCGACAACGCATCCGAAGCCAGGTACAGGAACGCGCCGTCGCATTCCGCCGGGTCGCCGATGCGTCCCATCGGGATGGTCTTGCGGAAGGATTCCAGCTGCTCCGGCGTGGTGAAGCGTTCCTGGAATGGCGTCATGATGACGCCCGGAGCCACCGCGTTGACGCGAATGTTGTCCGGCTGCAGTTCTTTCGCCATGCCGCGCGTGATGGTGCTGACGAAGCCTTTCGACGCTGCGTAGATCAGCGCGCCGGGGCCGCCGCCGTGGCGCGCCGCCACCGAGGTGACGTTGATGATGTTGCCGCCGCCCTGCTTGCGCATGACCGGGATCACGGCGCGCGTGAAGGCCACCACCGAACGCGCGTTGATCTGCACGACTTCGTCGAACAGGTCGTCGCTGATTTTTTCCAGCGCTTCGCGCTTGACCAAGCTGCCGGCGTTGTTGATCAGGACGTCGATGCGGCCGAGCTGTTCGACTGCGCTGGCAATGGCCTTGTCGATGGCCTTGCTGTCGCGCACGTCGGCGCCGATCGTGATCGCCTTACTTTCACCCTTGCCGCCCTTGCGGATGTCGGCGGCGACGGCTTCGGCTTCGGCCGCCGACTTGTTGTAGTGGACCACGACGTGGGCGCCCTTGGCGCCGAAGGCGCGTGCGGCGGAAGCGCCGATACCGGTGCTGGCGCCGCTGATGAAGATAACTTTACCTGCCAGATCTTGCATTGCTGTTCTCCTGAGAAAGTAAGCGTGAACCAAAGGTGAATCACGGTCCGGCTCGTTTCAATGTAGGTGTTCTTTGAAGGCCGGGGTGTTTTTTTATTTTTCTGAGCAAATCGAAATCAATATCGATGATGGTGCCGATGACGGTACAGATCAGTCGTGCACCGATTCATCCTTGTTCTGCGCCGCGCCACGATAGGCGTCGCGCACCCGGATCAGGTGCGTGCGCATGGCGTCGGAGGCCTGTTGCGGATCACGGGCTTTCAATGCAATGAGAATGTCGCGGTGATCCTGCAGGCTGCGTTCCAGCGTGGCCGGAATGCGCGAAGTGATGGTGCGGCTTTTCTTGCCGAGCAGGTAGAGGCTGCCGGCGATGCTTTGCAGGAAAGGATTGTCGCAGGCCTCGATGATGGCTTCGTGGAATTCCACGTCGGCGGCGGCAAAGGCGGCCGGGTCGCTCAGAAGGCGCGCTTCGTCGTCGACGTTGCGCGTCAGGCGCTCGAGCTCTTCTTCGGCCATGTGCGTGGCGGCCAGCGCGGCGACGCCGGTCTCGATGATCAGGCGCGCGTCGAACAGCGCTTCCAGCGTGCCGGCGTTGAGGTCGATGATCATTTCCAGCGGCTCGAGCAATTCGCGCGTTTCGAGCTTGCCGACGAAGGTGCCTTCACCCTGGCGGATGCGCAGCAGGCCGAGCAGCGCCAGGCCGCGGATCGCTTCGCGCACGGCCGGACGGCCGACGCCGAGCATGGCCGCCAGTTCACGCTCCGGCGGCAATTGCTGGCCGGGCTTGAGCAGGCCGCTGCGGATCATGGTGAGCAGGCGTTGCGCAACTTGCTCGGAAATGGATTTCTGGACGATGGGGTCGAAGGACATGGAGTCTGCTTGGGTGCCTGTTATGTTTCCTGGTCGCTCCGCACCATATGGAGGCGAGGGAGAGTGGTAAGACCTTTGGGTATGCAGAGAATAGGTGCGGGTCCGGGGCCTGTCAAGCGAGGACTTTCCGCAATGGTCAAACCTTTTTCATGTGTGCTTGCCGTCGATTGTTGACGAGAAGACAAGCCTGCCGATGTCGGCGCGCTTTTGCTCCCTGCTCCATTTACATGCGGATACAGATGCGAAGCGTGAACTGGGCTAGCATGAGACCTTTTGCGCCAATTCGCCTCCTCCATGTCCGCCCAACCTGCTCCGCGTCCCCCTGCAAAGTCTTCCCGCCCTGATTTGGTCAACGGCCCCATTGCCGCCACGCTGCTGATGTTCGCCTTGCCGGTACTCGGCAGCAACGTCCTGCAATCGCTGAACGCCTCGATCAATGCGATCTGGGTCGGCCACTACCTCGGCGAGGCCGCGCTGACCGCGACCTCGAACGCCAACATCGTCCTGTTCTTCCTGCTCGGCGTGGTGTTCGGCATCAGCATGGCGACCACCATCCTGGTCGGACAGTCGATCGGTGCGCGCGACATCGACCGCGCCAAGCGGGTGGTCGGCACCGGTGCGAGTTTCTTTGCGACGCTGTCCATCCTGGTGGCCATCGCCGGCTACATTTTCACGCCGCACATCCTCGCGCTGATGCAGACGCCGGCCGACGCCGCGCCCTATGCGATCGCGTATCTGCGCATCATCTTCGTTGCGCTGCCGATGATGTATTTCTATAACTTCATGATGATGACGCTGCGCGGTGCAGGCGACTCGCGCACGCCGTTCTATTTCATGCTGCTGTCGGTGGGACTCGATATCGCGCTCAATCCGCTGCTGATCTTCGGCCTCGGTCCGATCCCGGCGATGGGCATTGCCGGTTCGGCGCTGGCGACGCTGATCGCGCAATCGGGCAGCCTGCTGCTGATGATCGCCTTCCTCTATCGCCGCAAGCATTTCCTGGCGTTGCACAGCAATGAACTGAACTACCTGAAGCCCGACCTCGCGATCCTGCGCGCGCTGGTGACCAAGGGCCTGCCGATGGGCTTGCAGATGCTGGTGATCTCGTCGTCGGCGCTGGTGATGATCAGCCTGGTCAACGGCTACGGTTCGCAAGTGACGGCCGGTTACGGCGTGACCTCGCAGCTGTGGACGTATGTGCAGATGCCGGCGCTGGCGCTGGGCGCGAGCGTGTCGTCGATGGCCGCGCAGAATATCGGCGCCGGTCGCTGGGATCGCGTCACGCGCATCGCCACCATCGGCGTCGGCTACAACTTCCTGCTGACCGGCGCGCTGGTGGCCTTGCTGTACCTGTTCGATCATGCGGCGCTGGGACTGTTCCTGCCGCATGAAGGCGAAGCCATGGGCGTGGCGCGCCACATCAACAATATCGTGGCGTGGTCCTTCGTGCTGTTCGGCGTGACGATGGTGCTGTTCGGCGTGGTGCGCTCAACCGGCGCGGTGATGGCGCCGCTGGTGATGCTGTTCATCGCGATCTGGCTGGTGCGCCTGCCGTTTGCGAAATGGCTGATCCCGACATATGGCGCGGAGGCGATCTGGTGGAGCTTCCCGCTCGGCAGCGTGGTGCTGATCGTGCTGGCGGTGGCGTATTACCGCTACGGCGGCTGGCGCAAGGCGCACATGCTGTCGGCGCAGCCGCGCGGACTGGCGCCCGACACCGGCATGGCCACGCCCGCCATGGCCGCTGTCGACGACAAGGTTTAGCTTAAGGATTTAGCTCAAGGAGCGCTGGCCTGGTCCAGCTGGGCGATGGCGGCCGCGTCCAGCGACAGGCGCGTTGCCGCGATCAGCGCATCCATCTGCTCCAGCGTGGTGGCGCTGGCGATCGGCGCGGTGATGCTCGGACGTGCAATCAGCCATGCCAATGCCACCGCAGCGGGCGTACTGTCGTAGCGTTCAGCAACGGCGTCCAGCGCATCAAGGATGCGCAGGCCGCGCGGATTCAGGTAGCTTTGCGTCTTGCCGCCGCGGGTGCTCTTGCCGAGGTCTTTTTCGGAGCGATATTTACCGCTGAGGAAACCGCTGGCCAGCGAGTAATAATTGATGACGCCGATTTTCTCCTTGAGGCAGTACTGCTCAAGATTGTTTTCAAAGTCGGCGCGCGAATACAGGTTGTATTCCGGTTGCAGCGTCTGGTACAGCGGGTAGCCATGTTCACGACTGAGCTTGCGTGCTTCTTCCAACCGGCCGGCGCCGAAATTGGATGCGCCGATCAGACGCACCTTGCCTTGCTGGACCAGTTCGCCGTAGGTGTGCAGGGTTTCTTCCTGCGGCGTGTTCTTGTCGTCGGTGTGCGACTGGTAGAGATCGATGTAGTCGGTTTGCAGGCGCGTCAGCGAGTCCTCCACCGCGCGTCTGATGTAGGCCGGCGACAAGCCGACCTTGCCGTCGCCCATGTCCATGCCGACCTTGGTGGCGATGACCAGCTTGTCGCGCCGGCCGCCTTGCCTGATCCATTTGCCGATGATGGTTTCGGATTCACCGCCCTTGTTGCCGCTGGCCCAACGTGAATAAACGTCGGCGGTATCGACCAGGTTGAGGCCGGCGTCGACGAATTTGTCGAGCAGGGAGAACGAGGTCGCTTCGTCGGCGGTCCAGCCGAACACGTTGCCGCCGAACGCCAGCGGTGCGACTTCAATGGCGGAATTGCCGAGCTTGCGATATTCCAGTTGATTGCCGTTTTTATCAGTTGTATCAGTCGTACCCATTGCATGTACTCCGTGTCGCCGAGGAGCAATGATTTTATGCCTGATCCGCTTTTTCTGCCGGAGCCCGCGCAGGCTCTATACTTACGACTCGTCAGGTCCTGATTTTTTAGTCGGGAGCTCCGCTTCTGTCTCTGCCCCAATCTTCTGCTTTCGTTCCGATGGAAATTGTCTTCACCGTTCTGATCCTGCTGTTGGCCGTCGCCGTTTCCGGCGTAGCCGCGCGCCTTGTCCCCTTCAAGATCCCGCTGCCGCTGTTCCAGATCGGCCTTGGCGCCGTGCTGGCGCTGCCGCTGTTCGGCCTGCGCATCAGCTTCGACCCTGAACTGTTCCTGCTGCTGTTCATCCCCCCGCTGCTGTTTACCGATGGCTGGCGCATGCCCAAGCGCGAGTTCTTCCGGCTGGCGCAACCTATCCTGGCGCTGGCGCTCGGCCTGGTGCTGTTCACCGTGGTCGGGGTCGGCTACTTCATCCACTGGATGATTCCGGCCATCGCGCTGCCGTCGGCATTTGCGCTGGCGGCGGTGCTGTCGCCGACCGACGCCGTCGCGGTGTCGTCCATCATCGGCAAGCGCCGACTGCCGTCCACCATGCAGCACGTGCTCGAAGGCGAAGCGCTGATGAACGACGCGTCCGGCCTGGTGGCGTTCAAGTTCGCCATCATCGCGGTGCTGTCGGGCACCTTCTCGCTGCTCGACGCCGGCATCAGCTTCACGCTGATCGCCATCGGCGGCATCGCGGTCGGTTTGATCGTGGCCTGGGGGTTCGGCCTGATCCGCCGCAAGATCATCGAGTGGAGCGGCGACGAACCCGGAATCCAGGTCGTGTTGCTGTTGCTGATTCCGTTTTCGGCCTACATCTTCGCCGAACACTTCGGCCTGTCCGGCATCCTGTCTGCGGTCGCCGCCGGCATGCTGATGCCTTACATCGACACCGCCGGCGCCGAATCGGCCGCCACGCGCATGCAGAGCCAGAGCATGCTGACGATGCTGGACTTCGTCTTCAACGGCATGTCCTTCATCCTGCTGGGCCTGCAATTGCCGGGCATTGTCAGCCTCGCGCATCTCGACGCCCAGGTCGCCGGCAACGTGCCGGTGTGGCATTTGTTCGCCTACATCGTCGCGATCACGGTAGCGCTGATCACGTTGCGTTTCGTCTGGGTCTGGTTCAACCTGCGCCTGCGGCGCTTCTCCAATGCGGTGCGCGGCCAGCGCGCCAGACAACGCTATTTCGATGTGCGCCTGATCAGCATCACCGCGTTGGCCGGTGTGCGCGGCGCGATCACGCTGGCCGGCGTAATGTCGATTCCGCTGCTGATGCCGAATGGCCATGCCTTTCCGGCGCGCGACCTGCTGATCTTCCTGGCGACGGGAGTGATCGTGTGTTCCCTGCTGGGCGGCAGTTTTTTACTGCCGTGGTTGCTCACTGGCCTCAAGCTCGACGCCGA
The DNA here is from genome assembly GCF_026127345.1 of Herbaspirillum lusitanum. Taxonomy (NCBI): domain Bacteria; kingdom Pseudomonadati; phylum Pseudomonadota; class Betaproteobacteria; order Burkholderiales; family Oxalobacteraceae; genus Herbaspirillum; species Herbaspirillum lusitanum. The sequence continues at coordinate 145,112 of NZ_QXFG01000007.1, read as the reverse complement.
CAATGAGCGCCGCCGTACGGAAGAAACCATGGCGCGCCTGCGCGTCTCGGAAGCGGCGGTGCGCAGCATCGAAGAAGCGCAGGAGCGACTTGGCGCCGACATGGATCAGGAAGACCTGGCGCTCCTCACCGAAGTCAGCGGCAGCCTGCTGGCGACTTATCGCATGCGCATGGACGCCGAAAGCGGTACCGAAGAAACCCACCGCACCGCCAATCGCGCCAAGCATTTCGAACGCGAACTGCGACTCGAAGCGATCCGGGCCGAACGCCGTGAAGTCCATCACCTGCGCGCCGAGCAGCAGATCAACGACGAGACCTTCATCGCGTTGATCAACCAGATCGATCTGGCGGAAACCTGGCTGATGGGGTCGCTCAACGCTGCGCATTGAACGATGGAGATGAAAAAAAACGGCGTCACGCTGATCGCGATGACGCCGTTTTCATTTCCAGCCCAGCGAAAGACTTAGTTCGCTTGCGATGCCAGTGCGTTGCTCAGATCGCCGATCGGCGTGCCGCCGTTGGCCTGGATCGCCTTGTCGCGCAGCGCGATGCCGTCAAGCACCGGCAGCGACCAGCGCCGCGTGATGAAGCGCAGTACCGAACTGGTGTCGTACAGGCTGTTGTCGACATAGCCCTTTTTCGCATACGGCGACACGATGATCGCCGGGATGCGCGTACCCGGACCCCACTTGTCGGCCTTCGGCGGCGCGGCATGATCCCAGAAGCCGCCGTTCTCGTCATAGGTCACGACGATCAGCATGTGCTTCCATTGCGGGCTCTGGCGCAGCTTGTTGACGACGTCGGCAATGTGCGCGTCGCCCGATGCGACGTCGGCATAACCGGCGTGCTGGTTCAGGTTGCCCTGCGGCTTGTAGAACGACACGGCAGGCAGCTTGCCTGCCGCCGCGTCCTGCAGGAAGCTGGCGTCGAAGTCTTTCAGATGCTCGGCACGGTAAGCGGCGTTCTTGACCGGATCCATGTTGGCGAAATAGTTGAACGGCTGGTGATGGAACTGGAAGTTCGGGGTCGGCGACGGGAACTTGCGATCGCCCTGCGCCGCCTTCAGCGTGGAATTCCATGCACCGGCATACCAGGCCCAACTGACGCCCTTGCCGCTCAGCAGATCGCCGATGTTTTTCTGCGTTTGCGGCGGCAGCGTCGAGGCGCTGTTCGGATCGGCATAGAGCTTGGCGGCGTCGCTTGCGGGTGCGGCGACATTGCTCGGCTGGTAAGCCGGCTGCATGGTGTTGACGGCGTAATACATGCCCTTGTCGTCGGCCGGAGTCAGCGTGCCGTCATTGGCGTATTTGGGTGCGCCGCCGAGCACCGATTTCGGCGTGCTCGGCGCCGGCGTGAGGCGCACGAAATTGCCTTGCGCGTCGAACTCGACCTTGGAGATGCCGCCCTTGGCCGGCGACTTGTCGGCATTCGGGTATTGCGGCGTGCAGGCGCAGATCAGGTATTGATGATTCTGGAACGAACCGCCGAAGGAGCCCATGAAGAAGTTGTCGGCCAGCGTGTACTCTTTCGCCAGTTGCCACATCGCCATGTTGCTGCCGTCGTAGTAGCCCATCGACAGACCGCCGGCGTCGGAATAGGTCGCGAACCTGTCGTTCCTGCCGCCGTTGATCTGCATCTGGTTATTGTAGAAGCGATGCACCAGGTCGCGCGTGACGACGCTGGCTTCCAGCGCCACGCCATCCTTGCCGTCGATCTGAAACGGCTTGTTCGGCAGGCCGGCCGACTGCGCCTGCGTGATCACCTTGCTCTGGCCCGGCGCGGTCATGCCGCCCCAGGTCGGCGGCAGCACCGGCAGCACGGCACCGTCGACATCCACTTGCGGCAGGTACACGCCTTTCGACGACGGATTCACGCCGGGGATACCGTTGGCGCCCGGGAACAAACCGTACAAGGTATCGAAGCCGCGGTTCTCGGCATAGATCACGACTACGGTATCGATATTGCGCACGGCGGCGTCATCGCCGGCGATGTTGGCGTTGCCGCCGCAGGCGGAGAGTCCCGCCGCAATGGAGATCGCGGCGACGGCCGCAAGCGACAAGCGGATTGGCTGGCTGAAAGACTGGCTGATGTTGGCTCGCATGGATCTCTTTTTAATTTGACATGGGAATGATGAGGCAGGATACAACCGACAGGGACACGATGCTAGCCGAAAAATATAACTGCAGAATGACATTGCAGGGCTGCGAGCACTCCTTCATCGACAAGTCACAGAGTTTTGCTATCCTGCGCCCATGAAAGCCATTCCAATCATTGCCGCGCTGGCAGCGCTTGCCTTCGTGGCGCTGCGATTCGACAGCCAGTCTCCCGCCGTCGCGGCTTCCGGCTACGCTGCTCCCGCCTACACCGGCGCCGCCTATGCGCCGCAGCCGGGCCGCCGTCCCGGCGTGGAAGAAATGACCGCGCTCGGGCGCACCATGTTTTTCGATCCGTCGCTGTCAGGCTCCGGTCAGCAATCGTGCGCAACCTGCCACAGTCCCGAGCATGCGTTCGGTCCACCCAACAATCTGTCGGTGCAACTCGGCGGCAAGGACATGAAAACCGCCGGCACGCGCGCGGTGCCTTCGCTGCGCTATCTGCAAAACGTGCCGCCGTTCAGCGAACACTTCCATGATGACGACGGCGACGACAGCATCGACGCCGGCCCGACCGGCGGCCGCACCTGGGACGGCCGCGCCGATTCGGCGCACGACCAGGCGCGCATCCCCTTGTTGTCGCCGCACGAAATGGCCAATGCCTCGCCCGCCGATGTGGTGGCCAAGCTCAGGCGCGCGCCCTACGCCGCACAGTTCCGCGCGACCTTCGGCGAGACGATTTTCGATGACGGCGCGCGCGCCTTCGAGTCGGCGCTGATGGCGCTGGAAGTGTTCCAGGAAAGCCCGGCCGATTTCTATCCCTACACCAGCAAATACGACGCTTACCTGCGCAAGCAGACTTCGCTGAACGCGCAAGAGTTGCGCGGGCTCGAATTGTTCAACGAACCGACCAAGGGCAATTGCGCGTCCTGCCACATCAGCGAAATCCTGCCCAACGGTGCGTTCCCGCAATTCACCGATTACGGCCTGATCGCCGTGGGCGTGCCGCGCAACAAAAGGATTCCGGCCAACAAGGATCCGCGCTATCACGACTTCGGCCTGTGCGGACCGGAGCGCACCGACTTCCAGGACAACCCGGAGTATTGCGGCCTGTTCAAGACGCCGACCTTGCGCAACGTGGCGCTGCGCGGCAGCTTCTTCCACAATGGCGTTTTCCACACGCTGCAAGAAGTCATGGAGTTCTACGTCCAGCGCGATACGAATCCGGAAAAATGGTATCCGCGCAATCGCGACGGCAGCATCCGCAAGTTCGACGACCTGTTGCCCGCGCATTTTCCGAATGTGAATGTGGAAGCGCCGTTCGACCGCCAGCCGGGCGACAAGCCGGCGCTCAGCGATGCGGAGATCAAGGATGTGATTGCGTTTCTGAAGACGCTGACGGACGGCTACAAGCCGTAGTACTCAACATACGGCGATCCACTGCGGACGCACTGCGCGTTAACGACAAAAACCCGCCGCGGCGGGTTCTTTGCTTCAACTGGAACCGATCAGGCAGTCGTGCTGATGGTGGTGCCGATGACTTCGCCGTTGGAGTTGCGCGAGGCCTGGCGCGCTTGCGCCTGACGGGTTTCTTCCGCACGCTGTTCCTCGATCCGGCGCTGTGCGTCTTCGGCGTCCTTGCGGGCCTGCGTGCGGCGTGCTTCGTCCAGGTTGTCTACCGACGGACCGGAGTTGGGAGAACTTGGCACGGCGCCAGGCGAACTGGCAGTAATTGCGACGTCCATATTGATCACCTTTCTAACCAGATTTCAAAGCTGCCCGGCGTCTTGGAAAAGCGCGGACAGGACTTCATCTTACACCTTCGCAGCCGTACGCCAAGCCACTTGGCAGAATTCGTCACAAACCCGAATTGCCCGATTGGCAACGGATTACGGTCGATTGGCCAGTTCTTGCTCCGCCTGATTTGATGTCTGCGAGAAGACGGTGCCGGACGTCTCGTCTCAAAGCCTGACGGCGACCGGCTATTCCTCCCCGGAAATTATTATGGCGCCTTCCCGATGTCAGCAGCGCTGCGTTTGCTCGCCGCGCAAATATATCTTTCCATTGCCACAACATCAGGAAAACTCCGACTTCGCAGTGATCAATACGGCACAGCCGCTACTGGTCGGTCCAGCACGTCAATGGCAATCCGGCACGTTCTGATCCAGGTACACCTCAAAGGCCACGGTGTTGCTCCACTTCTTTTTTTGCGCCGTCCAGAAGTCGCCGCGCGACCATTCAGCGACGGTCTGCCTGAAGTAGGCGATCGCCGCGCCGTCTGCGACGGGGACCTTGACCATCAGCATTGAACGGCTTTGCGGCGGTAACTGCGCGGAGAATTTTTTCCACTCGGGCAGCTTGAGCAATTCCTTGAGCATGGTGTCGTCATGCACGGCGGCGTCGCACTGGCCGATGCGCACCGCCAGCAAGGAGTCGGCCGGCGCGCGCATCACTTTTTCGACGGCGCCGTAACGCGCGGTCATCTGCCCGACATACGAGCCGCCTTCGGACAGGCACACGGTGCGGCCCTTGAGTTGTTCCCACTTCTTGATGTCAGTATCGGTGCGCATGATGGCCATCGCGCCGACGCTGTAGCCGGTCGGGATCAGCACGCTGCCGTCGGCGGCGGCGCCGCTGCGCGCTGCGCCCTCCTCCACCGTCACCAGGGCGATGTCGGGACGCGCGCCTTTCGAGGCTTGCACCGCCTTGCCATCATCGCCGGTACCGGCGTTATTGGTATTGCGCACGCTGTCCAGCCTGAGGTTCAGACGTTTGGCTATATCTTCGGCGAGGATGACGTCGACGCCTTCCGGCGTACGGAATTTGGCGCCTGCGGTATAGGCCGGCGGCACATAATTCTGCCCGATACGGACAGCGCCACGCGTCTTGGCGTCATCCAGCACACCGGCTTGCGCACCCGTGAATGCGCTCACTGCCAACACGAAGGCGGACAGGCGCAGCAAGAGGACGAAGACGGACGGCGTATTCATCGGGATCAGACGTATTGGTAGCGCAGCAGACGATGCTTGAGGTTTTCAAGAATGACCTGATCGATCAGCGCGGCGAGGATGGCGATGGTCAGAATGTTGGTCATCACGCCGACCATGTCGGCGGTCTCGCCCGAGTACGCCAGCGTACGGCCGAGGCCCTTGCCGAAACCGATCAGCATCTCGGCTGAAATCAGCGCACGCCAGGCGTTGCCGAACGCCAGTTGCGCGCCCGTGATCAACTCAGGCATCACGGCCGGCAGATACACGCGGCGCAACATGCCGAGGCGCGAGGCGCCCATGACGCGCGCAGCGGACACATGCACTTGCTGCACGCTTTCGGTGGCGTTCATGACCGATAAGGCGGCGGGGAAAAACGCTGCGATCGCGACGACGACAATGATCGGCAGATTGCCGAAGCCCATCAGGATCAGGAACAGCGGCACCCACGCAATCGAAGGAATCGACTGCAGGATGATGATGGCCGACTTGAGCACTTCACGGAAGAAGAACAGCACCGCGCCGATCAGGCCGAAGCCGATGCCTAACAGCAGCGCCGCACCGTAACCGCCGCCCAGGCGCGTCAGGCTGCCCCACAGCGCGATCCGGAAAGCGGGCGTCTGCACTTCATTCCACAGCCGCTCCAGTACGGTCGGCACGCCCGGCATCAGGAAGTCAGGCAGGGACCATGCGGCAATCTGCCACATCAACAAAATGAAGGCGATCGCCAACACCATGGCGAATTTTTTACGGTAACCGGTAACGCGACGCTGAGAGCTCATAAATTAGAACTGAGTAAAACTGAGTAGAAATACAATGGCCGACGAAGTCGTCGGCCTGAATCGAAACTATGTTTAATTTTGAAAATTAATGGGAGAACCATCGCGGATCAGCAAGCGTAGCGAGCCGGTCAAGTTTGCGTCGAGAAGCGCAGCCGTACGGATGTACGGTGAGCATCGCAGACGCAAAATTGGCCGGCGCAGTAGCTTGATGACCGCGATTATTACAGTTTGCGGTCTTTTTGCCATGCTAGGTCGAGGATGCTGCGCACTTCAAACGGCTTGCCGTCCTTGGTCTTCAGCGAACCCTGGGCTTGCAGGATATCGGCGATTTCCTGCATGCGGTTCTGTTCTTTTTCGTTCAGCTTGGCATTGAAGGTCTGGCTCTTGATGGCGTCGCGGATCACGTCTTCGCGCAGCACTTCGCCATGCTTCAGGGTCTTCAGCGTCGGCTCGGCGATGAAGTAGCCGGCGATCAGCTTGGCCGCTTCGGCCGGCTTCTTCTTCAGCAGTTCGATGGCATCGCGTTGCGCGTCGAGCGACTTCCACACGGCGGCGCGGCGGTTCTTCAGGGTGTCGCCGGACGTGATCACGACCATGCAAGGGAAAGGCCAGACTTCGCCGATTTCATAGATTTGCTTGACCGGTGCGATCAGTTGCGCGATGCGCGCTTGCGGTTCGAACAGGAAGGCCGCATCGACGCGTTTGCCGACCAGCGACTGCACCGCCACTTGCGGGCTCACGCCAAGCACGTTGACGTCGTCGGCCTTGAGGCCGGCGTCACGGAACACCACGCCCTTCAACACCACATCGGCGGTGCTGCCTTCGGCTTGCGAAGCCAGGGTCTTGCCCTTGAGGTCGGCAACCTTGTTGATGTGCGCATCTTCACGCGCGACGATGGCGTGGTAGCCGAGTTGCGCGCCGCTGACCACCTTGAGGTCGGCGCCCTTGGACGCCCAGGCCACGGCATTGGTGAAACCGAACACGCCGCTGTCGAGCTGGCCGCCGACGATGGCCTTGATCAGGTCGGTGCCGGATTTGAATTCGATCAGTTCGACGTCAAGGCCGTACTTCTTGTATAGGCCGGCTTCATAGGCGGCCATTGCCTGCGCATCGTCCATCACGCGCAGATAGCCGATCTTGAATTTTTCGAGCGCCATGGCCGGCGTGGAAAACACCAGTGCGGCCAATGCCGTGGATGCCACCAGCAGCAAACGTTTCAATGTCGATTTCATATCCCAACCCCTTCTATGGTTTTAGCAAACTCGTCCTGTTCGGCATGAATGCCGAGCAGGCAGAGAATTTCGCGACGGATCGCCGAGAACTCCGACAGATCATGCGTCTTTTCGTGATGCACCAGATTGAATTCCTTGAGCACGGTAGCCGGACGCGCGCTGAACACCAGGATGCGGTCGGCCAGGAACAGCGCTTCATCGACGTCGTGCGTGACCAGCAGCACGGTCGGCGCCTTGCCCTGCACTTCCGAACGAATCAGTGTGCGCAATGCATCCTGCAGGGTCATGCGCGTCAATGCATCGAGCGCGCCGAACGGCTCGTCCAGCAGCAATGCTTTAGGCTGCGAGATGAAGGCGCGCGCCAGCGCCGCGCGTTGGCGCATGCCGCCCGAGACCTGGTGCGGATAGTAGGCTTCGAAGCCCGACAGGTTGACCTTGGCCAGCCATGCGCGCGCCTGCGCGGCGGCGGACTTCTTGTCGACCTTCTGGAATTCGAGCGCCAGCGCGACGTTCTGCTCCAGCGTGAGCCACGGATACAGCGCGTTTTCCTGGAACATCAGCGTGCGTTCCGGATGCGGGCCGGTGACCGGCTGGCCGTCGGCGAGAATGGAACCGGAGCTCGGTGTTTCCAGGCCGGCGGCAATGTGCAGCAGCGTCGACTTGCCGCAGCCGGACGGACCGACCAGCGCGACCAGCTCGCCCTGCTCGATGTCGCGGCTGAAATCGTCGATGACGTGCAGGCCGGAAAAACTCTTTTGTATGTTTTTGAAAGATAGCTTCATGAATTCTGTGCCGGCAATGCCGGCAGTGCTGACAAGGAGTAAAGCGCGTCGCCGATGCGTTGCACTCAAGGCAACTTTGCACGGACTTTCAGACGGTAGGTTGCGACTCTACTGGCATCGTGCTTGCCGGACAACAATTTAAAAGACGTATGCTTATGCGAAAAACAAATAAGCATAAATCTTTTATGGAAACATTTATTTTATGACAATGTTTTGAGCAGCGTCGCCACGTCCGGATAACGCAGACGCACGCCGAGTTCATTGCGCAAGCGGTCGTTGCGCAACCGGCGCGACTCCGACATGAACGACAGCATCATCGGCGTGACCTGTTGTTGCAGTTCGGCGCGCGGCAAGCGCGGCGGCGCCGGCAAATTGAACGTGCGCGCCACGGCGTCGAAATAGTCGCCCATCTTCATGTCCGAATCATCCACCGCGTGATACACGCGCAGCGGTCGCGCCTGATCGATGGCGCGCACCGCTATCGCCGCGAGATCGTCGGCGTGAATGTGATTGGTGTAGACGTCGTCCTCGGCGCTCAACGCCGGCGTCCCCTTCTGCAAGCGCTCCAGCGGCAGCCGGTCGCGCGCATAAATGCCGGGTACGCGCAGGATCGCCAGGCGGCTGCCGGAGCGCCGCGCCCAAGCCCGCAATACCTGCTCGGCGTCGACGCGGCGACGCGCGCGCGGATTGGCCGGCCGCGTCGGCCGCGTCTCGTCGAAACTGGCGCCGCCGCAATCGCCGTAGACGCCGGTGGTGCTGATGTAAACCAGATTGGCGCGGTCGGGTAAAATGGCGGCCAAATTGCGGGTGCGGCGGTCTTTCTCACCGGAAGATTGCGGCGGAGCAAGATGCACGATCACCTGCGCCAGGCGCGCCAGACGCGCCAGCGTGTCAGGCCGGTCGAGGTCGGCCACCAGCGGAATAGCGCCGGCGGCGCGCAGTTTAGCGCGGCGCTCCGGTTTGCTGGTGACGACGATCACGCGGAATCGCGCGCGCACCAGCGGCAGCATGCGCATGCCGACGTCGCCGCAGCCGAGCATCAACAGACGCGGTTTACCGATTTTTTTTACATTGTTCATTGTCAGGATTGTATGAGTTTTCAAGTTACCGTTCAGCCCAGCGGCCATCAGTTTACCTGTGACGAAGGCGAAACCATCCTCACCGCCGCAATTCGCGCCGGCGTCGGCCTGCCGTACGGCTGCAAGAACGGCGCATGCAGTTCCTGCAAGGGCAAGCTGGTCGAAGGCAGCGTGACCCACGGTCCGCATCAGGAACGCGCCTTGTCGGCACAGGACGAGAGCCTGGGCTTTTCCCTGTTCTGCTGCGCCCGCCCGAATTCGGACGTGGTCATCGAAGCGCGCGAAGTGGCCGGCATCGGCGACTTCCCGGTCAAGAAAATGCCGGTGCGCGTGGCCAAGCTGGACAAGGTCGCCGACGACGTCATCATCCTGTCGCTGCAATTGCCGGCCAACGACCGCCTGCAATACAAGGCCGGCCAGTACGTCGAGTTCATGCTGCGCGACGGCAAGCGCCGCAGCTACAGCATGGCCAATGCGCCGCACAAGGACGAGCACCTGACGCTGCACATCCGCCACATGCCGGGCGGCCTGTTCACCGACCAGGTGTTCTCGACGCTGAAAGAGCGCGACATCCTGCGCTTCGAAGGCCCGCTGGGCACCTTCTTCCTGCGCGAAGATTCGGACAAGCCCATCGTGCTGCTGGCCTCCGGCACCGGTTTCGCGCCGATCAAGGCGATCGTCGAGCAGCTCGAACACGCCAAATCGACCCGGCCGGTCACGCTGTATTGGGGCGGCCGCCGTCCGCAGGACTTGTATATGGATGAACTGTGCAAGACCTGGGCGCAGAGCCTGCCGAACTTCAAGTATGTGCCGGTGATCTCGAATGCCCAGCCGGAAGACAACTGGAGCGGCCGCGCCGGCTTCGTCCACCAGGCCGTCGTCGACGACCAGCCGGATCTGTCGGGCTATCAGGTGTATGCCTGCGGCGCGCCGATCGTGGTGGAATCGGCGCAGCGCGATTTCATCGCGAAGTGCGGCTTGCCGGAAGAGGAGTTCTACGCCGATTCGTTCACGTCGGCGGCGGATCTGGCGACGGTGCAGTAACTCAACGCAAGCGATGCAAGTCGGGACGTCCCTTCGCGTGCGGCTGCATGTTGCAAAGTGGTGAGCGTTCTAAAAATCAGCGGCAATTTGCACCAAATTAGTTTTGACGCATCGCGCAAAACGTCCTAATATTAACCGCATGAACGCCACCACCATTTCCTTGCGACGTCGTAGCCAACCTCAACGAGGTTTGCCGTGCGCGTGAGTTAATCCTGGTCACGAAGCCACAGGCAATCCCTGTGGCTTTTTTTTATCGTTTTTTTCGTGGCCGCGTTGCTTGATTTAATTACAGTTCGGTTACCGCCGCCTTTCACATTTTTCACACATCCTTAGCAGGAGTCACTCCATGGAATTCAACGAGTTCGCCATCAACAAGCTGATGTATGTCACTAACCGCCCTGAAATCGTTTTCACCGAAGGCAGCGGCATGTGGATGACCGATCACACCGGCAAGCGCTACCTCGACTATCTGCAAGGCTGGGCCGTCAACGCGCTGGGTCACGCGCCGCAATGCATCTCCGATGCGCTGGTCGCACAGGGCAAGAAACTGATCAACCCGTCGCCGGCTTTCTACAATGCGCCGTCGATCGAGTTGGCCAACCTGCTGACCGAGAACTCCGTTTTCGATCGCGTGTTCTTCACCAACAGCGGCGCCGAAGCCAATGAAGGCGCATTCAAGCTGGCCCGCAAATGGGGCAAGCTCAACAAGAACAGCGCCGGCGAAGACCGCTTCGAAATCATCACCTTCAACCACAGCTTCCACGGCCGCACCATCGCGACCATGTCGGCCAGCGGCAAGCCGGGCTGGGACACCATGTTCGCGCCGCAAGTACCGGGCTTCCCGAAGGCCGAACTGAACGACCTGGCCAGCGTCGAGCGCCTGATCAGCAAGAAGACCGTGGCCGTCATGCTGGAACCGGTGCAGGGCGAAGGCGGCGTGATTCCGGCCACGCGCGAATTCATGCAAGGCCTGCGCCGCCTGACCAAGAACGCCAACCTGCTGCTCATCGTCGATGAAGTGCAGACCGGCGTCGGCCGCACCGGTGAACTGTTCGGCTATCAACTGTCGGGCATCGAACCGGACATCATGACGCTGGGCAAAGGCATCGGCGGCGGCGTGCCGCTGGCAGCCCTGCTGGCGCGCGAAGAAATCGCCTGTTTCGAAGCCGGCGAACAAGGCGGCACCTACAACGGCAATCCGCTGATGACTGCGGTCGGCGCCGCCGTGATCAAGGAATTGCTCAAGCCCGATTTCCTGCCTGCGGTCAAGGCTACCGGCGCTTACCTCAGCGCAGAACTGATCAAGCTGTCGGACAAGCACGGTTTCGAAGGCGAACGCGGCGAAGGCTTGCTGCGCGCGCTGAAGCTGGGCAAGGACATCGGTCCGCAAATCGTCGAAGCCGCGCGCGACCTGAATCCGGTCGGCCTGCTGCTCAACTCGCCGCGTCCGAACCTGATCCGCTTCATGCCGTCGCTGAACGTGACCAAGGATGAAATCGACCAGATGCTGACCATGCTGGAAGGCGTGCTGGTGAAACTGGGTCATTGATCCGGGGGCGGCAGCAATGCGTAGCCTTCAGTTATCAAATCCATTGCATGCGCTCGCCGCCTGCTGCATCGCCGTCCTCCTGACGGCCTGCGGCAGTGCGCCGATGCGTGCGCCGGAAGCCTCGAAACCGACGTCTACACCGACGCCGACCGACATCCGTTCCGAAGCCGCCACCGAACATGGCAGCGAGATAGCGATTTATGCGCTGGACATGATCGGCACCGGTTATCGCTTCGGCGGCAAGAATCCGGACGCCGGCTTCGATTGCAGCGGCATGGTGTCGTACATATTCAACCGCGCCGCCGGCCTCAAGCTGTCCGGCAGCGCGGCCGACATGGCGCGCCAGGGACGCCAGATCGACAAATCCAATCTGCGTCCCGGCGATCTGGTGTTCTTCAACACCCTCAACCGGCCGTTCTCGCATGTCGGCATCTACATCGGCGACGGGCGTTTCGTGCATGCGCCATCGGGTAACGGCAAGGTGCATATCTCGCGGATGGACAATCCGTATTTCGCACCGCGCTTTGAAATGGCCAGGGCTTACTTCAACTAGCGGAGGCGAAGCGCATGGACCACACGCCCGCGCGCCGCGCCGGAACTCTTCATCATGATGTCCGCTGCCTGGATGACTTCAAGCTGTCCCACGACAAGCTGGGATAGCTTGCCTCAGGCGCGTGCGCTGCGACGTTTGGCCGGGGCCGGTGCGCGTTTGACTGCGGCTTTCGGCGCCGGCGTTTTCTTTACGGCAGCCGGTTTGGTTATGCGTTTGACCGGAGTGCTCTTGAGCGCAGCCTTCTTCGCGTCCGGTTTGACGATGCCGATTTCTTTCACCGGTCCGGCTTTTTTCTTCTTGATCTGTGCGGCCTGCCCTACCAGACTGGCGCTGTAGCGCTTGAACGCGATATCCATGTGACGCCGCATCGCCTGCCGCGCCATTTCCGGATCGCGGGCGCGCAGGGCTTTCATCACGCGCGAATGTTCTTCGATCGCGTCGTTCCATACCTCGATGGTATCGAAGTGGCTGTGCAGGCGATCGAACAGCGGTCCCAGACGGGCATCGAACAATTGCGTCACCAGCCCGACCAGCACACTGTTGCCGGTCGCTTCGGCCACGCGAATGTGGAACAGGCGATCCGCTTCGAGCGGATTGGCGCCGGCGCTGGTGTTTTCGATCATTTGCTGAAACGCTTCTTCGATCGCGTCGATCTGCGCCTTCTTGCCATTCTTGGCGGCGGCATAGGCGACTTCGCCTTCCAGCATGGCGCGCGCACGGATCAGCTCCAGCGGTCCCTCCTGCGTGGACAGGTCGATCTCGCCTTCCGGCGCCGGCGACGGCGGGCAGACATAGATGCCGGAGCCCATGTGGACTTCGATGTAGCCTTCGACTTCCAGCGCGATCAGGGCTTCGCGCAGCGACGGCCGGCTTACGCCGAGCTGCACCGACAAATCACGCTCCGACGGCAAGCGCGAACCGACCGGGAATTCGCCGTCGACAATCAGCTTGCGCAGCTGGTCGCTGATCTGGCGGTACAGTCGTTGCGGTTCGATCGCTTCAATTGGCATAAGGAGGTCCGATGAAAAATTCTTAATCTTGGCGCCGGATTGTATCTCACCACAAGCGAATGACCAGCTTGCCGCCCGCCGCCGCCAACGCAGCAACGGGCGATGAAGGGTGATGTAGAGCAATCAGCCCAGCGCTGCCGGGAAACTCAGACCATATTGCTGTGCAGCCTCGCGCAATCCGGGTGCAATCGTCGGATGCAGCGCAACCCCCTGCTCCAGCTGCTGCGCACGGCGCGCCATGCCGCGGTCGCCGGGCATGCGCACTTTTTCCACGCCGGGTCGCGGTGGATTGTTGCGGCAGGCTTCGGCGATGTGATCCATTTGCCGCTTGAACGCCGCCTCGCCGCCGAACGCCGCGGGATCATACAAACTCATGAACACGGTGGCGCCCCAGCCAGCCGGCGGATCGGCGCGGCCGAAGCCGGACAGGCCGCCGGTCAGCGCTTCGATCAGCACCGCCAGGCCGAACCCCTTGTGACCGGCCGACAAACCGCCCAGCGGCAAAATCGTACCCGGCGGATCGGCGGCGAACACGGCGGGATCACGGCTGGCGTTGCCTTGTGCATCGAGCAGCCATTCTTCTTCAAATTGCTGGCCGGCCTTGTGCAGGCGATTGCTCATGCCGTTGGTAGTGATCGAGGCGGAAATATCGACCAGGAACGGCGTACCCGAAGTCGGAATACCGGCGGCGATGGGATTCGGCGTGAACACCGCGCGCGTGCCGCCGAACGGCGCCACGCTGTGCACCGCCGGATCGGAACTCGACAACACCATCAGGAAACCTTCTTCGGTCGCGCGCAGCAGGTATGCCGCGAGGCAGGCGATGTGATGGCTGTGATGAATCGCCAGCGATGCCGTACCGAGCTCGCGCGCGCGCGGAATCAGCGCATCAATGCCCTTGTGCACCAGCCACGGTCCGGGCAGGCGACGGCCGTCCCACACCAGCGCGGCGGGACGGTCGGACACCACCTCCGGTTCGCCGGAAGTGGTCATCCCGCCCTTCTCGATTTCTTTCACGTACGGCGCCAGCAAAGCCAGGCCATGGGTATCGTGGCCCAGCAGGTCGCCGTCGACCAGCGTACTCGCCACCGAAGCGGCAGGCTCCAGCGGCAGGCCGGCCTTTTGCAGCAGTTGGGTGGAGAACTGCTTGAGTTCGACGGCGGAAAAACGTTCGGGTGCAGCCATGTTGCAAACCATCCTTTCGTTATAAAAATCTCATGCGATTACCGGCTTCTTGCGCAAACCGCGCATGACCAGCGGCAACAGCCACAGCAATATCGTCACCACGCCCAAGGTACCGGCGATGGGCCGGTTGAAGAAGGCAAGGAATTCACCATCGGCCTTGATCATCGAGGTGACGAAATGTTCTTCCAGCATGCCGCCCAGCACCACGCCCAGCACCGCCGGCGCGACCGGAAAACCGTTCTCTTCCATCAGGTAAGCCAGCAGGCCGAACACCAGCATGATGCCGACGTCGGACACGCTGTTGTTGGTGGCATACGAACCGACGATGCAGAACAACAGGATCAACGGCATCAGCAGATTACGAGGAACCCCGAGTATGCGCTTGGACACCTTGATGCACCAGTAGCCCAGCGGCAGCATCAGCAGGTTGGCGAGGATGAAGACGATGAAGATCGCATACATCGAGACCGGATTTTCGACGAAGATCATCGGACCGGGGTTCAGATTCTTCATGTACAGCACGCCGATCACGATGGCGGTGATCGAGTCGCCCGGGATGCCGAACACCAGCGCCGGAATCCACGCGCCGGCCAGCGCCGAGTTGTTGGCGGCGCCCGACTCGACGATGCCTTCCGGGTGGCCGGTGCCGAACTTCGCCGGCTCCTTCGACATCTTCTTGCTCATCGCATACGACATCCAGGCCGCGATGTCGGCGCCCGCACCGGGCAAGATGCCGACCAGCGTGCCGAGCACGCTGCCGCGCAGGATCGACTTCGGATATTTCACCGTCAATGCCCACATGCCCTTGAAGACGTTGCCGACCTTGCCGTCCGGGATGGTCATCGCCTGGTCTTTGGAAACCGCATAGCGCAGCACCTCGGACATCGCAAACATGCCGACCATCAGCGGCACCAGCGACACGCCGCTCAGCAAGTCGGCGTTGTCGAACGTGAAGCGCGGCACGCCGGCCGGATTGCCCATGCCGATGGAGGCGATGAACATGCCGATGAACAGCGAGACGAAACCTTTGAGCGCATTGTCCGACGCAATGAAAATCGCGCAAGTCAGGCCCATCAGCACCAGCCAGAAGTATTCGAACGAAGAAAACTTCAGCGCCAGCTCCGCCAGTACCGGCGCGGCCAGGATCAGTACGAAGGTGCCGAACAAACCGCCCACCGCCGAGAACACCAGGCTGGCGCCGAGCGCGATTTCGCCCTGCCCCTTTTTCGTCATGGCATAGGCTTCATCGGTATAGGCCGCCGATGACGGCGTGCCCGGAATCCGCAACAGACAGCCGGGGATATCGCCCGAGAAAATCGCCATCGCCGTGGCCGATACCATCGCCGCCACCGCCGGCACGGGGGGCATGAAGAAAGTCACCGGGACCAGCAAGGCCACGGCCATGGTGGCGCTGAGGCCGGGAATCGCGCCCATGAACAGTCCGAACATGGACGAACCGAGAATCACCGCCAGGACGTAAGGGTCAAACACCAGCCCGAAGGCGGTATAGATATTGGCAAGCATGGTCGCTCCTTTACCAGGCCACGGACTTGAGAAGACCCCACGGCAGCGGGACCTTCAGCAGTTTGTAGAAGATGTAGTGGATGCCCAGCGCACTGGCGAGGGCGACCGGCAGCGCAACCACCAGGCGTGCGCCGAAGGTTGCGAACAGGGATAGCAGCAGGATGGTCGCCGTCGGCAGGAAGCCCAGGGGCTCGGAGGCATAGATGTAAAACACCAGCGACAACAGCACCAGCGCATAGGCGAACACGGCGCGCCGCTCGCCGGCCCATTCGGGCAGGCTGACCCAGCTTTCGCCGGAAGCGCGTCTTTCGCGCACGCCCTTGACCATGAGCAGGATCGCGCAGATCAGGAAGGCTACGGCCAGCGCTTGAGGGAACAGGCCCGGCCCGATCTGCTGGGCCATCGTGGGCAGGTTCGCCGAGTAGACGTAAATCGCGGCGGCGAATATCGCCAGCAGGATTCCGGAAACGGTATCGTTGATTTTCATGGCAGCAGAGTTCGGAGGTACGGCGGATTCAATCATGGCTCCTCATCTTCGTCACATGCCACGTGACGTGATGTGAAACCGCGCGAAAAAATATACGCGCGGACGGTCAACCGGGACCGTCCGCAAGCTGGCTACTTCGCCATGCCCAGGGTCTTCAGGATCTGCCCCATGTCGCTGTCGCTTTTCTCCATGAACTTGCCGAACTCGGCCGAGTCGGCATACATCGTGCCGAAGCCGCGTCCACCCATGAAGTCCTTGTACTCCTTGCTGTTGTAGATTTTCTGCAGGTGTCCGGCCAACCTGGTCTGGATATCGGCAGGCAGGTTCCTGGGCGCGACGATGCCGCGCCAGGCGCCGATGGTCCAGTTGCTTCCGGTCAGGCTCTTCAGCGTCGGCACCTTGGGATACAGTGCGGCCGGTGCGTTGGCCATGATCACCAGCGGACGCGCCTTGCCGGCATCGATCAGGGAACGTGCTTCCGGCAGCGAAGCGGCGACGATGTCGACACCGCCCGCGGCCAGATCAACCATCGCCGGCGCGGCGCCGTTGGACGGCACGAAGCGCACTGCGGTCGGCTCCAGCTTGAGGTCGCTCAGCATGCCGGCCAGGCCGAGATGCCAGATGCCGCCCTGGCCGGTACCGGAGGCCTTGAGCTTGCCGGGATTGGCCTTGACTGCCTTGAGCAGGTCGTCGAAAGTTTTGTACGGCGATTCGGCGCTGACGGTGAGCGCGGCCGGATCGAAATTCATGAGCGCGATCGGCGTGTAATTCTTGTAGCTCAGCTGGGTCAGGCCCTGATGGTGCATCATGGCGATCTCCACCGTGGCCAGGCCGATGGTGTAGCCGTCCGGGGCGGCGCCCGCGATGGCTTGATGACCCACCACGCCGTTGCCGCCGGTGCGGTTGACGACGTTGACGGGCTGGCCCAGTTCTTTTTCCAGCAACGCGCCGATGATACGTGCAGTGGCGTCGGTGCCGCCGCCTGCGCCCCACGGCACGACCAGCGTCACCGGCCGATCCGGCCATGCCGCATGTGCAGCACCAAAGCTTAAAACCGCGGCTGCGGCGATGACTGTCTTCAACAGATTTCTACGTATTCCCATCATTGTCTCTCCTCCGTTAGATGGTAAAAGCAGGCAGTTTCGCCTGTTGCGTACGGATTCATTGCAAATCCGTCGATGAACCATGCAGCGCGATCTGTGTCGGCTTATCCCTCTCTCCGTGCTGGTATTTTCTTTATTTTTTCCTTGCTTTTGTTTCCTGACAAAATCTTGTCAAGCGGTCATGTGGTCTTACCAGAACGAGAAAAGAATTTCATATCACCCCCTCACTGTCAAGGCCGAAAAGCATGCACGAAAATAATTCATCTACGCCGCAACGCACCATTGGGCATCATGGAGGCATGAACGAAAACATGCGTAAGACGCCGATGAAAAGATGTATGACAAATCTGGTATTACCACTTGACCAAAGTCCGGATGCTGAAATAGACTCGCTGGCATCTTGACGACGCAGGCCGTTGCTGAATACATTTTCACCAGCGGTTTGCACGCATAAAAATACAAGAGCAGAAACTGCCGGCGGACCATACCGCAGCACTGGAGACAGGCATTGAAGAACTTAGCTAGCCGGGGGTGTAATTCCATCGTTCCGCAGCCGCGCATGCGCGGCCTGGCAGCGGCGTCCTTTTCCGTTTCCGCGCGTGTGCAATCCGGCGCCTGCGCTGCGTCAACCTCCCGCTATCTCTGTCATCTCGGCCATGCCGGCAACGGCGACGCCATGCTGGCGTATCACCTGATGGATTTCTCCCGCTACTTTTTCGACCAAAGCAATATTCGCCACTGATCCTTCCGACAGCCATCCGATACAGACAGCATTCTTGGCGCCTTCACGACCAGGCGCGCCATAAGGAAAAAGGAAAGAACATGAGCGACACCAAGACATTCACACGCCGCAGCCAGGCATGGTTCGGCCGGCAAGACCGCGATGGATTCATCTACCGTTCCTGGGTGAAGAACCGCGGCATTCCGCACGATCAATTTGATGGCCGTCCGGTCATCGGCATCTGCAATACCTACTCTGAACTGACACCCTGCAATTCGCACTTCCGCGCGCTGGCCGAACAGGTCAAGATCGGCATCTGGGAAGCCGGCGGTTTCCCGCTGGAGTTCCCGGTAATGTCGCTCGGCGAAACGCTGATGCGTCCGACTGCGATGCTGTTCCGCAATCTCGCCAGCATGGACGTCGAAGAATCCATCCGCGCCAATCCGCTCGACGGCGTGGTGCTGCTGATGGGTTGCGACAAGACCACGCCTGCGCTGCTGATGGGCGCGTCGTCGGTTGACCTGCCGACCATCGGCATCTCCGGCGGCCCGATGCTGTCCGGCAAATACCGTGGCGGCGAACTTGGTTCCGGCACCGGCGTATGGCAGATGTCGGAAGAAGTGCGTGCCGGCCAGATGTCGCAGGAAGAATTCTTCGAAGCCGAAAGCTGCATGCACCGTTCGCACGGCCACTGCATGACCATGGGCACGGCCTCGACCATGGCCAGCATGGTGGAAGCGCTGGGCATGAGCCTGCCGGGGAACGCGGCGATTCCGGCCGTTGATGCGCGCCGCAACGTGCTGGCGCGCAACTCCGGTCGCCGTATCGTCGAGATGGTCAAGGAAGACCTGATCATGTCCAGGATCCTGACCAAGGCCGCATTCGAAAACGCCATCCGCGTCAACGCCGGCATCGGCGGCTCGACCAACGCCGTGATCCACTTGCTGGCGATCGCCGGCCGCATCGGCGTCGACCTCAAGCTGGAAGAGTGGGACAAGATCGGCCAGAAGCTGCCGTGCCTGGTCAACCTGCAACCGTCGGGCAAATACCTGATGGAAGATTTCTACTACGCAGGCGGCCTGCCCTCGGTGATCCGCGAGCTTGAGAGCGTCATCGACAAGAGCGCCCTGTCGGCCAACGGCCAGACCCTGTGGGACAACTGCAAGGACGCGCCGAACTGGAACCGCGACGTCATCCACGCCTTCGACACACCGTTCAAGGCGGCCGCCGGCATCGCCATCCTGCACGGCAACCTGTGCCCGGACGGCGCGGTGATCAAGCCATCGGCCGCGACGCCGTCCTTGCTGAAACACACCGGCCGCGCCGTGGTGTTCGAGAACAGCGACGACCTGCACAAGCGGATCGACGACGAGAATCTGGACGTCGACGAGAACTGCGTGCTGGTGCTCAAGAATTGCGGTCCCAAGGGTTATCCCGGCATGGGCGAAGCGGGCAACATGCCGCTGCCGCCGAAGGTGCTGCGCAAAGGCATTACCGACATGGTGCGCGTGTCCGATGCGCGCATGAGCGGCACCGCTTATGGCACCGTGGTCTTGCACGTGACGCCGGAAGCCGCCGCGGGCGGTCCGCTGGCGCTGGTGCAGGACGGCGACCTGGTCGAGCTCGACGTCGACGCGCGCAAGCTGCACCTGCATGTCAGCGACGAAGAACTGGCACGCCGCCGGGCCTTGTGGCAAGCGCCGAAAGCACCTGCGGATCGTGGCTGGGTCAAGCTTTACGTGGATCATGTGCAACAGGCCAATCTTGGCGCCGACCTCGATTTCCTGGTCGGCAAGAGCGGCTCCGGCATTCCCAAGGATAACCACTGACGGCACAGGCAAGAATCTGAATTGATTTTTCAACAAACAAGCCGGCGGAAGTATCAGGCGCACTCCCCTTAAGGGAGCGATGACCGAAAAAAATGAACTTCCGCCTGTTTTGACTGCGACATATGGAGACATGAAGCAATGAAAGTATTGATTACCGATTACGATTTCCCCGATGTTGATCTTGAGCTGGCGCTGTATCGCGACGCCGGCGTCGAAGTGGTGACGGCGCAATGCCGCACCGAAGACGAGGTCATCAAGGCCGCCGAAGGCTGCGAAGGTTTGCTGGTTCAATATGCGCCCGTCAATGCCAAGGTGTTTGCCGCACGTCCCGAGATCCGCATCGCCAGCCGCTACGGCGCTGGCTTCGACACCATCAATACCGACGACGCCGCCAAACACGGCGTCTGGGTCGGCAACTCGCCCGACTACGGCGTCGGCGAAGTCTCCACGCATGCACTGGCGATGGCGCTCGACCTGATCCGCAACATCACCGGCTACGACCGCGACGTCAAGTCCGGCCAATGGCATTACACCACTGCCGGCAAGATCCAGCGCTGTTCCGAAATGACCATCGGCATCGTCGGTCTCGGCCGCATCGGCAAGCGCATGGCGCATATCAGCCGCAACCTGTTCAAGCGCGTGATCGCTTACGATCCGCACATCATCGACGGCGACTTCCCGGCCTATGTGGAACGCGTCGGCAAGGAAGAATTGTTCAGGCAGGCGCATGTGGTGTCGTTGCATACGCCGCTCAACGACGAAACCCGCGGCATGATCGATTCGTCGGTGTTGAAACTGATGCAACAGGACAGCTTCCTGGTCAATTCGGCACGCGGCGGACTGGTCAATATCGATGACTTGCTGAAGGCGCTCGACACCAATCTGAAGGGCGCCGGACTGGACGTCCTGCCGGTCGAACCACCGGAGACAAGTTCCGCTATTGTCCAGCACAAACGTGTGCTATTGTCGCCGCACGCCGCCTTCTATTCCGAAGTCGCCGCCAAGGAACTGCGTCGCAAGGCAGCGCAGAACCTGATCGACTGGGACCGCAATGGACGCCCGTCGTATGTGGTGGTGGAAGGCCGGAAGAAGTAAAACAAAAGCAGAGACAACAATACTAACGAGCACCGACTGCGTCCGCAACCGTAACGGCAACAACAGCAGACGCAGCACGGCATCTCACAGCAATCCGTAGCAGAGCAGCAGCCCGGGCAACGCAGAGAGGTACGAAGAACGACGATGTAACTATGTCCACTGTCATGGCGTTACCGACGTAGCGATAGTGGCTGTCATTTTGTATCTCTCAGTACCGCCGAAAACCATAAAAACCAAAACGGCGCAGGTATCAGAAGCAAGAGCCGCTAACAAAATGTCGGTGGCAAGGCGCGCCGACGAAGAGTACGAAAGTACGGCTAGGAGAAGCAACGCCGCCAGCGGCGTTTTGTTAGTGGCTCTAAATGTGCGAAGCCCTCCAAGAAAGGGTTTATCGCAGACACAAAAACGAGGATATAGACGAGGAGCAAGGCATGGCATCAGTACAGATTCGCGGCATCAAGAAACAATTCGGCAGCACCCAGGTTATCCGCGGTGTCGACATCGACATCGCCGACGGCGAGTTCGCAGTGCTCGTGGGCCCTTCCGGCTGCGGCAAGTCGACGCTGTTGCGCATGCTGGCAGGCCTCGAGGAAATCACCGAAGGCGAAATCTCCATCGGCGGCACCGTCGTCAACAACGTCCAGCCCAAGGACCGCGACATCGCCATGGTGTTCCAGAACTACGCCTTGTATCCGCACATGACGGTCAACGACAACATGGCGTTCTCGCTGATGCTGGCCAAGAAGGACAAGTCATTCATCCAGCAGCAGGTCAAGAAGGCCGCCGAAATCCTCGGCCTGACCACGCTGCTGGAACGTTATCCGCGCCAGCTCTCCGGCGGCCAGCGCCAGCGTGTGGCGATGGGCCGCGCGATCGTGCGCGATCCGCAGGTGTTCCTGTTCGATGAACCGCTGTCCAACCTCGACGCCAAGCTGCGCGTGCAGATGCGCACCGAGATCAAGGAACTGCACCAGCGCCTGAAGACCACTTCGGTCTACGTCACCCACGATCAGATCGAGGCGATGACCATGGCCGACCAGATCGTCGTCATGCGCGACGGCCTGGTGGAACAGCGCGGCCGTCCGCTCGAACTGTACGACCGCCCTGCCAACATCTTCGTGGCCGGCTTCATCGGCTCGCCGGCGATGAACTTCATCCCCGCCACCTTGCGTCGCAATGCCGACAAGGCTGAAGTCGAATTCGCCGACGGCACGCGCCTGCCTGCTCCATATGCGCATCGCGGCCTGGACGGCGTCGACGGCCAGCGCGTAGTCTACGGCGTGCGTCCCGAGCATCTGAGCATCGGTCCGGCCGGCAGCGGCATGAACACCAAGGTCGTCGTGGTCGAACCAACCGGCGCCGATACCGAAGTGTATGCACGCTTCAGCGACACCAGCCTGACATCGATCTTCCGCGAACGTCACGACTTCTCGGCCGGAGACACCATCACGCTGGTGCCGGAACACGGCAGCACCCATTTGTTCGACGCCGATAGCGGCAAGACATTGGCGCGCGACTGAGGATGTTGATCGTCGTTATTCGCAATACTTTTAACAAAGCAGTCCCTGTAGTACAGCAAGTAAAAATAAAAAGCCTTAAAACCTGGGCCCATTCACTTTCATCAGAAGAGAAGGAGTAGGAGACATGACTAAGCTGACCAGACGTAATTTCCTGGCCGCCAGCGCATCCGTCGCTGCGGCATCGACAGTAGCCACCACCAATGCATTCGCCGCACCAGCCGCGCCTGCCGCCACCGGCGCCGGCCTGAAGTTCGACATCGAAAAAGGCGCCACGCTGCGCGTGCTGCGCTGGAAGCGTTTCGTCCAGGGCGATGAAGACTTGTGGAATGCAAACGTGAAGAAATTCACCGAGAAGACCGGCGTCGCCGTGCGCACCGACAGCGAAGGCTGGGAAGACCTGCGTCCGAAGGCCGCGGTTGCCGCCAACGTCGGCTCCGGCCCGGACATCGTGATGAGCTGGTTCGATGACCCGCAACAATATCCGACCAAGCTGATCGACCTGACCGACCTGGCGACATCGCTGGGCAGCCGCCTGGGCGGCTGGTACGACGTCTGCCGCAAATACGGCACCAAGGACGGTAAATGGATCGCGCTGCCGGTCGGCGTGGTCGGCAATGCGCTGGTGTATCGCGAAAGCCAGTTGAAGGCAGCCGGCTTCGACGCCGTGCCGAAGGATACCGCCGGCTTCCTGAAGATGTGCCAGGCCCTCAAAGCCAAAAACACACCGGTCGGTTTCGCACTCGGCAAAGCCGTCGGCGACGCCAATAACTGGGCGCACTGGCTGTTGTGGTCGCATGGCGGCAAGCTGGTCGACAAGAAAGGCGCGGTCGCCATCAATTCGCCGGAAACCCGCGCTGCGCTGGAATACGCCAAGCAGCTGTATGCGACCTTCATCCCGGGCACACTGTCCTGGCAAGATCCGTCGAACAACAAGGCTTACCTGGACGGCCAGATCAGCATGACCGCCAACGGCATTTCGGTGTACTACGCGGCCAAGAATTCGACCGATCCGAAGTTGCAGGAAATGGCGAAAGACACGCAACACGCCCACTTCCCCGTCGGCCCTGCCGGCAAGCCGACGGAACTGATGCAGATCACGCAGATGATGATCTTCAAGCACACCAAGTTCCCGAATGCGGCCAAGGCGTTCGTGCAGTTCATGTTCGAACCCGAGCAATACAATCCATGGATGGAAGCATCCATCGGCTACGTCAGCCAATCGCTCAAGGCCTACGAAAAGAACGCCATCTGGACGTCGGATCCGAAGGCCACCGTGTATCGCGATTCGGCTGCCCTGATGATCGACCACGGCCACGAAGGTCCGCTGGGCCAGGCGTCTGCCGCCTGCATGGCCGACTACGTGGTGGTCGACATGGTGGCGGAAGCGGCCAGCGGTTCGAAGACCGTGCAGCAAGCAATCGACCGCGCTGCCGATCGGGCCAAACGCTTCTACAAAGCGTAAAAACCTGCTCTACCCTGCTTCGGCTTCCTGACATTCATGAGCCCGGAGCAGGCGAAGCAAGGAGCAAAACATGCGTTCGCACCGGCAGCCGCCGTGCGGACGCAGTCATCACGCTTACCGAGGTCTGCTTATGTTATCCCGACTGCTGAACAACCGTAATGTGCTGGGCATGCTGTTCATGGCGCCTGCCGTATTACTGCTTGTCGTGTTTCTTACTTACCCGCTCGGACTGGGAATCTGGCTTGGCTTCACCGATACAAAAATCGGTGGCGAAGGCAGCTTCATCGGACTGGACAACTATTCCTACCTGCTGGGCGATTCGCTGGCGCAGCTGTCGCTGTTCAACACGCTGTTCTACACCATCACCGCCAGCATCCTGAAGTTCGTGCTCGGCTTGTGGCTGGCGATCCTGCTCAACAAGAACCTGCCGCTCAAATCCTTTTTCCGCGCCATCGTGCTGCTGCCATGGATCGTCCCGACCGCCTTGTCGGCGCTGGCGTTCTGGTGGATGTACGATTCGCAGTTCTCGGTGATCAGCTGGGCACTCGTGAAGATGGGCCTGATCGATCACTACATCGATTTCCTCGGCGAACCCTGGCTGGCGCGGATTTCCACCGTGGTCGCCAACGTCTGGCGCGGCATTCCGTTCGTGGCGATCTCGCTGCTGGCCGGCTTGCAGACCATCTCGCCTTCGCTGTATGAAGCGGCGGCGATCGACGGCGCCAAGCCATGGCAGCAATTCCGCTATGTCACGCTGCCATTGCTGACGCCGATCATCGCGGTGGTGATGACGTTCTCGGTGCTGTTCACCTTCACCGACTTCCAGTTGATCTATGTGCTCACACGCGGCGGTCCGTTGAATGCAACGCATCTCATGGCGACGCTGTCGTTCCAACGCGCCATCCCTGGCGGTTCGCTGGGTGAAGGCGCTGCTCTGGCAACCTACATGATTCCTTTCCTGCTCGCAGCCATCATGTTTTCGTACTTCGGCCTGCAACGTCGCGGCTGGCAACAAGGAGGTGACAAATGAGCAAGAAGTCAAAAGACCTGCAGCAGGAAACGCAAGGCATGGATTTCCTGCAATCGGTGCCGCGCCGCTGGATCACGACGTATATCCCGCTGGGCATCTTCGTGTTCGTGCTGCTGTTCCCGTTCTACTGGATGGTGATCACGGCCTTCAAACCCGACAACGAATTGCTGCGTCAGACCGGCAATCCGTTCTGGGTGGTGGCGCCGACGCTGGCCCACTTCAAGAAGCTGCTGTTTGAAACCCAGTATCCGGCGTGGCTGCTGAACACGGTCATCGTGTCGGTGGTGTCGACCTTCGCCTCGCTGGCGGCCAGCGTGTTCGCGGCGTATGCCATCGAACGCCTGCGCTTCCAGGGTTCCAAGCAAGTCGGCCTGGGCATCTTCCTGGCGTACCTGATTCCGCCATCGATCCTGTTCATCCCGCTGGCGGCAATCGTGTTCAAGCTGGGCCTGTTCGATACGCGCTGGGCGCTGATCCTGACGTATCCGACCTTCCTGATTCCGTTCTGCACCTGGCTGCTGATGGGCTACTTCCGCTCGATTCCGTATGAGCTGGAAGAATGCGCACTGATCGACGGCGCCACGCGTTGGGAAATCCTGATCAAGATCATCCTGCCGCTGGCGGTCCCTGGTCTGATTTCGGCCGGCATCTTCGCCTTCACGCTGTCGTGGAACGAGTTCATCTACGCGCTGACCTTCATCTCTTCCTCGGAAGTAAAGACGGTGCCGGTGGGGATCGTGACCGAGCTGGTCGATGGCGACGTGTATCACTGGGGCGCGCTGATGGCGGGCGCACTGCTGGGGTCGTTGCCGGTGGCGGTGGTGTATTCCTTCTTCGTGGAATATTACGTATCGGGCATGACCGGAGCGGTGAAAGAGTAATTCTTCTCGCTCAAGGAAAACGGCCGGCGTCTTGCGATGCCGGCCGTTTTTTATTGTCTGCCCTGAATCGGATCAGGCGAGCTTTTCAGCGAAGAAGTTCTTCAACGCGACCGATGCGCGCTCAGCCGTTTTCTGGTGATAGAAAAAGCCCGGATTCTTGGCATCAGGATCGGTGAATGAATGGCCGGCCTGGCCATAGTTGACCAGTTGCCAATCCAGGTTGGCGGCGCTGACCTCATCGATGAAGGCGTTGACCTGATCGCGCGGCACCGACGGATCCTGCACGCCGTGCAGCACCAGGATGGCGCCCTTGATGTTTTTTGCATCTTCCGGATTTGGCGTGTCGAGCGCGCCATGCACCGAAACGAACGCCTGCAAGGCAGCGCCCGAGCGCGCCAGTTCCAGCGCGGCGGTGCCGCCGAAGCAGAAGCCGCTGGCGCCGAGCTTGCCGTTCAGCTTGACCTTGTCCTGGCCTTTGAATGCGTCGAGCACCGCATTCATGCGCTTGCGCAGTTCGGCACGCTCCTTCTTCAGCGGGACGATGGCGGCGACGCCTTCATCGGGCGTGGTCGGACGTACGGTTTTGCCGTAGACGTCGCCGACCAGGATTGCCTGATGCGGGCCCAGGCCGATGATGGTCGCGGTGACTTCCAGCGCCTTCTGGCTGATGCCGAAATAGTTGGGAATGGAAATCACGCCGGCCACCGGCACTGTGTTTTTGTTGTTGAACAGCAGCACGTTTTCATACTCGACGCCGTCCAGTACATGGCTGATCAGTTCGATGCCGAGATCGGCTGCCGGGATGCCGAATTTTGCGGCGATGGGGGCGGGATCAAAATGGTGACTCATTCACTTCTCCTGAGTTGCAGATGGGGAAAGCCGGATGGGGCCGCCCCCTGTCGGAGATGCAGCGTGCATCTTGCGGGAGACGGTCGCATACGGCTTTCTGGCGAAAGCCGCTATCTTTGCACAGCCGCCGAAACTTTGCTGGCGCGGGGCTCGTCGCGGGGCGACGACGGCCGCGCATTTTTCTGCTATTCATGTCCAAATTTGGGTTGTATGATTAACCACTGTTCCAGAGCCTGCCGGGGGGCGCCATGGCGCCGGGACGCAATGAATATTCTATTTATAAAGGGGACGATGATGTCGGAAGCAAAACAATACCGTTTGGTAACACGCAGCGACTTTGATGGTTTGGTATGTGCAGTGCTGCTCAGGCATCTGAACATGATCGATGAAATCCTGTTCGTGCATCCCAAAGACATGCAGGACGGAAAAATCGCCATCAGCGACAACGACATCACCACCAACCTTCCCTTCGTGCCCGGCGTGCACATTGCGTTCGATCACCATTTGTCCGAAACCATCCGCCACACCGGTGAACGCAAGAACCACGTGATCCACCCTGATGCGCCATCGGCTGCGCGCGTGGTTTATGACTATTACGGCGGCGAGAAAGCCTTCCCGGCATCGTGGGGCGACATGATGGCGGCGGTCGACAAGGGCGATGCCGCGCGCTTCAACGAACAGGAAGTGCTCAATCCGGAAGGCTGGGATCTGCTCAACTTCCTGATGGATGCGCGCACCGGCCTGGGCCGCTTCCGCGACTTCCGCATCTCCAATTACAACCTGATGATGGATCTGATCGAGCTGTGCAAAACGCATACGATCGAAGAAATCATGGCGACGCCGGACGTCAAGGAGCGCCGCGAGCTGTATTTCGAGCACGCCGACAAGTGCAAGGAACAGATCCGCCGCTGCGCCACCGTGCACAAGAACCTGGTGGTGCTGGACTTGCGCAACGAAGAGGTGATTTTTGCCGGGAATCGCTTCATTATCTACGCACTGTTTCCACAAACAAACATTTCCATCCACGTCTTGTGGGGCCTGAAGAACCAGAACACCGTGTTCGCCACCGGCAAGTCCATCCTCAACCGCACCTCCAAGACCAACATCGGCGCCTTGATGCTGGAATACGGCGGCGGCGGACATGAGAACGCCGGTACTTGCCAGATTGAAAACGATCGCGCCGAAGAAGTACTCAAGACGCTGATCTCCCGCATCAACGCCGACGACTAAATCGTCCCGCAGGAAAGACAGGGCGCTTGCGCATCCGTATCGGCCTCGCGAGCGCCCTTTCAGCAAAATCCCCCGATGGTCTTGAAATAAGTCAAAATCCCCTCTTGACTTAGAGTGCGCTCCAACTTCTAGACTGCCTCACATGACCACTTCCCTGACCATACAACAAGCTGCCGCAAAGACCGGTTTGTCGGTGCACACCCTGCGCTATTACGAAAGGATCGGCCTGCTCGATCCGATCGCGCGCCAGGACAATACGCATCGACTGTACCGCGAAGAAGATCTGCTCTGGATTGGATTCTTGCTCAAGCTGCGTTCGACCGGTCTGCCGATCCGCGACATGCTGCGCTACGCAGAACTGCGTCGCGCCGGCAATACGGCGGAAAGTGTGTCTGCACGGAAAGCATTGCTGCAACAGCATGCCCGCACCGTGGAAGAGACGATCGCCGAACTGCAAAGCAACCTGTCCATCCTGCATATGAAGGTCAAGATGTATGAGGACATGGAGGCCGCGCTGCCACCGGTCGTCGTCACTCACCAGCAATCTATCGAGGACGCTTCCAATGACCACAGCAACAAACCCAACGAACGCAACAACTCAACAAGCAAAACCGGCAACGCAAGTCGGCACTCGCAAGCTCGGCGCTGACGGCCCGACCGTTTCGTCCATCGGCCTCGGCTGCATGGGCATGAGCGATTTCTATTCGAACCGCGACGATGCCGAATCCATCGCTACCATCCATCGCGCGCTGGAGCTCGGCATCTGCTTTCTCGATACGGCCGACATGTATGGTCCGCATATCAATGAAGAACTGATCGCCAAGGCCATCAAAGGCAAGCGCGACCAGGTATTCATTGCGACCAAATTCGGCATCGTGCGTGATCCGGCCAATCCGGCGGCGCGCGGCGTCAACGGTAAACCCGATTACATCCGCACTTCGGTCGAAGGCAGCCTGAAACGCCTGGGCGTCGAGACCATCGACCTGTATTACCAGCATCGCATCGATCAGAGCACACCGATCGAAGAGACCGTGGGCGCGCTGGCCGATCTGGTCAAGGCCGGCAAGATCCGTCACATCGGTTTGTCGGAAGCATCGTCGCAGACGCTGGAGCGCGCCAGCAAGGTTCACAAGATCACCGCGCTGCAAAGCGAATACTCGCTCTGGACACGCGATCCGGAGCAAGGCGTGCTGGCAACGTGCAACAAGCTCGGCATCGGTTTTGTGCCGTACAGCCCGCTGGGACGCGGCTTCCTGACCGGCGCCATTACCCGTCCGGACCAGTTCGAAGCAGACGATTACCGTCGCCACAATCCGCGCTTCCAAGGCGAAAACTTTGCGAAGAACCTGCTTTTGGTGGAGAAGGTGAAAGAGCTCGCAACGCGTTACGAATGCTCACCGTCGCAACTGGCGTTGGCTTGGGTGCTGGCGCAAGGCGAGCATATCGTGCCGATTCCCGGCACCAAGCGCCGCACCTATCTGGAGGAAAATAGCGGCGCGCTGGCAGTCGCGCTGACGGCGTCGCACCTGGAAGAACTGAACCGGCTGTTCCCAGTCGATGCCGCCGCCGGCCCGCGTTATACCGAGGAAGGCATGCGCATTATCAACGGCTGATGCCGATCAGCTCGCTCGGAACTGAATAGCGCAGGCAATCAAAAACGGCTGGCATCTTGCGATGTCAGCCGTTTTTCCTTCCGCTTGCCGGTAGTGCCCGGCGTGCGAATTACTCGGATTACTTCTTGCGCATCGGCGGCAAGTCGGTGCAAACGCCCTTGTAGACTTCCGCCGCCATGCCGATCGATTCGCCCAGCGTCGGGTGAGGATGGATGGTCTTGCCGATGTCGACGGCATCAGCACCCATTTCGATCGCCAGTGCGATTTCACCAATCATGTCGCCGGCGTGCGTGCCGACGATGCCCCCGCCGACGATGCGATGGGTCTCAGCGTCGAACAGCAGTTTGGTGAAACCTTCCGAGCGGCCGTTGGCAACGGCGCGACCGGATGCGGCCCACGGGAAGTGGCCCTTCTCCAGCTTGATGCCCTTGGCCTTGGCTTCGTCTTCGGTGATGCCGACCCATGCCACTTCCGGATCGGTGTAAGCCACCGAAGGAATGACGCTGGCGTCGAAGTGGCTCTTCTCGCCGGCTGCGGCTTCGGCGGCAACGTGCGCTTCGTGCACGGCCTTGTGCGCCAGCATCGGCTGGCCGACCAGATCGCCGATGGCGAAGATGTGCGGCACGTTGGTGCGCATCTGGCTGTCGACTGGAATGAAACCGCGATCGGTGACGGTCACGCCGGCCTTGTCGGCGGCGATCTTCTTGCCGTTCGGGCTACGGCCGACGGCCACCAGCACAAGGTCATACACTTGCGGTTCCGGCGCCTTGGCGCCGGCTTCGGCGGCTTCGAAGGTGACCTTGATGCCTTCCTTCAATGCTTCCACGCCGACCGTCTTGGTCTTCAGCATGACGTTGTCGAAACGCTTTTCGTTGAACTTCTGCCAAACTTTAACCATGTCGCGATCCGCGCCTTGCATCAGGCCGTCCATCATTTCGACGACGTCGATGCGTGCGCCCAGCGTGGAATACACGGTGGCCATTTCCAGGCCGATGATGCCGCCGCCGATGACCAGCATGCGCTTCGGCACCTGACGCAGTTCCAGCGCGCCGGTCGAGTCGACAATGCGTGGATCCTGCGGTACGAACGGCAGGTTCACCACCGACGAACCGGCGGCGATGATGGCTTGCTTGAACTTGACGGTCTTCTTGCTGCCGTCGGCTGCGGTCACTTCGATGTGATTGGCGCCGACGAACTGGCCGACGCCTTGCACGACGTTGACCTTGCGCGCCTTGGCCATGCCGGCCAGACCGCCGGTCATGGTGCCGATGACTTTTTCCTTGTAGGCGCGCAGCTTGTCGATGTCGATTTCCGGCTTGGCGAAGGTCACGCCATGCGAGGCCATCGCGGCTGTTTCATCGATGACGGCTGCAACGTGCAGCAGCGCCTTGGATGGAATACAACCGACGTTCAGGCACACGCCGCCGAGAGTCGAATAGCGCTCGACCAGCACGGTGTTCATGCCCAGGTCGGCGGCGCGGAACGCAGCGGAATAGCCGCCGGGACCGGCGCCGAGGACCATCATGTCGCATTCGATGTCGGCTGAGCCGCCGAAGGTGGCGGCAACCGGAGCAGGTGCTGCCGGGGCGGCGGGCGCTGCTGCCGGCGCAGCCGCAGCTGGGGCCGGTGCGGCAGCAGGCGCAGGTGCAGCCGCCGCATCACCGCTGGCTTCCACCAGCAACAGCACGGAACCTTCGGCAACCTTGTCGCCTACCTTGACTTTCAATTCTTTCACCACGCCAGCCGTGCTGGACGGGATTTCCATGCTGGCCTTGTCGGACTCGACGGTGATCAGCGATTGCTCGACCTTGATCGTGTCGCCAACCTTGACCAGCAATTCGATTACTTCCACTTCCTTGAAATCGCCGATATCGGGGACTTTGACTTCGCTCAGACTCATGTCTTTACTCCGTAAATTCTGTTGTTCGCTTGTTTGCGCTGCGCTGTCTCATTCACGAATGGATGCGCGACGCCGCTTTGTTTGTGCCTGAAGCTAAAGCACCGCACTGATTTTCATCAGCGCGGCGCAACGGCAACAATTACAGCAGCGACTTGCGCAAATCGCCCAGCACTTCGGCCAGATAGGCCGAGAAGCGCGCACCCATTGCGCCGTCGACCACGCGGTGGTCATAGGACAGCGAAGTCGGCAGCATCAGGCGCGGCGCGAATTGCTTGCCGTCCCAGACCGGTTTGATGATCGACTTGGACAAGCCCAGGATCGCCACTTCAGGTGCATTGATGATCGGCGTGAAGGCCGTGCCGCCAATGCCGCCCAACGACGAAATGGTGAAGGTCGCGCCTTGCATGTCGGCAGGCTTCAGCTTGCCGTCGCGCGCTTGCGCCGACAGCTCGCCCATTTCAGTGGCGATCTGGCCGATGGTCTTCTGATCGGCGTTCTTGATCACGGGCACCACCAGGCCGTTCGGCGTGTCGGCGGCGAAGCCGATGTTGTAGTACTGCTTCAGGATCAGGTTTTCGCCCTTGGCATCCAGCGAGGAGTTGAACGCCGGGAATTTCTTCAGCGCCGAGACGCTGGCCTTGATCACGAACGCCAGCATGGTCAGCTTGACCGGCGACTTGGCCTTGGCGTAGGCATCGTTGGAGGTCTTGCGGAATTCTTCCAGCTCGGTCACGTCGGCTTCATCGAATTGCGTGACGTGCGGGATCATGACCCAGTTGCGATGCAAGTTCGGACCGCTGATCTTCTTGATGCGCGACAGCGGCAACAGTTCGGTCGTACCGAACTTGCTGAAGTCGAGCGATGGCCATGGCAACAGATCCAGACCAACGCCGCTGCCGTTCTTGGCCGGAGCGGAAGCCGCCGTACCAGCGCCGGCCAGCGCCGCCTTGACGAACTTCTGGATGTCTTCCTGCAGGATGCGGTTCTTCGGGCCGGTGCCGACCACGCGGGTCAGATCGACGCCGAGTTCGCGGCCGTACTTGCGCACCGATGGCGACGCATGCGACTTGTTGACGGAGCTCGGCGTGACGGCAGCGACCGCCATGGCAGGAGCAGCGGCCGGCGCCGATGCAGGAGCTGCAGGCGCTGCAGCTACCGGAGCCGAAGCTGCCGGCGCTGGCGCCGCTGCGGCAGGCGCTGCGGGAGCTGCTCCACCGCCGCTGGCTTCCACCACGGCAACCAGCGAACCCTTGGCAACCTTGTCGCCGATCTTGACTTTCAGTTCCTTGATCACGCCGGCATGGCTCGACGGGATTTCCATGCTGGCCTTGTCGGATTCGACGGTCAGCAGCGATTGCTCGACCTTGACGGTATCGCCGACCTTGACCAGCAGCTCGATCACTTCGACTTCGGCGAAATCGCCGATATCGGGGACGAGGATATCTTGCAAGCCGCCCGAAGCTGCCGGAGCAGCCGCAGGTGCCGGAGCGGCCGGCGCGGATGCCGTTGCGGCGGCAGGGGCTGCTGCGGCGGCGGCAACCGGAGCGGCTGCTGGTGCAGCAGCCGCGCCTTCGGCGTCAACGATCACGACCACGGAGCCTTCGGCGACCTTGTCGCCGATCTTCACGCGGATCTCTTTGACCACGCCGGCATGGCTGGATGGGATTTCCATGCTGGCCTTGTCGGATTCGACCGTCAGCAGGGATTGTTCGACTTTGATGGTATCGCCTACCTTGACCAGGACTTCAATGACTTCGACTTCCTTGAAATCGCCAATATCCGGTACTTTTACTTCGATTTGACTCATCTCTCGTGCTCCGTTTGTTCTGGATCCGGTGCGTTGCATCGCGCTGATGCCACGCCGGAAATTGTGTCCACATGTTGAAGGCGGCCTGCCGACATCAGTATGTCATGACAAGCCGCCTCGCTGATGGTTCAGGTCCCGCAGATTCCCGAATTATTGGGTCACTGGATTCGGTTTTTCCGGATTGATGCCGTATTTGGCGATCGCTTCGGCAACCACGGAAGGCTTGATCTTGCCTTCGTCCGCCAGCGACTTCAGCGCAGCCACGGTCACATAGTGACGGTCGACTTCGAAGAATTCGCGCAGCTTGGCGCGGGTGTCGGAACGGCCGTAACCGTCGGTGCCCAGCACCTTGTAAGTACGGCCCTTCGGTACGAAGGCGCGGACTTGCTCGGCGTAGGTGCGCATGTAGTCGGTCGACACCACGATCGGGCCTTCGGTGCCTTCCATCGATTGCTCGAAGTGGCTCTTGCGGGCAGCTTCGGCCGGATGCAGCATGTTCCAGCGTTCCGAATCCTGGCCGTCGCGCGCCAGCAGCGTGAACGACGGTGCGGACCAGACGTCGGCGTCGACCTTCCAGTCGTCGCGCAGCAGATCGGCGGCGGCGATGACTTCGCGCAGGATAGTGCCGGAGCCCAGCAGTTGCACGCGCAGCTTGTTCTTCTTGCCGCCTTCGTTCAACAGGTACAGGCCCTTGATGATGCCCTCTTCCTGGCCTGGCTTGATGCCGGGGTGAGCGTAGTTCTCGTTCATCACGGTGATGTAATAGAACACGTCTTCCTGGTTGCCGACCATGCGGCGCAGGCCGTCATGGATGATCACGGCGACTTCGTGGGCGAAGGTCGGATCGTAAGGCACGCAGTTCGGGATTGCCGAAGCAAACACGTGGCTGTGGCCGTCTTCGTGCTGCAGGCCTTCGCCGTTCAGTGTGGTGCGGCCGGCGGTGCCGCCGATCAGGAAGCCGCGGGCGCGCATGTCGCCGGCAGCCCAGGCCAGATCGCCGATACGTTGCAGGCCGAACATCGAGTAATACGTGTAGAACGGAATCATGATGCGGTTGTTGGTCGAGTACGAGGTCGCCGCAGCGATCCACGAGCTCATGCCGCCCGCTTCATTGATGCCTTCTTGCAGAATCTGGCCGGCCTTGTCTTCGCGGTAATACATGACCTGGTCCTTGTCGACCGGTTCGTACAGCTGACCGACCTGGCTGAAGATGCCGATCTGGCGGAACAGGCCTTCCATGCCGAACGTGCGCGATTCGTCGACCATGATCGGCACCACGCGCTGGCCCAGGCTGCTGTCGCGCAGCAGCGCGGTCAGCACGCGCGAGTACGCTGCGGTGGTCGAGATTTCACGGCCTTCGGCGGTCGGTTCCAGCATGACCTGGAATGCCGACAGTTCAGGCACCACCAGTTTTTCGTCAGCTTGCGGACGGCGTTGCGGCAGATAGCCGCCCAGCGCTTTGCGGCGCTCGTGCAGGTATTGCATTTCCGGCGTGTCTTCGGACGGCTTGAAGAACGGAATGCTCGGCAAGT
Source organism: Herbaspirillum lusitanum (assembly GCF_026127345.1). NCBI lineage: Bacteria > Pseudomonadati > Pseudomonadota > Betaproteobacteria > Burkholderiales > Oxalobacteraceae > Herbaspirillum > Herbaspirillum lusitanum. The sequence continues at coordinate 110,234 of NZ_QXFG01000007.1, read as the reverse complement.
CGGCGTCGGAGATCGGCAGTTGGAAACGGTCGCGCATGGCCTTGATGGCTTCGTCGTCCAGTTTCTTGGTGTTGTGTGCGGTGTTGCGTGCTTCGCCGGATTTACCGAAACCATAGCCCTTGATGGACTTGGCCAGGATGACGGTCGGTTGATCCTTGCTGTCCTGCGCAACCTTGAACGCTGCGTAGATCTTGTGCGGATCGTGGCCGCCGCGGGTCAGGCGCCAGATGTCGTCGTCGGACATCTTGCTGACCATTTCCAGCAGCTTCGGATGCTTGCCGAAGAAGTGCTTGCGTACGAACGCGCCGTCCTTGGCCTTGTAGTTCTGATATTCGCCGTCGACGGTTTCCATCATCACTTTTTGCAGGATGCCTTCCTTGTCCTTGGCCAGCAGCTCGTCCCAGCCGCTGCCCCAGATGACCTTGACGACATTCCAGCCGGCGCCGCGGAAATCGGACTCCAGCTCCTGGATGATCTTCCCGTTGCCGCGCACCGGACCGTCCAGGCGTTGCAGGTTGCAGTTGACCACGATGACCAGGTTGTTCAGCTTTTCACGGCCGGCCATGCCGATGGCGCCCATCGATTCCGGCTCGTCCATTTCACCGTCGCCGCAGAAGGCCCAGACCTTGCGGTTGTCAGTCTTGGCGATGCCGCGTGCGTGCAGGTATTTCAGGAAACGCGCCTGGTAAATCGCCATCAGCGGGCCCAGGCCCATCGACACGGTCGGGAACTGCCAGAACTCAGGCATCAGCTTCGGATGCGGATACGACGACAGGCCGTGGCCGTCGGCTTCGCGGCGGAAGTGGATCAGTTGGTCTTCAGTCAGGCGGCCCTCCAGGAATGCGCGGGCATAAATGCCTGGCGAGGAATGGCCCTGGATGTACAGCAGGTCGCCGCCGTGGTCTTCGGTCGGGGCGTGCCAGAAGTGGTTGAAGCCGATGCCCAGCATGTTCGCCAGCGAGGCAAACGAGGACAAGTGGCCACCCAGGTCGCCGTCGACGCGGTTGGCCTTGACCACCATCGCCATGGCGTTCCAGCGCATCCACGAGCGCAGGCGTTCTTCGATTTCCAGGTTGCCGGGGCAGTGTTCGCCCTGATCGGCAGGAATGGTGTTGACGTAGGCGGTATTGCTGGAGAACGGGATGTGGGCGCCGCGGCGGCGGGCCAGATCGACCATGCGCTCCATCAGGTAGTGTGCGCGTTCAGGGCCTTCGGCTTCGATCACGGCTTCGAGGGCGTCGAGCCACTCTTGCGTTTCAATCACATCGGGATCGTTGGCGGCTTGCGCCAGGACTTGGTCGATTTGGGCTGACATGGTACGTCTCCTGAGTTGAAGGGGATCGGCGGGGAGGCCGGATCGTTAAGCTGCACTACGGCGCTTGTTCAAGCTGCAAATACGCCGTAACACGTTTTTTTTTGGATTCTTTATGCCAATACTTTACGGTCTTTGCGCCGCGTGGACGAGGCATTTTAACAGGGCTTTTTTAATTTTCAAATAGCGATATTTGATTTCATATTATGGGAAATTGCTGCAAAGCGGCATAAACACTCACTCTCCCGGGTGGTGTTTTTGACCACCTTCGGGCAATCGCCCAAAAAACGCTTGCTGCAGTGCGTCGAAAGCAGCTTGCGATCCGCTCATGCAAGCTCACTGTGCCGGCCGGTAAGCCTTTTTGAAGCGCGCTTCGACGCGGCGATGGATGCCGTACTCATATAAAAGGCACAGCGTCCAGTAAATACCGGCCGCCAGCAGATAAAAGGTAAATGGCCGGAACGTCACCGAAATGATGTCGCCCGTGTACTTCATGAGTTCGGCGACGGTGATCACCGACAGCACCGAGGTGTCCTTGAAAAGGCTGATGAGGGTATTGCTGATGCCGGGTATCGCCAGCCGCAGCGCCTGCGGCATGACGATGTGACAAATGGTCTGGAAGCGCGTCAGGCCGAGACTGTATCCCGCGCTCCACTGCCCCGCACTGACGCCTTCCATCGCACCACGCATGGTTTCGGAAAGATAGGCCCCGGCGTTGGCGGTCAACACCAGCGTGCCGATCACGATCAGCGGCAGTTCGACGCCGGCGGCGCCCAGCCCGAAATAGACCAGGAAAGCCTGGATCAGTTGCGGCGTACTGCGCATGAAACTGACATAGACATTCGCCACGGCCGCCAGCACCGGCACGCGCTCATGCCGGATGAAGGTGACCAGCATGCCGAGCGGCAAACCGAACATCATGCCCAGGATTGCGTACAGCACTGTATACAGTGTCCCCAGCAGAATCAGGTTGCCGGAGTCGGCCAGCGCGGCGAACAGGTCGGCCATGCGGATCGCTATTGCACGGCCGGCCTGGACGCATCCAGGCCGAACCATTTTTGCGAGATGCGTGCGTAACTGCCGTCGCGGATCATGTCGGCGATGGCGGCGTCCATGGCGGCCTTGAATTTGGGATTGTTCTTTTTGAACGGAATGCCCTGCTTCTGGGGATCGCCGATGACGCCGGCGGCGCGCAGCGGCAGACGCGTTTCCCGAATCATGTAAGGCACCAGCAGGCGGTCGTTGAGCGCTGCGTCGAGGCGGCCGTTGGCAAGATCCTGCAGGTTCAGCGGCGCAGAGACGTAAGTCTTGACGTTGATGCCGCCGGCGGCGTTGAGTGTTTCGGCGTAGCTGCTGCCCTGGCCGACGCCGACGGCCTTGCCTTTCAGGCCGGCGATGCTGCGGTAGTCGTTCTTGTCGTCCAGGCGCTGGATCAGCTGTGCGCTCGAATAGGTATAGGGAATCGAGAAGTCGAATTCCGCCTCGCGCCTGGGCGTCATCGTGACCTGCGAAATGATGGCGTCGTACTTGCCCACTTGCAGTCCGGCCAGGATGCCGACCCATTCGGTGGCGACAAAGTCGGCGCGCAGTCCGAGCCGTCCGGCCAGCGCACGGGCGAATTCGACGTCGAAGCCGGTCAGTTCTCCGGTCTTGCGGTCCTTGAAATTGAAGGGTGGATAAGTACCCTCCAACGCCACGCGCAACACACCGCGCGCCTTGACCACCTCAAGCAGGTCTTGCGCGCCGGCCGCGCCGGGCGAGGCAAGAATGCCGAGAGCGCCAAGGACGCAGAAAAAACATGCAGAAAGTATCTTGGTCGCCATCATCGCCGCCCCCGCTCATGAGAAGAATCGGGCGGAATATACGCGAAAAGGATGCCGCTTTTGACGCGCTGGTGGACGCACAAGGCGAAGACGGCAAACAATCAGAAAATGATTGCCTGCCGATAGAATTTATTCAAGCAAGAACTTCGTTCAAGCGCAGAATCAGACGCTGATATTACCCAGCGTACTGGCCCGGTAAGCGGCGACGAAGGTATCGAAATCGCCGATCTGGGTGCGCTCGATCGATTGTTGATTCTCGATCGACGTAGCGGCGGTAGCGACGAATTCTGCGGTTTGCTCCGCGTTCAGCGGGCGCGCCAGGAACTCCGCCGCCTGCGCCTTGCTCAAGTTCAGAGCGAAAGCGGCGAATGAATTACCGGCCGCGCGCACTTCACGCAGCACGCGCGCCGACGGCGTCAGCTCGGCATCGCGCAGCTTCTCGCGTTGCGCCTGCAGCGCCTGCACATGCTCGGAACCACCGGCCTGCGCGTCGAGCAAGTCGGCGATCGGCTGCATACGCTCCAGCAGCGACAGTCCCCAGTCCTGCAAGCCGACCGGCTTGCCTTCCTGTTCCAGCTGCAAACCCGGACGACGGCCTTCCTTGACCACGCGCGCGAAGTTGCAACGGCTTTCGGCGCCGCTCTCGTCGGAGGTCAGCGAGCTCTCTTCAAACGCGATGAAATGCAGGAACACGTCGAGGAAGCGCGATGCCTTCAGGCTCACGCCGAGCGGCTCGAACGGATCGATGTCCATGCAGCGCACTTCGACGTACTGCACGCCGCGCGCCGCCAGCGCCTGTACCGGCCGTTCGCCGCTATAGATCACGCGCTTGGGACGGATCGTCGAATAGAACTCGTTTTCGATCTGCAGGATATTGGTGTTGATCTGGATCCACTCGCCGTCGCGCTTGGTGCCGAGTTCTTCGTACGCGGGGTACGGCTGGCTGACCGCCTGCGACAGGCTTCTGATATAGCTGTGCAGGTTGTTGTAGTGCGGCGTGATGTTGGCCTGGGCGTTGCTTTGGTAGCCGAGGTCGCTCATGCGCAGGCTGGTGGCGTACGGCAGGTAGAGCGTGTCGTCGCTGAGCGTCTCCAACTGGTGCGGACGGCCGCGCAGGAAGTTTGTCGCCAGCGCCGGCGAAGCGCCGAACAGGTACATCAGCAGCCAGCTGTAGCGGCGGAAGTTGCGGATCAGCGCGATGTAGCTTTCCGACTGGTAGTCGCGCGCCGAGAACGACGGCTCGACGTTTTGCTCGCGATCGTCCAGCTCGCGCAACAGCTTCCAGACATCTTCGCTGAGCGAGAAGTTGTAATGGATGCCGGCGATGCATTGCATGGTCTTGCCGTAGCGCAGCGCCAGGCCGCGGCGGTACACGTGTTTCAGCGTGCCGATATGCGAGGTGCCGTACCAGGCGATGGGGATGTCTTCTTCAGGCGGCAGCACGCCGGGCATGGACTGGTTCCACAGCAGTTCGCCGTTCAGGTTGGCGTGCACGAAACGGTGGATTTCATCGAGCCGCCGCAGTGCATCGGCAATGTCGTGTGTAGCCGGGGTGATGAATTCCAGCAGGGATTCCGAATAGTCGGTGGTGATCTGCTCATTGGTCAGGGCCGAGCCCAGCACGGCCGGATGCGGCGTGGTCGCCAGCTGTCCGTCCGGAGTCACGCGCAAAGTCTCCCGTTCCACGCCGCGCAGGCCACGACCGAGCAGCGCACGGTTTTCCGGGCTGGCAAAAAGGGCTAGGCGGCGGGTCAGCAGATCGGTCATGCAAGGTCCTCAGATGTCACTCAATTCGATTGGTTGGCGGAGCATAACCGAAAATTAAAATCAGCGTCGTCCGACACCACGACGCCGAAATCGGCGGCAAGGACTCGCATCCCGCCTGCCCAAGCCGTCGCGACCGCCGAGGGCAAGGCCCCTTATAATGACGCTTTATTTTCCCTCTTTTCCAGTCCCAGCCACCATGCCAGCACAACTTATCGACGGTAACCTGCTCTCCCAACAATTGCGCGCCGACGTCGCCAAACGCGCCGCCGCCCTCACCGCCAAGGGCAAACAGCCCGGCCTGGCCGTGATCCTGGTCGGCGACAGCCCGGCCTCGCAGGTCTACGTGCGCAACAAGGTCAAGGCCTGTGAAGACAACGGCCTGCACTCGGTGCTGGAAAAATACGACGCCGCGCTGACCGAAGCCGAGTTGCTGGCGCGCATCGATGCACTCAACAAGGACCCGAAGATCAATGGCATCCTGGTGCAATTGCCGCTGCCGACGCACATCGACGCCAACAAGGTGATCGAAGCCATTGCCGCCGACAAGGACGTCGACGGTTTCCACGTCAGCAACGCAGGCCTGCTGATGACCGGCCAGCCGCTGTTCCGCCCCTGTACGCCTTACGGCGTGATGAAAATGCTGGAATCCATCGATTATCCGGTGCGCGGCGCCAACGCCGTGGTGGTCGGCGCCTCCAACATCGTCGGCAAGCCGCAGGCCATGTTGCTCTTGCAAGCCGGGGCAACCGTCACTATCTGTAATTCCAAGACCCGCGATCTGGGCCACCATACGCGCCAGGCAGATATTCTGGTGGTAGCCACCGGCAAACGCAACATCGTCACCGCCGACATGGTCAAACCCGGCGCCGTCGTCATCGATGTCGGCATGAACCGCGACGATAACGGCAAATTGTGCGGCGATGTGGATTTCGCCAATGCAAAGGAAGTCGCAGGTTACATCACCCCCGTGCCCGGCGGCGTGGGGCCGATGACCATCACCATGTTGCTGGTCAACACTATTGAAGCTGCTGAAAGAACCTGAGTCCCATGACCACCACCATTACTGCAGATACTACGATCACTCCCGGCAACAACCCGCTGCTGGACTTCTCCGGCCTGGCGCGTTTCGACGCCATCAAGCCCGAACATGTCACGCCCGCCGTCGACGCCCTGCTGGCCAAGGCAAGCACATTGGTCACCGCGCTGGAAGCGCCGATGGCGCAAGTCACCTGGGCCAACTTCGTCGAGCCGCTGGAAAACGCCACCGAGCAACTGGGCCGCGCCTGGAGCATCGTCGGTCATCTGAATTCGGTGATGGACACGCCGGAACTGCGCGCCGCCTACAACGAAAACCAGCCCCGCCTGGTCGAGTTCTGGACCGCGCTGGGCCAGAACCTGGCGCTGTTCGAAAAATACAAGGCGGTGCAGACCGGCCCGGAATACGCCTCGCTGTCGGGCGCACGCAAGAAGGTCATCGACAACGCCGTGCGCGACTTCCGCCTGTCGGGCGCCGAGTTGCCTGACGACCAGAAGGAACGCTTCGCCGAAATCCAGGAAAAATCGGCCGCGCTGACCACCCGCTTCTCGGAAAACATCCTCGACGCCACCAACGACTTCGGCCTGTTCGTTGAAAACGAAACTGACCTGGCCGGCCTGCCGGATGACGTCAAGCAAGCCGCGCGCGCCGCCGCCGAAAAAGACGGGACGCCGGGTTTCAAGTTCACGCTGCATTTCCCGTCCTACTTCCCCATCCTGCAATACGCACACAGCCGCAGCCTGCGCGAGCAGATCTACCGCGCCAACGCCACCAAGGCCTCGGAGCTCGGCGCCAAGCCGGAATGGGACAACACCGCCAACATGCAGGAAATCCTGCAATTGCGCCACGAAGAAGCCGTGATGCTGGGCTTCAAGAATTTCGCTGAATTATCGCTGGTGCCGAAGATGGCGCAGTCGCCGCAGGAAGTCATCGGCTTCCTCGAAGACCTGGGCCGCCGCGCGCGTTCGTATGGCGAAAAGGACTGGGAAGAACTGCGCGCCTTCGCCAAGGAAGAGCTCGGCATCGACACGATCGAAGCCTGGGACATGACCTACGCCGCCGAAAAGCTGCGCGAACAGCGCTACGCCTTCTCCGAGCAGGAAGTGAAGCAATACTTCCCCGAGCCGAAGGTGATCGAAGGCCTGTTCCAGGTCATCCAGCGCCTGTTCAACGTCGACATCAAACCCGACAGCGCCCCGGTCTGGCATCCGGACGTGAAATTCTTCCGCATCGAACGCGACGGCAAGCTGGTCGGCCAGTTCTACCTCGACCTGTATGCGCGCAGCGGCAAGCGCGGCGGCGCCTGGATGGACGACGCCCGCGCCCGCCGCATGACCGCCAATGGCGTGCAGACGCCGATCGCTTACCTGGTCTGCAACTTCACCGAACCGATGACCGTCGACGGCAGGGAGGGGAAAGAGCGGAAACCTGCGCTGTTCACGCACGACGAAGTCATCACGCTGTTCCACGAATCCGGCCACGGCCTGCACCACATGCTCACCCAGGTCGACGAAGTCGGCGTGTCGGGCATCTCCGGCGTGGAATGGGATGCGGTCGAACTGCCGTCGCAGTTCATGGAAAACTTCTGCTGGGAATGGGACGTGCTGCAGCACATGACCGCCCACGCCGACACCGGCGCACCGCTGCCGCGCGAACTGTTCGACAAGATGACCGCCGCCAAGAACTTCCAGTCCGGCCTGCAGATGCTGCGCCAGGTCGAGTTCTCGCTGTTCGACATGCACATCCATTACGACTACGACGCCTCGGGCAAGGACAGCGTGCAGTCGGTGCTGAACGCCGTGCGCGACAAGTTCGCCGTGATTCGTCCGCCGGAATTCAACCGTTTCCAGCATTCGTTCAGCCATATCTTTGCCGGCGGTTACGCGGCGGGCTATTACAGCTACAAGTGGGCGGAAGTCTTGTCGGCCGACGCCTACAGCGCGTTTGAAGAAGCCGCGGCCAAGGGCGACAATGTGGTCTCGATCGAAACCGGCCTGCGCTTCCAGAAGGAAATCCTGGCCGTCGGCGGTTCGCGTCCGGCGATCGAGTCGTTCAAGGCTTTCCGCGGCCGCGAACCTAGCATCGACGCTCTGCTGCGCCATAGCGGCATGGCCGCTTAAACCTGCTCACGATCTTACTGCGAGGCCGTGATCCGGCGTCGGGCGGTGCTCGGAATCCTCATGTACTGAAGTACATTCCGGTTCCTGCGCTCCGTCCGCCACCGGCTGACGGCCTCTCGCTACAGATCGTGAACAGGTTTAACGTCAAAGTTGGTTTGAACAGCCACGGCTGGAACGATGAGGGTTTAATTCCCTCTGCGGGTTTTCCTCGATCTGCTATATGTCTATACTTCGTCCATGACCCGCATCGATTTCCACAGCAACGTCCCCAATAAACTCGCCTACGCCTGCCGCCTGGTGCGCAAGGCGCGCGCCGCGCAGTGCAAGATCGTGCTGCTCGGCCGCGATCGCGGCGAACTGACCCAGCTCGATCAGTTGCTGTGGTCGTTCTCGGAACAGGACTTCATCCCCCACGTGCATGCCGGCGATCCGCTGGCGGCGCAGACGCCGGTGATCCTGACCGACAGCGAAGCCGTCGAGTTGCCGCACCATCACGTGCTGATCAACCTCTCGGGCAATACGCCGGAACATTTCGCCCGCTTCGAGCGCATGTTCGAAATCATTTCCTCGGACGAAGCCGACAAGGCCGCCGGCCGCGATCGTTACCGCTTCTATAAAGAGCGCGGTTATCCCCTGAGCCATTTTGTCGCTGACTGAGATCATGAGCCAATCGTCCGCCGACAACAGCATCCCGCTCCTGACCGAGGTCATCGCCCCGCCCGCCGCGCCGGAAAACCAGGCGCCGCAGGCCTTGCAGTGGGAAGATACCCAGCCGCAGCAGCCGCATCATCAGCCCGACTACCAACAGCATTTCCAGCCGGAGCCGATCCAGGCCTTCCAGCCGCAATACCAGCCCACTTACGACGCCGCGCCGCTGCCGGTATCGGTCAGTACGCCGCTGCCTCCTCAGCCCTTCGCTCCGGAACCCAGCGCAGAGCAATTGCGCCAACTCCGCCAGGACATTCAGGAAAACGTCATGCAGACCCTGCTGGGCCAGATCGACAACGTGCTGCACCAGCATCTGCAGGATCACCTCGCGGTCATCCTCGACAACATGGCCGACATCCTCAAAACCCGTGTGCGCGCCAGCCTGGAACAGGCGCTGGCCGAAACCGTGACGCAAGCGCTGGCGGAAGAAATGGCAAAATTTGAAAATGCAAAATATTAAGTTTTAAACAAAAATATTTTGTTTTTCAAACACCATCACTGCCTATTCATTAAAAAATAGAAATCCAGGCACGCTGATTGCTTACCTAAAAAACCGATTACTTCTTACAATTTCACCCATTGAGGCGTGCGCAAATCGGGATTGTCTGGTTTGCGCGGGCTCTGTCATCGAACAAGGAGAATGTGATGAAAGTCATCGTATTGGGAGCAGGCATCATCGGCACCGCGTCCGCGTGGTTCCTCAAGCGTGAAGGTCACGACGTCACCGTCATCGACCGCCAGCCGGGCGCCGCCCAGGAAACCAGTTTCGCCAACGGCTGCCAGATCTCCGTTTCGCACGCCGAGCCATGGGCCAATCCCTCCGCTCCGCTCAAGGTCCTGAAATGGCTGGGCAAGGAAGACGCCCCGCTGCTGTATCGCTTCCGTCCCGAATGGCTGCAATGGAAATGGGCCGTCAGCTTCCTGCGCGAATGCACGCCTGCGCGCACCGACGCCAACATCCGCCAGATCGTCGCGCTGTGCGAATACAGCCGCCAGACGCTGGTGGCACTGCGCGCCGAAACCGGCATCCAATACGACCACCTGAACAAGGGCATCCTGCACTTCTATACCGAAGAAAAGGAATTCGAGCTGTCGCTGCCGGCCGCCAAGCTGATGCGCGACCTCGGTTGCCAGCGCGACTCGATCAGCGCCGATGAAGTGATCAAGATCGAACCGGCATTGGCCAGCATCCGCGACAAGATCGTCGGCGGCGATTTCACCGCCTCCGATGAGTCGGGCGACGTCTACAAGCTCACCACCGGTCTGGCGCAAAAGGCGGAAAACGCCGGCGTCGACTTCCAGTTCAACACCACCATCACGCGCCTGCTGACCGAAGGCGCCGGCGCCGCCGCCAAGATCACCGGCGTTGAAGTCATCGATGGCGCGGGCCGCCACAAGGTGCTGCGCGCCGATGCATTCGTGGTCGCCATGGGCAGCTTCTCGGAGCCGCTGCTGCGTCCGCTCGGCATCAACCTGCTGCTGTATCCGGGCAAGGGCTATTCGGCGACCTACAAGGTCACCAATCCGGATGCCGCGCCGACCGTCTCGCTGACCGACGACGGTTACAAGCTGGTGGTGTCGCGCCTGGGCGACCGCCTGCGCGTGGCCGGCACCTGCGAACTGAACGGCTACACCCGCGAACTGAACACCACCCGATGCGACGCCATCACGCGCCGTACCCGTGAATTGTTCCCGGACGGTTGCGATTACGACAACCCGGTCTATTGGACCGGTCTGCGCCCGCTGACGCCGTCGAACATTCCTTACGTCGGCAAGACCAGGTTCAGCAATCTCTATCTCAATACCGGCCACGGCACGCTGGGCTGGACCATGGGTTGCGGTTCGGGCCGCGCGATCGCCGAAATCATTGCCGGGCGTCAACCGGAGATCGACTTCGGCTTCACGGGCCTGCCGCGCAAGGCGCCGGGCAAGCTTTCCACCCAACCTGCATAGTCCGGCGCAATCCGAATACGTCGGCGGCAGCCACACGCTGCTTGCCGCCGATCATCATTTTGCCCCTCGCTTTGCCCCTCCTTGTCGACCCGGCCTGTTCTCCTTTCCAGGCCCGGTCGGCATTTTTTACGTTTCTTCACTGATCTCCCTCAAAGCTGCCCCAAACCGCTTGGTGTAGAATCAGCCCCATCCATCGCGGCACATCCGCCCGATTTCCAGATCAAACTCTTACAGCATTGATATCGCGCATTGAGCGCTTATCTATTGCGTATCTATACGAGATGGCGGCAGCCGCAGCCATCGACATGAGGACATTGCAATGAAGTGGGTCGTTGTCGGCATTTATCTGTTTTCCATCTTGTTCATCCATTTCCGCGGAAAGGTGAGATTGCCCTTTTTACGTCAATTCTTCGACCATTCCTCGATCATGGCGCCGATCAACCTGTTCATGTATGCCTTCTCGCGCGTGCCGGCCGTGCCGTATCCTGGAGTCAATGGTTTCCAGAACCTGCACCTGCTCGACGACAACTGGGAAATCATCAAGGCCGAAGCCGTCAACCTGCAGAACATCTCCAAGATCAAGGCTGCCGAAAAGAACGACGACGCCGGCTTCAATTCCTTCTTCAAGGCCGGCTGGAAACGCTTCTACCTGAAGTGGTACGACGCCAGCCATCCGTCGGCCGAGCAGTTCTGTCCCAAGACCGTTGAAATCCTGCGCCAGATCCCGTGCGTCAAGGCCGCGATGTTCGCCGAACTGGCGCCGGGCGGCACGCTCAATCCGCACCGCGATCCCTACGCCGGTTCGCTGCGCTATCACCTCGGCCTGGTCACGCCGAACGATGATCGCTGCTTCATCGAAGTCGACGGCCAGCGTTACAGCTGGCGCGACGGCAAGAGCGTGGTGTTCGACGAGACCTTCATCCATTGGGCCCGGAACGGCGCCGAGACGAACCGTATCATTCTGTTCTGCGACGTCGAACGTCCGCTGCGTTATCGCTGGGCCCAGACCATCAACAAATGGCTCGGCAAGACCATGATGACCGCCGCCAGCTCGCCCAACGAGACCGGCGACCAGACCGGCCGCATCAACAAGCTGTTCCGTTTCGTCTGGCTCGCCGGCCAGTACCGCCGCAAGTTCAAGAACTGGAATCGCAATGCCTATCGCGCCACCAAATTCGGCCTGATCATCGCCGTCGCACTGGCCATCATCTATCTGTAATCGTCTTCGTTTTGCAGCGGCGCAATGCGAACAGCTTGCGCCGCATCCCTTCCTTTCCCCCCTTCTCTTCCGCTCCTGTTTTCCCGTGCCGCAACATTTTCGATGCGCGAGAAAGAAGCGCGCATCGCATGCTTCAAATAGTTTGCACCGTGACGGCTCCTGGCCGAGCAATCAGTGCGGCATTGAGAAAAAAATCACCGTCACGCGCATCGCAGCACCACGCGACACGACACGCACCGCATCGCGCCACGCCAATATAGTGCGGACATCGCGCATAAAATCGCGGGAAAATTTCCGCTTGGAAATGAAAGCAAATTTTTCCTTTTGATTTTGCGTTAACTCAATAGCTGTTCCTTTGAGCAGCGTGTAAAATCCCCCTGCTTCATGGCTTGATTCATGGCGTGATTCTTGCGTAAGTTCTTATGCATTCTATGAATGGTAAAGCCTATCAAAACCTGCCGGCGGTGTTCACGCGCAATGTTTCCCGAGCGTGATCAAGCGCAAGCAGGTTCTTAGAGTACCCACTAAACATAGAATAATGTGCTCAAGCAGGAGTCGACATCCGGATGATGAAACAGCTTCTAAAGAACCTGGTAGATATCACAGCCCAGCGTGAAAACTCGCGCCTCGCCGGCGCAGTGATCACCGGCCTGTACGAACTGACCAAGGTCAAACAAATTCGCGTGCTCGACATCTTTTCGCTTCGCGAAGAGATGTTCGTGCAAGAAAAGATGTACCTCAACGAGGGGCATCTGAGCACCATCGCCGAACACACCGAAGACGACCCCAAGGAACCGCTGAGTCATTATTCGGCCATCGTCGAATGCATCCGGCACCACAAGAATGAACACTACGAAATCGCCGCCGACGGCTGGCACGTGCTGTGGCTGCCGGTATGGCTGCACGGCAAGGTCAACACCTGTCTGGAGATCCGCAATCCGCACGCCTACGACACCACGGCGCTGGAACTGATCGACGGCATCTTCGGCATCTACTGCAATTACCAAAGCCTGCTCGACTACAGCGAACGCGACGCGCTGACCGGCCTGTTCAATCGCAAGACCTTCGACGAACAATTCTCGCGCCATGCCTTTGCACTAGCCCCGCATGAAGCACATTCGCTCGACAATAACGAGCGCCGCAACGGCGGCGAAACCAAGGCACACTGGCTGGCCGTGGTCGACATCGACCATTTCAAGCAAGTCAACGACCAGTTCGGGCACCTGTATGGCGATGAAGTGCTGATCCTGGTCGCCAATATTCTGCGCACCTCATTCCGCGCGCACGATCGCATCTTCCGCTTCGGCGGCGAAGAGTTCGTGATCCTGCTGCGCTCGACCACGCTGGCCGACGCCAGCAAGATCTTCGACCGCTTCCGCCAGCACGTGCAGGAATACGATTTCCCGCAGGTCGGCAAGGTCACCGTAAGCCTCGGCTTCGTCGGCATTTCGCAGGAAACGCCGGTGGTGATCCTGGGTCATGCCGATCAGGCTCTGTACCACGCCAAGAAGAACGGTCGCAACCGCATCTGCTACTACGATGAGCTGGTTACTTCGGGCGTCCTCAGCAATGAAATTTCGACCAACGATATCGTCGAATTCTTCTAAATAATTAACGCATTTTTTGTTTTTTTGAAAGCCTATGCACGCCTCGCATAATCTTTCAAAATCCATGCTTTAAAAGCATAAGACTTCGCAATCGCTATTCCGTACTATCCTTGCGTGCCGTTTCATAACGTAAAACTAACCGGTACGAATGTCGCCGTTGCGCGCATGTTCAGGGGCGCAATGGCGGGACCCATCTATGCATCAATTGCATCCATTGCTCAGGAGATCCTTATGCAACATCTGAAGTTGAAACAACTCGGTGGCGTATTGCTGCTGTCGGCCGCCATGTCGCTGTCGGCACAGGCGCAAGAAAAGAAAGCCAACGTCGTCGTCATCGGCACCGGCGGCACCATCGCCGGCGCGGGCGCATCCAGCGTCAACACCGCCGCTTATCAATCCGCCGTGGTCCCGGTCGACAAGATCATCGCCGCCGTGCCGGAAATCTCGAAGATCGCCAACGTGCGTGGCGAACAGATTTTCCAGATCGGCAGTGAAAGCTTCAACGACGAACGTCTGCTGAAACTGGGCAAGCGCGTTTCCGAACTGCTCAAGCAAAGCGACGTGGACGGCATCGTGATCACCCACGGCACCGACACCATCGAGGAAACCGCCTACTTCCTGAACCTGACTCTCAAGAGCACCAAGCCTGTCGTCGTGGTCGGCTCGATGCGTCCGGGTACCGCCCTGGGTGCAGACGGCGCGCTGAACCTGTATGACGCCGTGCTGGTCGCCTCCAGCAAGGACGCTGCCGGCAAGGGCACGCTGGTGGTCATGAATGATGAAATCCATTCCGGCCGCGACGTCACCAAGACCAACTCCTTCAAGGTTGAAACCTTCCGCTCGCCATACGGCCCGCTGGGTTATGTGGTCGAGGGCAAACTGATGTTCTACCGCTTGCCGGCCCGTCCGCACACCACGCAGACCGAGTTCGACATCGACAAGATCAACAGCCTGCCGCGCGTCGACATCGCCTACAACTACGGCAACGTCAGCCGCGCCGCGTATGACGCCTTCGTCACCGCCGGCGCCAAGGCCATCATCCATGACGGCACCGGCAACGGCAGCGTCGCCGAGCAGATCGTCCCCGTCCTGCAGGAAGTGCGCAGCAAGGGCCTGCAAGTGGTCCGCGCAACACGCACCGGCAGCGGCGTCGTGATCCGTAACGGCGAACAGAACGACGACAAGTTCGACTGGGTTGTCACCGACGATCAGAATCCGCAAAAAGCACGCATCCTGACCGCACTGGCGCTGACCAAAACCAACGACAGCAAGGAACTGCAAAAGATCTTGTGGAAGTATTGATGAGGCCTTAGCCGTGGCATTTGGCCGCGGCGGTTCCGGCGGCCGCTGATCGCCGCCGCACCATGTCTGCACAACGCCCGATGGCTTCCATCGGGCGTTTTTCATTGCGCTGCCGGCTGGCAACAATGCCGGTAATCCCCCGAGTTCTCAGGTTTTCCCCACTCTGTTCCGGTTATCAAACAGGCAACTCAAGTCGCACCATGAATAGCGCTCATCGCTGACATGCACCAATGGCAGGCCTGCAATGGCCATTGCTCCCACCCGGGCGCGATACAGACCATCCCCCGCTTCTTTCTTTGTTCCACACCAAGGAGACGCCCATGCTGCACCTGCAACCGAAACATCTCGCCGGATCCCTGCTTCTTTTTCTTGCCTCGTTCTGCCTCTGCCTGCAGGCGCAAGAGAAGCCCCATATCGTCGTTCTCGCTACCGGCGGCACCATCGCCGGCGCCAATATCTCGAGCATTCGTTCCCCGGCGTTCCAGGCCGCCGTGGTGCCCGTCGACAGGATGATCGCCGCCGTCCCCGAGATCCAGAAAATAGCGCACGTCACAGGGGAGCAGATTTTCCAGGTTCCGAGTGAAAATTTCACTGACGAGCGGCTCATCAAGCTGGGCAAGCGCGTGTCCGAATTGCTCAAGAAATCCAATGTGGACGGCATCGTCATTACCCATGGTGTCGACACCATGGAAGAAACTGCCTATTTCCTGAACCTGACGCTGAAGAGCACCAAGCCGGTGGTGCTGGTCGGCGCCATGCGCGCCAGCACCCAACTGGGCTCCGACGGCTCGGCCAACTTCCATGATGCGATCGCTGTCGCCGCCAGCAAGGAAGCCATCGGCAAAGGCACGCTGGTGTCGATGAATGACGAAATCTATTCCGCTCGCGACGTCACCATGGGCAACACGCTCAAGCTCGAGACCTTGCGCTCACCCTACGGTCCGCTCGGCCTGATCATTGAAGGCAAGGTCATGTTCTATCGCCAGCCGACGCGCCCGCATACGGTCGCCAGCGAGTTCGACATCGATAAGCTGAGCACGCTGCCGCGCGTCGACATCGTCTACAACTACGGCAATGTCAGCCCGGTGGCTTATGAAGCGCTGGTGAACGCCGGCGCCAAAGCCATCATCCACAACGGCACCGGTAACGGCAGCGTCGCCGAACAGATCATTCCGGTATTGCAGGACATCCGCAGCAAGGGCATCCATGTGGTGCGCGCATCGCGCACCGGCAACGGCGTGGTGATCCGGGACGGCGAGCAGCCGGACGATCGTTTCGACTGGCTGGTCACGGGCGATCAGAATGCGCAGAAGGCGCGCATCCTGATGGCGCTGGCCCTGACCAAAACCAACGACCGCCAGACCTTGCAGGAAATCCTGTGGAAGTATTGATGCGGAAACAATCAACATCGCGGGACAAAAAAAAGCCGTTCATCACTGAACGGCTTTTTCAATTTATCGACTGCAGTATCGACTGCAATATCAACCTCAGAAAGTTCAGCGCAACGACTTCATGCGCTGGCGCAGGTAACCGATGACGCCCGGCAGGATCGACAACACTACGATCGCCACGATCAACAAGCTGAGGTTCTGCTTCACCACCGGCAGGTTGCCGAAAAAGTAACCGGCATAACCGAAGCTCGCCACCCACAAGATGCCGCCGATCACGTTGTACGCAAAGAAGCGTGTGTACGTCATCGCGCCGACGCCGGCCACGAACGGGGCGAAGGTGCGCACGATGGGGGCGAAGCGCGCGATGATCACGGTCTTGCCGCCGTGGCGTTCATAAAAGGCATGGGTCTTGTCCAGATACTCGCGCTTGAAAATGCGCGAATTCGGATTGTCGAACACCTTCAGGCCGATGGCCTTGCCGATCTGATAATTGACGCTGTCGCCGCTGATCGCCGCAACGATCAGCGTCAGCACCATCAGGTGGATATCGAAGGCGCCGGTTGCGGCAATCGCGCCGGTCACGAACAGCAGCGAGTCGCCCGGCAGGATGGGTGTCACCACCAGGCCGGTTTCGGCGAAGATGATCAGGAACAGGATCAGGAACAGCCACGGGCCGTAGGACGCGGCCAGTTCGGCCAGATGACGATCGATGTGGACGATGAAATCGACCAGGAACAAAAGAAAATCCATGAGCACCCGCAGCAAGGTTGAAGAATGAACTGAAAAGATAAGCATTGAAGCGAACGCGCATTGTATCAATATGTGCCTTCACATCATCCTGTCGTCACGGCGCAAACTGGCGAAACAGTTTTTCGGCCGCCGCGAACAAGGCGTCGTTGGCGCCCTGGCTGGCGATGTTGGTCACCACCACGATGGCGAAATCCTTTTCCGGGCTGAGCCAGATGTGGGCCAGGTTCTTCTGGTTGGAACCACCGTGGAACACCAGCGGCTGCGGCGCCCAGTCCATCTTCGCGGTCACCCAGCCGAGGCCGTACTTGCCGTCGGTCGGCGTGCCCGGCGCCGGATTCTGTACATGCGGCATGTCGATCACCGGCGCGTGCAGCAGCTTCAGCGTTTCAGGCTTGAGCAGCGCCGGACCGCGCTTGCCTTCACCGGCATTCCAGCCGGCCCAGCGGGCAAAATCCAGCACCGACATATTGGCGCCGCCGGCCGGCGCGATCAGTTGCGGATTGTCGTCTCCGGGACCGGCCATGAAAGGTTTGGCGATGTCTTCGCCGACCAGCACGTGACCCAACGCGGCATCGACCCGGCCCAATGTCGCCTGCGAGCCGAGACCGGCGCTCTTGAGTTCCATCGGATCGAAGATCCATTCATTGATCAGTTCTTCCCAGCTCTTGCGCGCCACCCGTTCGATCATCGCGCCGGCGATGGTGTAACCCAGGTTGGAATAGGCGAATTGCTGTCCCCGCTGTCCCGGCTGCACCGGCAGCGGCTTGCTCATCCACTGCTGCAAAGTCCAATAGCGCAGGTCGTCGAGGTTGCCTTCTTCAAACATCGACTTGGCCAGCAACTCGAGGAACTCGGCGTTGTCGGCCGGGATGCCGGAAGTATGCGACAGCAGCTGGCTGATGGTGATACGACGGAAGTCCGGGTCCATCTTCGGCGCCAGTTCAGGGAAGGCATCGCCCAGCGTCGTGGTCCACGCCATCGCGCCGCGATCGACCAGAATTCCCGCCAGCGTGGCGGTGAAGGCCTTGGTGTCGGAACCGATGTGGAAACGATCGTTGACCGTCACCGCGATGCCGGATCCCACCTTGCGCGTGCCGACCGCGCCGGCGGCGATGATGCGGCCGTCCTGCACCACGGCGGCGGCCAGCGCCGGCAATTTGTACTGGACCAGGTAAGACGTCAGGGTCGGTTCAAGCGGCGCAAAGGTCAGGGGCGCGACCGGCGCGGGAGCGAGGTTCTGGGCCCCGGCGAACTGGCTGGCGCACCACAGCAGCGCGGCGACCAGCGCCTTGCGGGAATTGAAATGCGAAACGGACATGAAATCCCTTTGATTGAAAGGCAGCACAGACGATCGGATGCCCGCATTTTATCTCCATTCGCACCGATGCAAACTTACCTTTCTTTACGCGGAAATCGCGCAAGTCTTGCGCGCCGGGGTCGATATCCATGACAGGACCCCGCGCTGCGGAATCCATTTCTTCATCCATCCTTCACTCACCCCGGGGAGAACAGCATGCGACTTCGATTGACCGCGGGATTGTCCGCCGTGTTTTTGCTGATGGCGTTCGCAACGCATTACAAAGTGCGGTTGGAAATGATAGAACAGAGCGCCGGCATCCTGGAGATGCTGGCGGCGGCGATACCGCTGCTCAGTCTTGTCGTGGCGAGTCTGTTTGCAGGCCCTAATCAGGCAAACCGTCGCCGGCCAGGATCATCTGCGCGGCGCTGAGCAGGTCGCCCGACAAGCCGGCGCGCGCCTGCTCCGGCGACTTGTCCTGCAAGCCCTTGAGCAGCGCGGCGTGATGCACCAGCGCCGGCGCCTCCGACAGGCGGCGCGAACCGGCGCGCAGGTCGAGGTTGATGACCGGCCCGACCTGCAGCCACAGGCTCTCGATCAGGCCGACCAGCGTCGCCATGCCGGACCCTTCGTAGGCAGCAAAGTGCAGTTGCTTGTTGAGGCGGATGATCAGGTCGACGTTGGGTTTCTTGCGGTGCATTTCGATGCACAGGGTGTCGTGCAGGTCGGCCACGGCTTGCAGGCCTTCGGCCGAAATGTTCTGCGCCGCATGCTCGACCGCCAGCCCTTCCAGCGCCAGCCGGATCTTGAGCAGCTCGCGGAATTTGTCCTTGGTCATCAGCGGCACGCGCACCGCGCGGTTGGGCAGGATTTCCAGGGCGCCTTCCGCCGACAACTGGCGGATCGCTTCACGCACCGGCATCTGGCTGGTGCCCAGCGCTTCCGACAGGCTTTTCAGCGTCAGCTTCTGACCGGGGCGGACTTGTCCCGCCAGCAGCAGTTCGCGCACATCTTCATACACGCGCTGCGACAGCGTGGCGTGGGTGATTTTGCGTATCTGCGAAAGGTCCGCAAGTATCGTGTGTTCCATGGTCCCCGGCTTCTCACTTGAAACCATTTCATCCGTGCCGATGAAATGCGTCTGTTATTCAAAATTGCCGCGGATTATAGCAGTCGCCCTCTTCCGCTCTTTCCCCCGAATGCAGCGCTACAGCGCGTTCAAGGCAGTTTGATATCCTGCCGGGACGCGTTTCTTCACGGCTGCTCCCTGCGCCGCAAACTTGTCCAACCATGCTGCATCGCCGATTGACACGCCCCAATTCTATCGAATACATTTGATCACATGTCAAATAACTGGCATAAAAAAGAGGTTGTTGCAAAAATCACGAGACGCAGACGGACCGGACCGATGTTCAACAACGGCTTCATGCTCCTGTCATTTCCATCTCGTCTTGCTGCCAACGGCACTCAATAAGAAAACAGGTCGTTCCGGCAGTCCGCTGCCGCTACCGGCTTTTCATCGAGACACCCGGCTCGCGCCGGACCCTTAGGAGGTTTGCACCATGGAACAAGACAACAGCAAGATCCCGTCGCCCGGCCGTCGCACCATGCTAAAAGCCGGCGCCGCCGTCGCCGCCACCTCGGCAATGGGCTTCCCCGCCATCGTCAAGGCGCAGTCGGACAAAATCATCATCGGCCACCTGACCCCGCGCACCGGCTTCCTCGGCCCGCTGGGCGAATATGCCGTGATGAGCATCACGCTGGCCGTGGAAGAACAGAACAAGGCCGGCGGCCTGCTGGGCCGCCAGCTCACCCTGATTTCCGAAGACTCGGTCAATCCGCCGACCGCCTCCTCCAAGGCGCAGCGCCTGCTGGAGCGCGACGGCGCCGCCGTGCTGATCGGGGAAATCTCCTCCGCCTCGGCGCTGGGCATCGCGCAGGTCGCGCAACGCAACAAGAAGCTGTTCATGAATACCGGCTGCAACTCCGACGAGCTGCGCGGCAAGAGCTGCAACAAATACATGTTCCACATCGAGGCCGCCAACTCAACCTATGTCAAGGCCTGCGGCCGCTCGCTGCTGCGCGACAACCTGATCAAGGGCAAGAAGCTCTACGCACTCTCCGCCGACTACGCCTTCGGCCACGACTTGCTGCGCGCAGCCAAATCCTTCGTCTCGGCCAACGGCGGCACGATCGCCAATGACGAGCTGGTGCCGACCGACGCCACCGACTTCAGCCCTTATCTTCTGAAGATCCGCCAGGCCAAACCGGACCTGGTCATCTCCAACCTGGCCGGCAACCAGATCACCAACTTCATCAAGCAATACTCGGAGTTCGGCCTGCCGTTCCCGATCGCCGGTTTCGGCTTCGACACGGCGGTCGCATGGGGCGCGGGCGCGGACAGCTTCGCCGGCACCTGGCCGACCACCTGGCACCACGACGTCAATGCGCCGTCGGCCAAGGCCTTCGTCGCCGCCTTCACCAAGAAATTCGGAAAACCGCCGGAGAACCAGGCATGGGGCGAATACGTCGCTTTCCGCTCGATCGTGCAGGCGATCACCGAAACCAAGACGCTCGATACCGCCAAGCTGATCGACTACTTCGAAAAGGGCGCGCAGGTCGACGTGCTGAAAGCGCGCAAGGGCGTCTACCGCGCCTGGGATCACCAGCTGCTGCAAGAGATGTACACCGTCACGCCCAAGCCGAAGGCGCAAGTCAAGGACAAATGGGACTTCATGCTGCTGGGCTCGTCGGTGCCGGGACCGAATGAGTCGCTGGAAATCCTCGCGCCGACCATGCAAGAGAACGCCTGCACCTTTACCTGAGTCCGGATGATCCGTCGCCGTCGCTCCGGTGAAAGCCCGAGCGACGGCAGATGGTTTCGGATACCGCTCGTTTTTTCCCGTACTCCCCTCCGGAGCAGCAATGCAAATCGTTTTCCTGTTGGAACAAATCCTCAACGGCCTGCTGGTCGGCGGGTACTACCTGCTGATCGCGCTCGGACTGTCGCTGATTTTCAGTCTCGGCGGCGTGGTCAACCTGGCGCACGGCGCCTTCTACGCCATCGGCGCCTACCTCGCGGTGGAGATCACCAAATACCTCGGCTTCACCGGCGCCCTGATCATTTCGCCCTTGCTGGTGGCGCTGATCGGCATCCTGTTCGAGCGCTTCCTGCTGCGCCGTTTCTATTCGGCCGATCCCATCCTCGGCCTGCTGCTGACCTTCGGCCTGGCGATGGTGGCGGAACAGGTGATCCGTATTTTCTGGGGCGCTTCGCCGCTGCCGGCATCGATCCCGCCGGCGCTCAAGGGCCAGATCATGGTCGGCGATTTCATGTATTCCAAATACCGCCTGCTGATGCTGGCGGCCGTCATCGTCGCGCTGGCGCTGATCTGGATCCTGCTCAACAAAACGGCATTCGGCCGCGTGGTGCGCGCCGGCGTGCAAAAGCCGGACATGGTCGCAGTGCTCGGCATCAAGCTGCAGCCCTACATGACCGCCATCGTGATGCTCGGCGTTGGTCTGGCTGCGCTGGCCGGCGTGCTGTTCGCGCCGATCTCCGGAGTGCACCCAGCCATGGGCGCGGAAATCATGACCGCCGCCTTCGTGGTGGTGGTGATCGGCGGACTCGGCAGTTTCTGGGGCGTGGTGCTGGCGGCGCTGCTGGTGGGCGTGGTGCGCGGCATCACGATCCAGTTCTATGCACCGGCCGGTGAAGCGTCGATGTATCTGCTGATGCTGCTGGTCCTGATCTTCCGTCCGCGCGGCCTGCTCGGCGAACGCATCGAACGTTTTGAATGAGAGCGGACATGTATAACAAATATCAAACTCTGTGGATCGGCGCGCTGGCGCTGGTCATCGTTCCCATCCTGCTGCAACTGCTGGGCCTGACCATGTCGTCCTCCACCGACGTCGTCATCTACGCCATCGCGGCGATGGGCCTGAACCTGCTGGTCGGCTACACCGGACTGACCTCGTTCGGCCATGGCGCCTGGTTCGGCGTCGGCGCGTATGCGGCGGCGCTGTCGCAGAAATATTGGTTCCCCGGCCAGATCGTCGCGCCGATGCTGTTCACGATCGCCTTCATTGCGGTGTCGGCGGCGATTGTCGGCTTCCTGATCCTGCGCCGGCGCGGCGTCTATTTTTCGCTGCTGACGCTGGCCTTGTCGGCGCTGACGTTTGCGATTGCCTTCCGCTGGACCGATTTCACCGGCGGCGAATCGGGACTCGGCAATGTGGTGCGGCCGGTCGTCGCCGGCATCGACCTGGACCAGTCGATTCCCTTCCTCGTCTTCGTCAGCGTGATTGCGCTGATCGTGCTGTACGTGCTGCAACGCGTGATCCGCTCACCGTTCGGTCACACCATCGTGGCGATCCGCGAGAACGAGCAGCGCGCACGCTTCCAGGGTTACAGCACCATCGTCTACAAGCTGATCATGTTCATCGTCTCGGCCAGCGTGACCGGCTTGGCGGGCGCCTTACTGGCCTTCCATCATCGCTTCGCCTCGGCCGAACCGACCTCGGTGGCGTTCTCCGGCGAGTTGCTGGCGATGGTGGTGATCGGCGGCATGCGCAGCTTCCTCGGCCCGGCACTGGGCGCGCTGTTCTACATCCTGTTCCGCGAATGCCTGTCGATCTGGACCGAGAACTGGCTGCTGTGGTTCGGCCTCGCCTTCGTCGGCTTCATCCTGTTCTCGCCGACCGGACTGGTCGGCATCTGGCAACTGATCAAGAATCGCCTGCGTCCGCCGGCCGAAGTCGGCGCGGCGATGAGCCAGCGCCAGATCGTTGATGGCCTGCCGCTGCCGGCTTTCTTGCAGCCGCCATCGCAAGAAGGACTGGTGCTGGAGGTCAAGGATGTCGACATCCGCTTCGGCGGCATCCAGGCGGTCAAGAGTGCGCAGATCAATCTGCATGCCGGCGAAATCCATGCGCTGATCGGGCCCAACGGCGCCGGCAAGACCACCACCTTCAATCTGATCTCCGGCATGTTCGTGCCCAACCACGGCACCGTGAAACTGAACGGCAAAGAAATCCAGGGCCTGACGCCGGGCCAGATCTGCCAGCGCGGCCTGGCCCGCTCGTTCCAGATCACCAACCTGTTCAAAGGCCTGAGCATCTACGAAAACCTGCGGCTGTCGCTGCAGGCGCGCCACGCTTCGCGCTTCAACATGTGGAAGGACATCGACAGCTATCCCGAGATCCACGCCGAGACCGACGAGCTGATGCGCTTCCTCGGGCTCAAGGGCATCGACGAGATCGAAGGCGGCGCACTTTCCTACGGCGGCCAACGGCTGGTCGATCTGGGCATCGCACTGGGATCGAAACCGCATGTGTTGCTGATGGACGAACCGCTGGCCGGTCTCGCCGCCGCCGAGCGCGAACGCGTGTCGCGGCTGGTGAAGATCATCGCCGGGAATATCCCGGTGCTGATCGTCGAACATGACATCGACCGCGTGCTCGGCTTCTCGCAACAGGTCACCGTCATGAACCAGGGCAGCGTGCTGATGTCGGGCACCCCGGACCAAGCGCGCGCCGACCAGCGCGTGCAGGAAATCTACACCGGCACCGGCACGCCGCCGGTCACCGGACGCGTCGCCGGCGATGCGCAGGAACGTCCGCAGTTGCTGGCCTTCGACAAGGTCAACGCCTTCTACGGCAAGAGCCACATCCTCAACGACGCCACGCTGGAAGTACGCGAAGGCGAGATCGTCGCCCTGCTCGGCCGTAACGGCGCCGGCAAGTCGACGCTGCTCAAAGCGCTGACCGGTTTGCTCAAGCCTGCTTCGGGCGCCATCCGCTACAACGGCAAGGACATCGCCGGCCTGAGCGCCCCCGATATCGCACGCCTCGGTATCGGCTACGTGCCGCAAGGACGCGGCCTGTTCGCCGGCATGACGGTGGCGGAGAACCTGTCGCTGGGCCGCCTTGCGCGCAAGACGGATTCTTCCAACGGCATCGCCTGGAGTGAAGAAAAAATCCTGCACTACTTCCCCCGCCTGAAAGAGCGCCTGCATACACCGGCCGACTTCCTCTCCGGCGGCGAGCAGCAGATGGTGGCGGTGGCGCGCGCCCTGTCGGGCAACGTCAGGCTGCTGTTGCTGGACGAACCTTTCGAGGGTCTGGCGCCGGCAGTCGTACAGGAACTCTTCACCGTCTTCGATCAGTTGCGCCGCGAAGTCTCCATCGTCATCGTCGAGCACAACCTCGACCTGGTGCTGGCGCTGGCCGACCGCGTGTTTGCGCTGGAACGCGGTGCGGTATTCCACACCGGCCCGGCCGAACCGCTGCTGACCGACCTGACTTACCGCAAGCAAATTCTCTGGCTGTAATTTTTAATTTTTCAGTAACAAGGACCAACATGAACACCAGTTTGAAAGATCAACGCGTTGTCGTCACCGCAGGCGCCCAGGGCATCGGCCTGGCGATCACTGCCTCCTTCGTCGAAGCCGGCGCCCACGTCCACATCTGCGACGTCAGCGACGACTTCCTCGACAGCGCCCGCAAGCAGTTCGCCCACGCGCCGGTCAGCTACAGCAAGACCGACGTCGCCAACGAAGCGCAGGTCGACGCCATGTTCGCCGAACTGGCGCAACGCTGGGGTACGCTCGACGTGCTGGTCAACAACGCCGGCATCGCCGGCCCGACCGCCAAAGTCGAAGAGACCGAATTGTCGGCCTGGGACCAGACCATCGCCGTCAACCTGACCGGGCCGTTCCTGTGCACGCGCCGCGCGGTGCCGCTGCTCAAGAAAGCCGGCGGCGGCTCCATCGTCAACATCTCGTCGGCAGCCGGCCGCCTCGGCTTCCCGCTACGCACGCCCTACTCCGCTTCCAAATTCGGCGTCATCGGCCTGACCGAAAGCTGGGCGATGGAACTCGGTCCCGCCAACATCCGCGTCAACGCCATCCTGCCCGGCATTGTTGCCGGCGAACGCCAGGAGCGCGTGATCGCCGCCAAGGCGGCGTCCTACAACATCGGCCACGAAGAAATGCGCGAGCGCCTGTTGTCCAAGGTGTCGATGCGCAAGATGGTCACCGCGCAAGACATCGCCAACCAGATCATCTACATTTGCTCACCGGCCGGCTCCGCCATCAGCGGGCAGAGTTTGTCGGTCTGCGGTAATGTCGAGCATCTCGGCTAACACCCCAATTCAAGGAGACACCCATGAATGAAAAAATCGCCGTCATCGGCGCCGGACTGATCGGCCGCGCCTGGGCCATCGTCTTCGCCCGCGCCGGTTGCAGCGTCGCCATCTACGATGCCGTGCCGGAAGCGCTCAGCGCCTGCACCAAGCTCCTGCACGACAACATCAGCGACCTCGCCAAACACGGCCTGATCACGGAAACGCCGGAGGTCGTGCTGGCGCGCATCAAGCCGGCGAGCACCTTGGCCGAAGCGCTCAAGGGCGCTGCGCTGGTGCAGGAAAACGTCAAGGAAACGGTCGAAGTCAAACGCCAGATCTTCGCCGAGATGGACAAGCTAGCCGCCCCCGACACCATCCTCACCAGCTCGACCTCGTGGATCCCGACCTCCGAATTCTCCGAACACCTCCCCGGCCGCCACCGCATCCTGGTCGCCCATCCGGTCAACCCGCCTTATCTGGTGCCGCTGGTAGAACTCGCCCCGGCGCCATGGACCTCGGCGGAAACGGTGAAGCGCGCCCACGACATCTACACTCGCGCCGGCCAGTCGCCGGTATTGTTGAAAAAGGAAATCACCGGCTTCCTGCTCAACCGCATCCAGGGCGCGGTGCTCAACGAAGCGCTGAACCTGTACGAAAACGGCTACGCCTCGTCGGAAGATCTGGACAAGGTATTGAAAGACGGCCTCGGCCTGCGCTGGTCCTTCATGGGCCCGTTCGAAACCATCGACCTCAACGCCCCCGAAGGCGTGCTCGACTACGCCAGGCGCTACGGCCACACGTATCGCGACGTGGCAAAGACGCAGCTGCCGAACGAATGGGACGCAGCAACGCTGAAACAGATCGAGGATGAACGACGCACCGTGCTCAAAGCCGATCAACTGGAAGAACGATCACGCTGGCGCGACAATCGATTGATGGGACTGGTCGCGCATAAGCGGAAGCAAGCAACGTAATTGGTTACAGCCGCGGAAGACAATCACGACGCCGCAGGCGAGCCCCCCAAGGCAATGCGAAGCGAGCCGAAAAAAGAATTCCGCTTATGAGTCGCCGTTGGCGCCGTGCTCAAATCGGAAAAAGAAAGGAAACTTGTCTGAGCGCAGCGAGTTTGTTTCCCTTCCCGATTTGAGCACGGCGCCAACGGGCACCTCGCGCAGCGAGGCGGCGAATCGCGGTCGCCTTTCTTTGCTTACTTTCTTTGGCGAAGCAAAGAAAGTGAGTAGCCGCCGGGCTACCCCCGGCAAGGGTTGACCGAAGAGAGAACAGAATGAGCTACAGACGAAGGCAAGTCGGAACAACAAACGCCAAGGCGTCCTTATTTCCCCAAGGACGACGGCAAGAGAATAAGCAAGACAAGCACCACAAACCAACAATCACCAGGAGAACCAAATGAGCAAACCCAAAAAAGTCATCATCACCTGCGCCGTAACCGGCGCGATCCACACGCCCTCCATGTCCCCCCACCTGCCCATCACCCCGGACCAAATCCGCGATGCAGCCTTGGGAGCAGCAGAAGCCGGCGCCGCCATCGTCCACCTCCACGCCCGCGACCCGCAAAACGGCAAGCCGACGCAAGACCCCAACGAATTCCGCAAATTCCTGCCGCAAATCAAAGCCAAATCCAATGTCGTCATCAACCTCACCACCGGCGGCGCACCGACGATGGGTGTCGAAGAGCGCCTGCAACCGGCACTGCAACTCAAACCTGAAGTCGCCTCGCTCAACATGGGATCGATGAACTTCGGCCTGTACGAAATGCTCGACCGTTTCAAGGATTTCAAGTACGACTGGGAAAAGCCCTACCTCGCCGAATCCGACGACCGCATCTTCCGCAACACCTTCAAGGACATCGCCTACATCCTCGAATCGTGCAGCGCCAACCAGACCCGTTTTGAAATCGAGTGCTACGACATCGGCCACCTCTACACCGCCGCCCACTTCATCGATCGCGGCCTGATCAAGCCGCCGTTCCTGATCCAGTCGGTGTTCGGCCTGCGCGGCGGCATCGGCAACGACGTCGAAGACGTGATGCACATGAAGCGCACCGCCGATCGCCTGTTCGGCGACGACTACTACTGGTCGGTGCTGGGCGCCGGCCGCGGCCAGATCCCGATCGCGACCATGTCGGCGGCAATGGGCGGACATACCCGCGTCGGCCTGGAAGATTCACTGTGGGACGGTCCAGGCAAGCTGGCGCAGAGCAACGCCGCGCAAGTCAAGCGCATCCGCACCGTGATCGAAGCGCTGTCGCTGGAAGTGGCGACGCCGGACGATGCGCGCCAGATGCTCAAGCTCAAGGGCGGCGACAACGTCGGCTTCTAAGCGAACCGCCATCACGCCTACACGCCTCTTCAGCCGGCTCCTACAGGCCATGTAGGAGCCGCTTTACTTTTTATCTCCCGCGGCGCTTCACGATTTTTGTGAGCGCCGTTTTTTTTATTTTCTTTTTTCCGTCAGCTTTCTTTTTCGTTCGAAGAAGATGGTTCCAGATGACGGCCGTTTTCCGCCTGTTCATGCGCGGCACCGCCGACTCGCTGTCAGCTTGTGAAAGCGAGTCTGCCGATGGCGAGCTTGCCTGCGGAACACCATTGCGACCACCCCGGTCGAACTTTCAGCAAAAAACAAAAGGCCGAAGCCTTGGCTTCAGCCGACCCCAGGTAAACGGCGCAGCAGGTCCGCTACCGTCCGTGCAGTGCGGCGCCACGTGCTAACCAGCCCAGGTGAACAATGAAAAAAGGTAACCCGCCTCCGAGTGAACCCGGCGTGGCTTCGCGCCGCGGATTTCTCTTCAAGACCATCGCCATCGTTCCGGCTGCGTCTGCATTGACGACCGCGGCGTTGTTGCCGTCGGCGGCGCAAACGGCCGACGTTGCTGTTGGCGCCGACTACCAGCCGCGCTTCTTCAATGCCGACGAATGGACCTTCCTCAAGGCTGCCGTCGACCGTCTGATCCCGGCCGATCCGGAAGGACCGGGCGCGCTCGAACTGAACGTGGCCGCCTTCATCGACGGCCAGATGGAGTCGGGCTTCGGCCACGCCTCGAACTGGTACATGCAGGGACCGTTCAAGGGCGACGCGCCGGCGCTGTTCGGCTACCAGGCCAGCATGGCGCCGCGTGAACTGTACCGCGCCGGCATCGCTGCACTCAACGAACACTGTCGCAAGAATTTCAGCGGCAAGACCTTCGCCCAACTGGCTCCGGCCGAGCAGGAACAACTGTTCAAGGACATGGACGGCGGCACGCTGAAATTCGAACAGGTATCGGCGCAGTGGTTCTTCACCTTCCTGCTGCAGAACACCAAGGAAGGCTACCTGTCGGACCCGATCCACGGCGGCAACAAGGGCATGGCGAGCTGGAAGATGATCGGCTTCCCCGGCGCGCGTGCGGACTTCCTCGACTTCGTCGGCCCGTCCGACAAGGTCTATCCGTATGGTCCGGTGAGCATAGGCAAACGCAGCTAGAGGAAATGAAGGAACTGAGTGAGGCAGCGCCTTACCCGCCACAAGAACAAGGAACAACAAGGAAGAACGAGCATGGCAGACATCACCAAACCGAAAGTAGACGTCGTCCTGGTCGGCATGGGCTGGAGCGGTTCCATCATGGGCATGGAAATGACCGAAGCCGGTCTCAGCGTGGTCGGCCTGGAGCGCGGCGAGACCCGCGACACCAATCCCGACTTCGCCTATCCCAAGATCGCCGACGAGCTCACCTATGCGCAGCGCTACAAGCTGATGCAAAACCTCAGCAAGGAAACCGTCACGGTGCGCCATTCACCCAATGACGACGCTCTGCCGTATCGCCAGCTCGGCTCCTTCCTGCTCGGCAACGGTCTCGGCGGCGCCGGCGTGCACTGGAACGGCGTCACCTGGCGCGCCTACGATGCCGAGCTGCAGATGCGCAGCCATTACGAACAACGCTACGGCAAGCGTTTCATCCCGGTCGACATGACGATCCAGGACTGGCCGATGACCTATGCCGAACTGGAACCGTTCTACGATCGCTTCGAATACGTCGCCGGCGTGTCGGGCAAGGCCGGTAATCTGGACGGCAAGATCATCGAGGGCGGCAATGTGTTCGAAGCGCCGCGCAAGCGCGACTACCCGCTGCTGCCGCTGAAGAACAACGCGCCCGCCACCCTGTTCGAAACCGCCGCGCGCGAAGTCGGTTACCACCCGTTTCCGATTCCCGCCGCCAATGCGTCACAGGCGTACCAGAACCCCTACGGCATGCAACTCGGACCGTGCAACTATTGCGGTTATTGCGAGCGCTTCGGCTGCTACATGTATGCGAAGGCATCGCCGCAAACCTGTATCCTGCCGGCGCTGCTGAAGAAGCCCAACTTTGAGTTGCGCGACAAATCCTATGTCACCAGGATCAACCTCGCCGGCGACGGCAAGCGCGCCACCGGCGTCACCTACATCGATGCGCAAGGACGGTCGGTGGAACAGCCGGCCGACCTGGTGATCCTGTGCGCCTACCAGATGCACAACGTGCGGCTGCTGCTGTTGTCGGGCATCGGCAAACCCTACGATCCCAAGACCGGCGACGGCGTGGTCGGCAAGAATTACGCTTATCAGAAGAACAGTTCGGTATCGCTGTTCTTCGACAAGGACGTGGCGATCAATCCGTTCGCGGGCGCCGGCGCCGGCGGCCAGGTGTTCGACGATTTCAACGCCGACAATTTCGACCATGGCCCGCACGGCTTTGTCGGCGGCGCCTACATCAGCGCGATGGTCACCGGCGGCCGTCCCATCGGGCAATCCATCGTGCCGCCCGACACGCCCAAATGGGGCAGCGGCTGGAAGAAGGCGCTCAAGGACAATTACCTGCACGCGTTCAACATCGGTTCGGAAGGGTCGGTCATGGCCAACCGCGACAACTACCTCGACCTCGATCCGACCTATCGCGACGCCTACGGCCTGCCGCTGCTGCGCATGACCTTCGACTGGAAAGAAAACGAAATCCGCATGACCCAGTACGTCACCGACCGCGTGGTCGACGTCGCCAAGGCCATGAAGCCGAAACTCATGCACGCCGCCGCCACCAAGTCCGGCGAACACTATGATGTGCGCCCCTACCAGACCACCCACACCACCGGCGGCGCCATCTGCGGCGACCGTCCCGGCAACAGCGTGATCAACAAATACCTGCAATCGTGGGACGTGCATAATCTGTTCATCATGGGCGCCAGCGCCTTCCCGCAGAACTGGGCCTACAACCCGACCGGCATGGTTGGCGCGCTGGCCTACTGGTCGGCCGCCGCAATCCGCGAGCGCTATCTGAAAAACCCCGGACCGCTGGTGCAAGCATGAGCGCGCCTCTTTTCACACGGACGACACGGGCGACACGGGCTTTGCTGGCGACGGCGACGCTGAGCCTCTCGGCGATCGCCGCCGCGCAGACCCATCCGACCCCGTCCTCGCCGCAACCGCAGCAGATTCAGCGCGGCGAATACCTGGCCCGCGCCGGCGATTGCATGGCTTGCCACACGGTCAAGGGCAAGGCGCCGTTCAGCGGGGGCCTGCCGATGAACACGCCGTTCGGCACCATCTATTCGACCAACATCACGCCGGACAAGCAGACCGGCATCGGCGAATACAGCTACGACGACTTCGCCTCTGCACTGCGCAAGGGCAAAGGCCGCAACGGCGTGCGCCTGTATCCGGCCATGCCCTACACGTCGTTCGCCAAGCTCAGCGACGAAGACGTGTCGGCGCTGTACGCCTACTTCATGCAAGGCGTGAAGCCGGTGCAGCAAGACAATCCGAAGACCGCGTTGCCGTTCCCGTTCAACATGCGCATCCTGATGGCGGGATGGAACATGCTGTTCTTCGAGAACAAACCGTTCAAGGCCGACTCGACCCAAAGCGTCAGCTGGAATCGCGGCGCCTACCTGGTGCAGAGCCTCGGCCATTGCGGCGCCTGCCACACCCCGCACGGCCGTTTCGGCCAGGAGAAGTCACTGGACGGCAGCGACGACGGCTTCCTGTCCGGCTACACGCTGGACAACTGGCACGCGCCCAACCTGCGCAACGACAAGGATGGCCTGGGCCGCTGGAACAAGGAACAGATCGCCTCCTACCTGCGCACCGGACGTACCACAGACGGCGCAGCATTCGGCGCGATGAGCCAGGTCATCAACGACAGCACCCAGCACCTCAGCGACGCCGACCTGCTGGCCATCGGCGAATACCTGAGCAGCCTGCCGGGCAAGAAATCGGCCGACGGCGCCGCCAGGACACCGGTAGCGACAGCAGCATCCAACGCGGCAGGCGCGGATCAACCGGCCACGCTGGAACTGCGGTCAGGCAAGCTGCAAACTGCAGGCGCGCTGGTGTATCTCAACAACTGCAACGCCTGCCATCGCTCGGACGGCACCGGCGCGATGAAGGCGTTCCCGGCGCTGGGAAAGAATGCGGTGGTCAATGTGGCGGATCCGACGTCGCTGATTCATGTGGTGCTGGCAGGGAGCGCGATGCCGTCCACCAAATCGGATCCGTCGCCGATGGGGATGCCGGCGTTCGGCTGGCGATTGAGTGATCAGGAGGTGGCGGAGGTGGTCAGCTTCATTCGCGGGAATTGGGGGAATCATGCTGCGGCGGTTAGCGCCGAGCAGGTGGCGGCGGTGAGGAAGGGTATTGAGAAGTGAGCTTGATGCCGGTGGTCTCTGATATTTTTCTCCGGCTTGCGTTTGTTCGCAACTGACGCTGATCTTTCTTCGAGCAAGGCAAGCCCCGCCCCAAACCTGCCCTCTCCCCCAAATAAGTTACAATCTCCCTCATTCCATCAGCACCAGATCCCATGCGCCAATACCTCGATTTCATGCGCCATGTCTACGAACATGGCACCGAAAAAACCGACCGTACCGGCACCGGCACGCGCTCCGTCTTCGGCCACCAGATGCGCTTCGATCTGCAGGAAGGTTTTCCCCTGCTGACCACCAAGAAGCTGCACATCAAGTCCATCGTGCATGAACTGATCTGGTTCCTGGCCGGCTCGACCAACATTGCTTACCTGAAAGACAACGGCGTCAAGATCTGGGACGAATGGGCCGATCCCGAAGGCAATCTGGGACCGATCTACGGCTACCAATGGCGCTCCTGGCCTGCCCCCAACGGCGAGCACATCGACCAGATCGCGCAGGTCGTCAGCCAGATCAGGAATAATCCCGACTCGCGCCGCCTGATCGTGTCGGCCTGGAACGTGGCCGACATCCCGCAGATGAAGTTGCCGCCTTGCCACGCCTTCTTCCAGTTCTACGTGGCCGACGGCAAGCTGTCCTGCCAGCTGTACCAGCGCAGCGCCGATATTTTCCTCGGGGTGCCGTTCAACATCGCTTCCTACGCGCTGCTGACGCACATGGTGGCGCAGCAGACCGGCCTCGACGTCGGCGATTTCGTCTGGACCGGCGGCGATTGCCATCTGTATTCCAACCACATGGAGCAGGTGCAGGAACAACTGGCGCGCACGCCCGGCCCGCTGCCGAAACTGGTCATCAAGCGCAAGCCGGAAACCATCTTCGATTACCGGTTCGAGGATTTCGAGATCGCCGGCTATGAAGCCCAGCCGCACATCAAGGCGCCCGTGGCAGTCTGACGCCGGTTTTGCATCCATATGAAAACGCCTGCAGTCGCAGGCGTTTTTGTTGTTGCATCACGCGCACCCTCGCACCTCCGGCTTCGCCCCACCTCTTCCAATGAATTAAAACAAGTCGCCGTTGCGCTCAGCTTGCGTTTAAGCTAAGTCGCATTTGTTATTTCCCTTCGGCGCCGCGACGTCCTATATTGACTGGACACATCGCCCCGAAGGGAATCCCCATGCTGCGCTCAGGAAGAAACATTGCCTTGCTGACATTCATCTGCACTTTGCTGGTGCCGGCATGGTCGGGATTGTCAGGATTGTCGGGATGGGATGCGTTGTGCGCGGCCGTCACGCTCATGATCGTCGGCATCGGCGTGCTCTATCCGCTGATCGTTTCAGGGCAGGCGAATTTGCCTCAGCACATGCAGGACGTTGAAGTGGGACCGGCGACAAGCGCGATCCTGTTCTGAAAAAAAGAAATAATGAAATGAATCGAACGGCGCTCAGGAAGCGCCGTTGATTTTTTGCGGCGTACCGCCCGAGTCGGTGCCCGGATTTCCGTAGCGCACATCGTCGCGCCAGCCGCCGCCAAGTGCCTTGTACAGCGACACCGTGGCCTGCAGTCGTTGCAGCTTGATCTGGCCGAGCTGGTTTTGCGCTTCCGACAGGATGCGCTGCGTGTCGAGCACCACCATCAGATCTTCGGCGCCGCTGCGATAGCGGATTTCCGATAATTCAAATGCGAAGCGCGCCTGGTCGACTTCCTGATTCTTGAGACGATAGCGCTCTTCCAGGGTGCGGATCGCACCCAGCGATTTTTCCACTTCCGACAAGGCGCTCACCACCGCCGAACGATAGACCTGCACCAACTCCTGCTTCTGCGCCACGGCGAGATCCCGGCGGCTGTTCAGGCGGCCGGCATCGAAGATCGGCGCCGTCAGCGAGGCGCCCAGATTGGCCAGCAGATTGGGACCATCGAACAGCGACAATAATGCATTGCTTTGCGCACCGGTCGAGCCGGTCAGGCGGATGCTTGGGAACAGTGCGGCGCGCGCTACCGCCACGTTGGCGTTGGCTTCGGCCAAGCGCGCCTCGGCGCGGCGGATGTCGGGACGGCGCGTCAGCAATTCGGACGGCAGGCCGGGAGCGATCTTCGGCATCTGGATGGTCGCCAGGCCTTTTTCACCGACGCTGAAATTTTGCGGCGGACGTCCCAGCAGAATCGCCAGTGCGGTCTGCGCATCGCGCTCCTGCTGCATCAGGTCGGGCAAGGCGGCCTGCTGATTGGCGAGTGCCGAGCGCTGCCGCGCAAGGTCCAGCGGCGAAGCGGCGCCGGCGCGGCTTTGCGCTTCGACCAGCTTGAGCACGCGCTGGGCGTTGCCGACGTTTTGCCTGGCAATCTCGAGACGGTCGCGCAGCGACAGCACTTGCAGGAAGGTGGAAACGATGCCGCTGGTGACGGTCAGCGCGACGGTCTCGCGGTCGTACATGTTGGCGCGCAGCGAGGCCTCCGCCGCCGCCAGTCCGGCCCTGTTCTTGCCCCAGAAATCGACTTCGTAGTTGATCTCCAGCATGCCGCTGGCTGTGGTGGTCGGCGTGCCGCCGCTGAGCGGCAAGGCGCGGTTGGCGCTGCCGGCGAAGTCGGCGTCGGGCAATAGCGGCGCGCCGGCGATGCGCGCGTTGGCTTCGGCCTGGCGCACGCGCGACATGGCGGCGGCGATTTCAAAATTGTTCTTCTGGCCTTCGTTGACGAGACCGCTCAGCTCGGCGCTGCCGAACTGCTTCCACCAGTCGGTGTCGAGCGCCAGCTGCGCGGCGCTGTTTGCACCGTCGGCGCCGGAAGCATCGCTCCACTGCTTGGGAACGTCGACCTTCTGCACCGGCTCGACGTCGACCTGCGTCGCGGCGCAGCCGGCCAGCAGCAAGGCCAGTGCGGCCAGCACAGCCAAGGCGGCAGGCTTCATCGACGGCAAGGAGGGGCGCAAGATCATGAACGAATACCTGTCATCAGATTGCCATCAGCCGGCGTCGCCGCGCGGCTGCTGCGGTGATTGCTGCGATGGTGCGGACGACGCCGGCAACAACACCTGCTCGCCTTCGGCCAGGCCGGTCAGCACCTGCGCCTTGTCGGCGTTGCGCAAACCTATCCGCACCTCGCGCGTTTCCAGTTTGCCGTCGGCATGCAGGACCTTGAGTTTTTGCATGCCCTTGTTGTCCGGTTTGACCACCAGCGAGGCCGGGATGGTGACGGCGCGCTCGGCCTTGTCAAGCACGAAGAAGACGTCGGCAGTCATGCCGGCCATCAGCTCCCGGCTGGGATTGGCGACATCGAACAACACCGTATAGAACGCCTTCTTGCCCTGGCGGCCACTGTCGTCGGCAGGCAGCAGCATGATCTGGCGCAGCTTGCCGGCCCAGCGCTTGCCGGGATAGCCGGGCGTGGTGAAATAGGCGGTCATGCCCTTGTGGAGCCGCGTGACGTCTTCTTCCGCGACGCGCGCCTGCACGCTCATCTTGCTCAGGTCGGCGATGCGCATGAGCACATCCTGGTTGGCCGAAAGGGTCTGCCCGATCCGCGCCGACAAGGCCACCACGGTGCCGCTGATCGGCGCGACGATGCGGGTCTGCTTCTGGATCGCTTCGTCTTCCTTCATGGCGGCGTCGAGCTGCTGGATCTGGGCGTTGATGGCGTCCACCTTGGCAGCCGCCGAATACATGCCCATGCGGCTCGATTCGTAGGTTTCCTGGCGCGTGGCGTTCTCGGCCTTGAGCTGGGTCTGGCGCTGGAATTGCAGCTGGGCGAAATCGAGCTGGGCGTTTTGCCCGGCCAACTCAGCCTTCAGGCGGGCCATCTGGGCGCGATTGTTTTCCGCGCGGCCGGCCTGCACTACCGGCGACACCGTCACCAGCAATTTTCCTTCCTTGACCGTCTCGCCGATACCGACGTACACGTCGGAAATCTGGCCGGAGACCTTGGTGCCGACGTCGACGTAATTCTGCACGGCGACGTTGCCGATGGCGTTGACCACCTGCTCGATGTCGCTGCGTTCCGCGATCACGGTTTCCAGCCGCACCGGCACCGCTTGCGGATGGCGTTGGCGATAACCGTACCAGCCGGCCACCCCTGCGGCAATCGCCAGCACCAGCGCCAACGCGCTCCAGCCGCGCCGCGCCAAGGTGCGTCGGCGCGCGTCGGCGGACGAATCGGCCGGGGCGCCCAGATGGCGATCTTCAGCGGTCATGTCGTCGAGATTGTCCACGGGTTCCCTCCTCATGTCGGCGTCATCCAGGAAGAGTGTCGCGTCGGCTGGCTCCACACGCCGTAGTGCAAGGCCGACAGCAGACGCGGATCATCGAGCAAGGTGTGCTTCTGCTTTTCGGTCAGCACCGCAGGACCGCGGCGCAGCGCCTGCAACACCAGCGAATCGCCGGCGGCGCGGCTGAGGTCGGGCATGCGCGGATGGCCATGGGCGCCGGCGCAGACCAGCGCGTTGACGGCCGGGTCGACCACGGCGTCAACAAAACCGGGCAGCGGCGCGGTGGCGTTCAGGTGCGCCACGGTGTCGCGCAGCTCGCGCGGCGCATCGACTTCTTCCGGAATCACAAACAGTTGGAGACGACGGAACAGGCGACCGAACGAAACGCGGCTCGACAGCACCGACAGCGGCACCGAGAACATCAATGAGCCGGCGATCGGCATCAGCCACCAGATGAAGGATGGGTTGAGCCAGTACACCAGTGCGCCCCATGCCACACCCAACACCGAGTGCACGCCGTGGCGGCTCACTGCCTGGCCCCAACCGGTTTCATTGTCGGCGCGCGGCGGCGACTTCCAGCTCAGCGCCCAGCCGAGGAAAGCGCCCAGCACGAAGCGCGTGTGGAACAGCATGCGCACCGGCGCCAGCATCATCGAGAACAGCAATTCGATCAGCATGCTCAGCGTCACGCGCAAGGCGCCGCCATAACCCCTGGCGCCCTTGACGATGATCAGCAGCACGCTGAGGACCTTCGGCAGGAACAAAATCGTGGCGGTGGCCGAGACCAGCGCCAGGGCTTTTTCAGGATGCCATTCAGGCCAGATCGGGAACAACTGGCGCGGCTCGACGAAGTATTGCGGATCGATCAGCGTATGCGTGGCCAGCAACACCGTCGACAGCGCCAGGAACAGCGCCCACAACGGCGCCGACAAATACGCCATGACGCCGGTCACGAACACCGCGCGATGCACCACGTGCATGCCGCGCGCCAGGAACAGGCGGAAGTTCATCAGGTTGCCTTGGCACCAGCGCCGGTCGCGGCCGAGTTCATCGAGCAGCGCCGGCGGCATTTCTTCATAGCTGCCGTCAAGGTCGTAGGCGATCCACACCGACCAGCCGGCGCGCCGCATCAGCGAAGCTTCGACGAAGTCATGCGAAAGAATCGGACCGGACAAATTGCCGTCGCCCGGCAGCGGCGCCAGCGCGCAATGCTTCATGAACGGCGCCATGCGGATGATCGCGTTGTGGCCCCAGTAATGCGATTCGCCGAGTTGCCAGTAGTGCAGGCCGGCAGTGAACAAGGGCCCGTACACGCGCGTCGAGAATTGCTGGATGCGGGCGTACAGCGTGTCGCGTCCGGCCGCACGCGGCGCGGTCTGGATGATGCCGGCGCCGGGATGTGCTTCCATCAGGCGCACCAGCGTGGACAGGCATTGGCCGCTCATGACGCTGTCGGCGTCGAGCACCAGCATGTAGCGGTAGTCGGCGCCCCAGCGGCGGCAAAAGTCGTCGATGTTGCCGCTCTTGCGTTTGACGCGGCGGCGGCGATGGCGATAGAAGATGCGGCCGAAGCCATCGACTTCCTTGCACAACGCAGCCCAGGCCTGCATCTCTGCGGTGCAGATATCGGACTCGCCGCTGTCGCTGAGGACGAAGAAATCGAAACGGTCAAGGTCGCCGCTGCGTTGCACCGATTCATAGGTCGCGCGCAAACCGGCGAACACGCGCGCCACGTCTTCGTTACAGATCGGCATGACGATGGCGGTGCGGGCATCGGGGGCGATCCATTTCGGCCCGGCCTGCTCATGCGAAATCAAATACGGATCGTCGCCGCGCATGAGCACCAGGAAGCCGGTCATGGCGGTCCAGAATCCGGCCGAGACCCAGCAGAACAGCAAACCGAACAAACCGAGGATGACCATCTCGAGCGGCTTCTCGCCGTGGTACGGCAGCACGTCGCTCATGAAATACGTGGCCAGCGCGCTTTGCATCAGCATCAGGATCAGCAGCACCACGCGGCGCACGTTGCCGCTGTGCGTCCAGTAGCCGCGCGGATCGGGAGAATCGGGCAGGTCAAGCGTGTCTTCGACGAAGGCCTGTTCTTTCGGCGGCAGGCCCTTGCGGCGTGCGGCGCGCTGTTCGAAGGCGCGCGTGGCTTCTTCGACCCAGCGCGACAGCGGATTGAGCGTACCCCAGGGGCGCGGCACCATCGAGCGGCGATTCAGCGGCGGCGCCACCTTGATGGTGTCGCCGGGACTTGGAACAGGTCGTGGCGATTCAGCCGATCTTGCACGCGCAGCCGGCGCCATGGCGTCGGCCGCAGCGCGTGGATAAGCCAGTTCGAGACGCGCGGCAATCGAGTCCTGCGCGGGATTGTCATGCAGATTGTGCTGCTCCCCTGCTAGCATGCCGTGCAAATTGCGCATGGCGTCGCCGGCATCCTGCCCGCTCACATGGGCGAGCAACGCCCGGCGCTGTTCAGGCGCCAGCGTCAGGCGGTCGAGATAGCGCTCCAGCTGTTGCGACGCGAGTGAGGCCAGTGATGCGTTTGATGCGTTTGGTGCGTCGGAGGCTTGCCTCAATTGGGGGGTAATATGTAGCTCCACGTTTCGGACAGGGTTGCGCCGGCGCCGCTCTGGGCGGCGTTCCTCAGGAACCCGCGCAATTCGACCGGCTTGTTATCTTCATTGCGGCGCAACTTCAACTCCATGCGCCAGCCGCCAGTGACGTCGTTGCGTCGTGTTGTCACGCTCACGATCTTGCCGTTGCCGTCACTTTCCACTGTCCCCTCCACCCTGGCGTTGGCAGGCAGCTTCTTGAGCGTGCCGCCGTCGAAGTCGATCGACATGCCGATGCTGTCGTCGGACTTGGCGCGATAGCCGTGTCCGAGACGCGTCTGCGCCACCCAGGCCAGCGGCGGCTTTTTCTCGCTTTCCCTCTGCCAGTACATCTTGTACTCGACGTTGAACGGCTGGCCCGGCTTGGGCATGGCGTTCGGCATCCAATAGGCGACGATGTTGTCGTTGGTCTCGTCCGGCGTCGGGATCTGCACCAGTTCGACGCGACCCGCGCCCCACTTGCCCTTGGGTTCGATCCAGGTGCTCGGGCGCGCTTCGTAATGGTAATCCAGGTCTTCATAGCTGGAGAACTGGCGATCGCGCTGCATCAAGCCGAAGCCGAGCGGATTGTCGAGGCTGAACGCGGTCACCAGCAGGCGCTTGGGATTGACCAGCGGACGCCAGATCCATTCGCCGGTGCCGGACTGGATCGACAGGCCGTCGGAGTCATGCACCTCGGGACGGAAATCGTCGCTCGGTCCGTTCTGGTTTTCGCCGAAGAAGAACATGCTGGTCAGCGGCGCGATGCCAAGCTTGGTGACATTGGAGCGCAGATACAGCTGCGCCTTGACGTCGATGGTGGTGTCGACGCCTGGACGCAGCACGAAGCGATAAGCGCCGGTGGCGCGCGGCGAATCCAGCAGCGCGTAGATGGTCAGTTCCTTGTCGCCCGGATTCGGGCGGGCCAGCCAGAACTCGGTGAAGCGCGGGAACTCCTCGCCCGAATACAGCGCCGTGTCGAGCGCCAGGCCGCGCGCCGAAATGCCGTAGCCCTGGCCCTTGCCCATGGCGCGGAAATAGCTGGCGCCGAGGAAGGTCAGGACGTCGTCTTTTTCCTTGGCGGAATTGACCGGATAGCGGATGCGGAAACCGGCGAAACCGATGTTGCGCACGCGGCGCGGATCGATGCGGGTATGGCTGTAATCGAACAACGCCGAATTGAAGACGATCTCGCGCACGCCGCCGCCAATGATTTCATTGATGCGCACCGGCTCGACGTAACCGCCGCCCTGATGCACAAATGACAACTCAAAGGGCAGTTTTTCCGGACGCCAATAGGCGCGATCTTGCTTGAAGTGCAACTGATTGGCCTGCTCGTAGCTGAGATCCTTGATCTCCTTGGGCAGTTTGTCGGCCGGCTTCTTGTACGACTTGCCGGCCAGCGCCTTGGCGCGCACGGCAACGTCGTTGAAGTCGAACGCTGCCGCGTTGTTTCCATACAAGGCCAGCAGCGCGGTCAGCGCAGCCGGCACGAGCAGTTGCCCCAGAAGACGAGACGGGTGCAGCTTGGCGGCAGCTTTCAAGGCGCCCCGCCGATACAAAGATAAGACCATTGGATTTCCGTCTGACATGCAGTTTTTCTTATCCGATAACGCTCTTCCGCGTTTCGAAAGTTGGCGTAGTTTACCCAATGTTGCCCAAGTTGACCGAACACTTCGTCGGAACACGGGCAAGACCGTGAAAGATTGCTGCGTTGGCCGGGCTGCTGCGCCTGCGGGCTGCCTGCAATGGCGTCGCAGACTACGCCACAACGTTGCCGCGCAGAACCACCAAAGAACCATCGCTGACTCACCACGGACAGGCTGGCCAGGTTCTTGCGGACGTTACCGGGGATACCTCTATAAGGACAACTCCGACCCATAAAGTTCCATCGCGGGCGAACTGTCCTGTAATATGACGCGCTCACCGGCGGCGCAAAGGGACACAAGGCGCGCCGGACTTCCGGCAATCCTACACAAGTATCGGCATGTCACCTACACCTTCCGCCTCCGGCGCACTGTGCGTCATCGTCGCCACCGACAGCCAGAACGGCATCGGCATCAACAACACCCTGCCCTGGCATCTGCCGGAAGACCTCGCCCACTTCAAGCGCACCACCTCGGGCCATCCCATCATCATGGGACGCAAGACTTTCGACTCGATCGGACGGCCTTTGCCGAATCGCCGTAATATCGTCATCACGCGCAACCGCGACTGGTCCCACGCCGGCGTCGAAACAGTGTCATCCTTGCAAGAAGCCGCGGCGCTGGTGGCCGGCGTCGACGCCTTCATCATCGGCGGCGCCCAGATCTACGCCGAATCGCTGCCGCTGGCGACGCGTCTGATCGTCACTGAAATCAGCAAAGCCTTCGACTGCGACGCCTTCTTCCCGGCCATCGACCGCGAGCTGTGGCGCGAGACCGCGCGTGAAACCCATCGCGCCGAAACGCAGGGATTTGACTACGCATTTGTGACATACGAAAGACGCTGAAAGGCCCGCAGGCCTTTTTGTTGTTTTTCCCTGATTTTCAACAAAAACGCGCGGATTTTTCGCCCCATCGTTTGGCGATATCTGCGAAAATTCGGCTTCTTTTTAAAACCTGCCTCCGCTGCAGCGTCGCCGCGATCCGGAACGCCAGCACGAGCAACAGGTCCACGAAGGTTCTGCCAGGCAGGGAGCGCACCAGATCCGGAACATTCCGATCCAGCCTTTCAACTTGCAGCGACATTGTTTTGACCGGTTTGCCCATATCAAAAAGCAACCGTCCGAGCGCGTAAGCTTTTCGCCCAGGCGCAGTCGAAGTTTTAACTGAACTGAACGCATGACCCTGATCCCGCATGCGTTCTCCTGGAGAACCTATGAAATTCCGTTTCCCCATCGTCATCATCGACGAAGATTTCCGCTCTGAAAACACTTCCGGCCTCGGCATCCGCGCCCTCGCCGACGCCATCAAGGAAGAAGGCATGGAAGTGCTGGGCGTAACCAGCTACGGCGACCTGTCGCAGTTTGCCCAGCAGCAATCACGTGCGTCCGCCTTCATCCTGTCGATCGACGATGAAGAATTCGGCGCCGGCTCGTCCGAAGAAACCGACTTTGCGCTGAAATCCCTGCGCGCCTTCGTCGGTGAAATCCGCCACAAGAACGCCGACATCCCGATTTACCTGTACGGCGAAACCCGCACCTCGCGCGACATCCCCAACGACATCCTGCGCGAACTGCACGGCTTCATCCACATGTTCGAAGACACGCCGGAGTTCGTGGCGCGCCACATCATCCGCGAAGCCAAGTCCTACCTCGACGGCCTGGCGCCGCCGTTCTTCCGCGCGCTGGTGCACTACGCGCAGGACGGTTCGTATTCATGGCATTGCCCCGGCCACTCGGGCGGGGTGGCATTCCTGAAGTCGCCGATCGGCCAGATGTTCCATCAATTCTTCGGCGAGAACATGCTGCGCGCCGACGTCTGCAACGCCGTCGAAGAACTCGGCCAGCTGCTCGACCACACCGGTCCGGTGGCCGATTCGGAACGCAATGCGGCGCGCATCTTCAACGCCGACCACTGCTACTTCGTCACCAACGGCACCTCGACCTCCAACAAGATGGTGTGGCACTCGACAGTGGCGCCGGGCGACATCGTCGTGGTCGACCGCAACTGCCACAAGTCGATCCTGCACTCGATCATCATGACCGGCGCGATTCCGGTGTTCCTGATGCCGACCCGCAATCACCTCGGCATCATCGGACCGATCCCGCTGGAAGAGTTCACGATGGAAAGCATCCGTCGCAAGATCGAAGCCAATCCGTTCGCCCGCGAAGCCGTCAACAAGAAGCCGCGCATCCTGACCATCACGCAATCGACCTACGACGGCGTGGTGTACAACGTCGAGACGCTGAAGGAAATGCTGGACGGTGAAATCGACACGCTGCACTTCGACGAAGCCTGGCTGCCGCACGCGACCTTCCATGATTTCTACAAGGACATGCACGCGATCGGCAAGGACCGTCCGCGCGCCAAGAAGTCGATGATCTTCTCCACCCAGTCGACCCACAAACTGCTGGCCGGCCTGTCGCAGGCATCGCAAATCCTGGTGCGCGAATCGGAAACCGTGCAGCTCGATCAGGACGCCTTCAACGAAGCCTTCCTGATGCACACCTCGACCTCGCCGCAATACTCGATCATCGCGTCGTGCGACGTCGCCGCGGCGATGATGGAAGCGCCGGGCGGCACTGCGCTGGTGGAAGAAAGCATCCTCGAAGCGCTGGACTTCCGCCGCGCCATGAAGAAGATCGACCAGGAATTCGGCCAGGACTGGTGGTTCCAGGTGTGGGGACCGAACAGCTTCTCCGCCG
Source organism: Herbaspirillum lusitanum (assembly GCF_026127345.1). NCBI lineage: Bacteria > Pseudomonadati > Pseudomonadota > Betaproteobacteria > Burkholderiales > Oxalobacteraceae > Herbaspirillum > Herbaspirillum lusitanum. Next base: position 67,021 of record NZ_QXFG01000007.1, on the reverse strand, counting down.
ACGGCATCGGCGAGCGCGAAGACTGGGTCATCAAGGCGGAAGACGACTGGCATGGTTTCGGCAACCTGGCGCCGGGCTTCAACATGCTCGACCCGATCAAGGCGACCATCGTCACGCCTGGCCTGTCGCTGGACGGCAAGTTCGGCGAGAACGGCATCCCGGCCTCGATCGTCACCAAGTATCTGGCGGAGCACGGCGTTATCGTCGAGAAGTGCGGCCTGTATTCCTTCTTCATCATGTTCACCATCGGCATCACCAAGGGTCGCTGGAACACGCTGGTGACGGCGCTGCAGCAGTTCAAGGACGACTACGACAAGAACCAGCCGATCTGGCGCATCCTGCCCGAGTTCGCCGCCGCGAACCAGGGCCGCAACGCGCGCTACGAGCGCCTGGGCCTGCGCGACCTGTGCCAGCAGATCCATGAAACCTATCGCGCCTACGACGTCGCGCGCCTGACAACGGAGATGTACTTGTCCGACATGCAACCGGCGATGAAGCCGTCCGATGCGTTCTCGAAGATGGCCCATCGCGAGATCGACCGCGTGCCGCTGGACGAGCTCGAAGGCCGTATTACCTCGATCCTGCTGACGCCTTACCCACCGGGTATCCCGCTACTGATCCCAGGTGAAATCTTCAACAAGACCATCGTCGACTATCTGAAGTTTGCGCGCGATTTCAACGAGAAATTCCCGGGCTTCGAAACCGACGTGCATGGCCTGGTCAAGCGTGAAGTGAACGGCCGCCGCGATTACTTTGTGGATTGCGTGCGCCAGTAAGCGGCAACGCCGGACGTAAGTAAAAAGCCGATCCGGGAAACCGGATCGGCTTTTTTATTGCCGGGATATGCCTGAAACAACCACCAGCTATCGCAGGAAAATCATTCCCGCCATGGCGCCCCCGAACAGCAGCCACAAAGGATGCAGCTTGGTCTTGAGCGCAATGATGGCTGTCGCCGCCGTGATCGCCGCGAGGATGCCGTTGCTGATCGAGGCATGCGCAATCAGTGCGGCGCTGGCGGCCACCAGGCCGGCGGTCACCGGCAGCAAGCCGGATTGCACGTGACGCCGCCACGGCCGGTCCTTGAAACGCTCCCATACGTGCAGCATCAGGATGGTCACCAATGACGACGGGCCGAACTTGGCGATGGTCGTGACCAGCATGCCGTAGAAGCCGGCCACGTGCCAGCCGATCAGCGTCACGATCATCAGGTTGGGCCCGGGCGCGGCCTGGCCGAGTGCGAACAGCGCGCTGAAATCTTCCGCCGTCATCCAGTGGTGCACGTCCACCACCTGGCGCTGCATCTCCGGCAGGATGGTGTTGCCTCCGCCGAAGGCCAGCACCGACAATTCCGAAAAAATCAGTCCGAGCGCGATCAGGGTCTGGATCATGATGCGGCTCCCTTCCTGGCCTCGTCTTTCGCGGCAGTCTTCCCGGCGAACCTGGCGGTGATCGCCACGCTCACCGGGGTCATCACCAGCATGGTCCACAGCAGGGGAATGCGCAGCCAGGCGATGGCGATGAAGCAGATCGTCGCCAGTCCGGCCAGCACCAGGTTCTTGCGCAGCGGCAGCGCGATCTTGACCGCCATCTGGATCAGCAAGCCGGACGCGGCCGCGGCCAGCCCGGCGAACAGGTGCTTGATCAAGGGATCGTGCTGGTAGTGCTGGTAAAGAATTCCCAGCATCACCACGACGATCGAAGGCACCGCAATCAGGCCGAGAATTGCCGCCAGCGCGCCTTTGACGCCGCGAAAGCGCATGCCCAGCGCCACCGACAGGTTGATGATGTTGCCGCCCGGCAGGAACTGGCACAGCCCGAGCAGTTCGACGAATTCGTCTTCGCTGAGCCAGCGATGGCGCTCGACCACCATGCGGTGCGCCAGCGGCAGCGCGCCGCCGAAGGCTGTCATGCCGAGCCCGAGGAAGCCGAGGAACAACTCGCGCGAGGTCGGCACGACACGGATTTCCGGCATGACCGGCGGAGTGGATGAAAGCGGATTGTTGTCGTTGAGCATGCTGTTGGCCTTCTGTTCTGCCTTCTGTTCTGCGCGGCCGTTGCGACCACAGACAGAAGGCTACTCTTGCGTCGTTATTTTGTCTAATATATGGCAAGCACATCAACCATATATAAATCATATGTCAGCCATCGACCTGCGCCTGCTGCGCTATTTCATCGCCGTCGCCGAAGAAGGCCACCTGACCAAGGCCGCGCAACGCATCGGCATCCAGCAACCGCCGCTGAGCCAGCAAATCCGCGCGCTCGAAAAGGAGCTTGGCGTGACGCTGTTCAACCGCCTGCCGCGCGGTATGGAACTGACCGAAAGCGGCCAGGCGCTGCTGACGGATGCGCGCCAGATCCTGGCGCAAGTCGACTCCACCGTGGCCGGCGTGCGACGCATCGCGCGCGGCGAGCTCGGTCGCATCGCCGTGGGTTTCACCGAATCCGCCTCGTTGCATCCGTTCGTGCCGACCGTGATCCGTGCGTTCCGCGACGCCGTGCCGGACGTTGCATTGACGGTGGAGGAAAGCAGCACCACCGACCTGGTGGCGCTGATGAGCCAGAATCGCATCGACGTCGCCTTCATCCGCTCGCCAGTGGGCGACGTCAGCGATATCACGATCGAAACCATGATGGTGGAAGAAATGATCGTCGCCCTGCCCGCGGCCCATCCGCTGGTGCGCAACAAGCGCCGCAAGAGCGTGGCGCTGGCGGCGCTGGCCGAAGAAGTGTTCATACTCAACCGGCGTCCCAGCGGCCCCGGCCTGTACGACACCATCATCGCCGCCTGCCGCGCCGCCGGTTTCAGCCCGCGCGTCGAACAGGAAGCGCGCAAGAACCTGTCGACGCTGAGTCTGGTAGCGGCAGGCTTGGGCATCTCCATCATCCCGGCCTCAATGCGCCATGTCGAACTGGAGTCGGTCAGCTATCTCGGCATCGATGACGCGCCCGACTTGAAAGCGCCGCTGCATCTGGCGTATCGCGACAGCGGACAATCAGGGGCGGTAAAGCGGTTTATTGCAGAGGCGAGGAAATGCGCGAAGGCAGCCGGGAAGCGCTGACAGTCCACCAATGAAAAACAGCCGCATGTTCAGGAAACATGCGGCTGTTTTTTGAGAGCGATACAAGAAAGCGATGCAGTTCAGGTCTTCGGCAAAGTCACCCCATGCTGCCCCTGATACTTGCCGCCGCGATCCTTGTACGACGTCTCGCAGATCTCGTCGCTTTCGAAGAACAGCACCTGTGCGCAGCCTTCGCCGGCGTATATCTTGGCCGGCAGCGGCGTGGTGTTGGAGAACTCCAGCGTGACGTAGCCTTCCCATTCCGGCTCGAACGGCGTGACGTTGACGATGATGCCGCAGCGCGCGTAGGTTGACTTGCCGAGGCAGATCGTCAGCACGCTGCGCGGGATGCGGAAGTATTCGACCGTGCGCGCCAGCGCGAACGAGTTCGGCGGGATGATGCAGACGTCGCCATGGAAATCGACGAAGGATTTTTCATCGAAATTCTTGGGATCGACGATGGTCGAGTTGATGTTGGTGAAAATCTTGAATTCGTTGGCGCAGCGAATGTCGTAGCCGTAGGACGAGGTGCCGTAGGAGACGATCTTCTGGCCGTTGGCCTCGCGCACCTGACCGGGCTCGAACGGTTCGATCATGCCTTCGCTTTCCGCCATGCGACGGATCCATTTGTCGGATTTGATTGCCATTGTCTTTTTGAAAATAGATTGCGGTAAAAGTGCTGCAATTCTACGCTAATCGCAGCATCGTTCTTCAAATACTCCATGCCGGGCCATCAACGCTGCATGGTCTCCCACACCTTCTGCAGCCGCTTGACCGACACCGGCATGGGCGTCTTCAACTCCTGCGCGAAGAGCGACACGCGCAGCTCTTCCAGCAGCCAGCGGAATTCCTGCATCTTTGGGTCGCCGGCGCCGCGGTCTTTTTGCGCGCGCTGCCACGGCGCGGCGACCTGGGTCCATTCGGACAGCAGGCGCGCATCGCGGGTCGGATCGGCGCGCAGCTTTTCAAGGCGCACGTTGATCGCCTTGAGGTAGCGCGGGAAATGCATCAGGTTGTTGTAGTCGCTGTCGGCGATGAAGCGCTTGCCGACCAGGTTCTGCAACTGCGACTGGATGTCGGCCGAGGCCTGCGCATGCGCCTTGATGGTTTGCAGTTTCTTCGGCAGCGTGTAGTACTCGGCCAGCACCAGTCCTGCCAGGCGTGCGATTTCATTGACCAGCAGGCCGAAGCGCGCCTTGCCCTCTTCCTTGCGGCGGTTGAACTCGTCGGCGTTCTTCGGCAGCGGCTCCTGCATGAAGGCGCGCTCCAGGCCTGCGGACAGGATCTGGTCGCGCAACTCTTCCTGCGATCCCAGCGCCATGAACTGCATGCCCATCTGCTGCAGGCCGGGGATGTTCTTTTCCTGATACTTGAGCTGTTCTTTCAGTTGCAGCGCAAACAGGCGGCGCAGGCCGGCAAAATGCTGGCGCGCGGCGTCGGCGGGATCGTCGAAGACTTCGAGATCGCAATGGGTCTTCTTGTCGACCAGCGCAGGGAAGCCGATCAGCGTCTGTGACTTGCCCGAATTTGGCCCGACTGCGCCACGCTGGATTTCCAGCAGCTCGGGCAGCTCGCCGAAGGTCCAGTTGGTGAGGTTGCCATATTCGGAAACCGACGCCGCGCTCGCGCCTGAAGGGGTAGCCGCCGCAGCTTTTCCGGCTGCCGGTTTGGCGCTGGTTGCAGCCAAAGTTGCAGCCGCCGGCGTCGCAATCCCGGTAATCGCCGTCTGCTCGGCCAGTTTCTGGAACTGCTCGCGCGCCTGTCCGCCGAATTCGGCTTGCAGGCTGCCGAGGTTGCGCCCCATCTCCAGCTGGCGGCCGTGCTCGTCGACGATCTTGAAATTCATCGCGTGATGCGCCGGCAAGGTCTCCTGCTTGAAGTCCGTGCTCTTGACCATGATGGTGATCTGCTCGCGGATGTCGGCGATCAGCGCATCGATCAGGTCGCCCTTGCCGAACAGGTGACGCTCCTCCATGCGCGCGCAGAAACCGGCGGCGTAATCGGGCAGCGGCACGCAATGGCGGCGCAGCTTTTGCGGCAGCGACTTGAGCAGCAGGTGCACCTTTTCCTTGAGCATGCCGGGCACCAGCCATTCGCAGCGCGCGGCGGATACCTGGTTCAGCGCGTACAGCGGCACCGTCAGCGTGACGCCGTCGCGCGGCGTGCCGGGTTCAAAGTGATACGACAGCGCCATCGACAAACCCGCCACCGTCATGGTCTTGGGGAACAGCTCGGTGGTCACGCCTGCGGCTTCGTGACGCATGAGGTCGTCACGGTTCAGGAACAGCAATTTGGGGTCGGCGTTGGCAGCGGTGGCGTCCTTGTGCCACTTCTCGAAAGTAATGCCGTTGCAGATGTCGGCCGGAATCAGCTTGTCGTAGAAGGCGGCGATCAGTTCGTCGTCGACCAGCACGTCGAGGCGGCGCGATTTGTGTTCGAGGTTTTCGATCTCGCGCACCAGCTTCTGGTTGTGCGCGAAGAACGGTGCGCGCGTGTCGAAGTCGCCGCCGACCAGCGCGTCGCGGATGAAGATTTCGCGCGCTTCCTGCGGGTTGATCAGGCCGAAGTTGATGCGGCGTTGGCTGTACACCACCAGACCGTACAAGGTGGCGCGTTCGGATGCGGTGACTTGCGCGCTGCGCTTTTCCCAGCGCGGTTCGCCCCAGGATTTCTTGAGCAGATGGCCGCCGATGCGCTCCAGCCATTCCGGCTGGATCTGCGCGATGCAACGCGCGTACAGGCGCGAGGTGTCGACCAGCTCTGCGGCGACGATCCACTTGCCTGCTTTTTTCTGCAAGCTGGAACCGGGCCAGATGTGGAACTTGATGCCGCGCGCGCCAAGGTAATGCGGATCTTCATCCGACTTGAAGCCGACGTTGCCGAGCAAGCCGGTCAGCAAGGCGGTGTGCAATTGCTCGTAGGTCGCCGGCGCTTCGTTCATGCGCCAGCCCTGCTCGCGCACGATGGTCAGCAGTTGCGAATGGACGTCGCGCCACTCGCGCAGGCGCAACTGCGAGAGGAAATTGGCGCGGCAATGGTCTTGCAGCTGGCGATTGGATTTCTTGTGCTCGACGGCTTCTTCGAACCACTTCCAGATCCGCAGGTAACTCTGGAATTCAGATTTCTCGTCGGCGAATTTCTTGTGCGCCTGGTCGGCGGCGGCCTGCGCTTCCATCGGACGGTCGCGCGGATCCTGCACCGACAACGCCGAGGCGATGACCAGCAATTCGGAGAGGCAGGCATTCTCGCGGCCGGCCAGGATCATGCGGCCCACGCGCGGATCGAGCGGCAACTTCGCAAGTTGATTACCCAGCGGCGTCAGCTGGTTGAACTCATCGACTGCGCCGAGCTCCTGCAGCAACTGATAACCATCGGCGATGGCGCGGCCCAGCGGCGGCTCGATGAAGGGGAAGGTTTCTACATCGGCGAGATGCAGCGACTTCATGCGCAGGATGACCGAGGCCAGCGACGAGCGCAGGATTTCCGGCTCGGTGAATTTCGGTCGCTGCAAATAATCCTGCTCGTCGTACAGGCGGATGCACACGCCCGCGGCAACGCGGCCGCAGCGGCCGGCGCGCTGGTTGGCGGCAGATTGCGCGACCGCCTCGATCTGCAGTTGCTCGACCTTGTTGCGGTAACTGTAACGCTTCACGCGCGCCAGGCCGGCATCGACCACGTAGCGGATGCCGGGGACGGTCAGCGAAGTTTCGGCGACGTTGGTGGCCAGCACGATGCGGCGCGCGTTGCTTGATTTGAAGACGCGTTCCTGTTCTTGCGCCGACAGGCGCGCAAACAGCGGCAGGATTTCGACGTGCGGCGGATGGTGCTTGCGCAGCGCCTCGGCGGCGTCGCGGATTTCGCGTTCGCCGGGCAAAAACACCAGCACGTCGCCGGAGCCGATGCGCGCCAGTTCATCGACGGCATCAACCACGGCATCCATCAGGTCGCGCTGGTCGCGGTCCTTCTGCGCTTGCGTCGCTCGACCTTCGGCTCTGGCGCGGGCATTGGCCACTTCCGGCGCAAGATTGCTGCGGTCGGCATTGTCGACCGGGCGATAACGGATCTCGACCGGATACAGCCGGCCCGAGACTTCGATCACCGGCGCCGGCTTGAGCTCGCCGTTGACTTCCGTGCCGAAGTGGCGCGAGAAACGATCGGCGTCGATGGTCGCCGAGGTGATGATGACCTTGAGGTCGGGACGCTTCGGCAGCAGCTGCTTCAGGTAGCCGAGCAGGAAGTCGATGTTGAGGCTGCGTTCGTGGGCCTCGTCGATGATGATGGTGTCGTACTGGCGCAGCAGCGGATCGGTCTGCGTCTCCGCCAGCAGAATGCCGTCGGTCATCAGCTTGACCCAGGCGCCCTTGCTCAGCGTGTCGTTGAAGCGCACCTTGAAACCGACGTGTTCGCCCGGCGGCGTGCCGAGTTCCTGCGCGATGCGCTTGGCGGTCGACGACGCGGCGATGCGGCGCGGCTGGGTGTGGCCGATCAGGCCCTTTTCGCCACGACCGAGTTGCAGGCAGATCTTGGGCAGCTGGGTGGTCTTGCCGGAACCGGTCTCGCCGCTGACGATGATGACCTGGTTGGCTTGCAGCGCCTCGGCGATTTCCTGGCGGCGGCCGGAAACCGGCAGCTCTTCGGGGAAGGTGATCTCGGGCAGCGGGTTGCGCACCTGGACACGCGACGGTACGGCAACACGCGGCGACTGCTGGGCAGACTTGTTTTTTGGCTGGGGAGCTTGGGGAGAATTGGGGGCGGACATAACGGCTGGCATTATACCTACTCCCTGCGCTTGGCCTGCCCGGCGGACCCAAAACGGCTCTTTTCGCGCGGGTGAAACAGCCCTGCAACATTGCGGTGCAAAAAACCGCCCTGCGCCAAACATCTGCGGTACGACTGGTTATAATGCGCAACATGGAAAATGACACCGATTTCGCCAGCTTCGTGGCCTGGCTGCGCTCCGTAGCGCCTTACGTCCACGCCTTCCGCGGCAAGACCTTCGTGATCGCCTTCCCGGGCGAGCTGGTCACGGCCGGCGGGCTGGCCGTGCTGGCCCAGGATCTGTCGCTGTTGCATGCGCTGGGCATCCGTATTGTCGTGGTGCACGGCTCGCGACCGCAGGTCGAAGAGCAACTGGCGCTGCGCAACGTCGAGGCGCGTTTCCACAACGGCCTGCGCATCACCGACCCGGCCGCGCTGGAATGCGCCAAGGAAGCCGCCGGCGAGTTGCGCCTGGACATCGAAGCGGCATTCAGCCAGGGCTTGCCCAACACGCCGATGGCGCACGCCGCGATCCGCGTCATTTCCGGCAATTTCGTCACGGCGCGCCCGATGGGCGTGATCGACGGCGCCGACCTGCAGCTGACCGGCATCGTGCGTAAAGTCGCGGCCGACACCATCCATCCCATCCTCAATGCCGGCGGCATCGTGCTGCTGTCGCCGCTGGGCTTTTCGCCGACCGGCGAGGCCTTCAACCTGGCGATGGAAGACGTGGCGGTCACCGCCGCCATCGCGCTGCGCGCCGAGAAACTGATTTTCCTGACCGAAACACCGCTGATGCACGACGCCGGCGGCACTGACATCCGCGAACTGTCGTCGCACCAGGCAGAGGCCGTGCTGCAGGCCAACTTCCTGCCGCCCGACGCTGCCTTCTACCTGAAGAGCGCGGTCAAGGCCTGTAATGCGGGCGTCTCGCGCGCCCACATCGTGCCGTTCTCCACCGATGGTTCGGTGCTGCTGGAGCTGTTCACGCATGACGGCATCGGCACCATGATCACGTACGAGAACCTGGAAAGCCTGCGCGAAGCCACCATCGAAGACGTCGGCGGCATCATCAAGCTGATCGAACCGCTGGAAGCCGACGGCACGCTGGTCAAGCGCGGCCGCGAGCTGATCGAGCGCGAGATCCATTACTTCTCGGTGATCGAGCATGACAACGTGATCTTCGGCTGTGCCGCGCTTTATCCTTTCCCGAAGGAAAGAATGGGCGAAATGGCCTGCCTGACCGTCAACCCGGAAGTCCAGGCGCAGGGCGACGGCGAACGTATCCTCAAGCACATCGAGACGCGCGCGCGCGAGTCGGGCCTGAACAAGCTGTTCGTGCTGACCACGCGCACTTCGCACTGGTTCCTGCGGCGCGGCTTCGTGCCGGCCACCGTGGACGACCTGCCAAAGGATCGCCAGCACATGTACAACTGGCAACGCAAGTCACTGGTGCTGATCAAGAATCTATAATGTAGAAATCAGGACGTGAGATTGCATCGCCATGCGCTCAACCGCTGACTCCCAAAGCCGGTCTCATGTCTTCCCTGAATACGTCATCAATGTTTTAACCAAGGAATCAACATGGCACGCACCATCCACTGCATCAAACTGAACAAGGAAGCCGAAGGCCTCGACTTCCCGCCGTACCCGGGCGAACTGGGCAAGCGCATTTACGAAAGCGTATCGAAGGAAGCCTGGGCCGGCTGGCTCAAGCACCAGACCATGCTGGTCAATGAAAACCGCCTGATGCTGGCCGATGCGCGCGCGCGCAAATACCTGGCCGTGCAAATGGAAAAGCATTTCTTCGGCGAAGGCGCCGACGCAGCGCAAGGCTACGTCCCGCCACCGGGCGACTGAGCTGCACGCTGAACCGTGCTTCCGCGGTTCAGGCGCATTGCGCCGCCTGGACCGCATCTCTTTTGCTGCCCTTCAGCCCCGCTTCCTGCCTCGCTTCCTGCCTCGTTCCTCCTGTTTCTTCCCTGCTTCGGATTTTTCCATGCCTGGCCGGTCGCATGCCGGTCACGACGCCTTTGCCCTGCCTTCCGTAGAATAGCCGTCACGCCTCCCCTTCGATCACCATCAGGAAAACATGTCCCTGCTCCGCCCTGCTTCACTGGCCCGCTGCCTGCTCCCCTTGTTCCTGACCGTCGGCGGCGCCCATGCGCTGGCCCAGACGCCGCCGGTGTTGCCCTTGCCCGCCGGCGTCAGCCAGGGCCCGTCTGCCGAAGGCATCACCGAATACCGCTTCAGCAACGGCTTCAAGCTGCTGCTGATGCCTGACGCCAGCAAGCCAACCGCGACCGTCAACATGACTTACATGGTCGGCTCGCGCCAGGAGAACTACGGCGAAACCGGCATGGCGCATTTGCTGGAACACCTGATGTTCAAAGGCACGCCGCAGCACGGCGCGATCCCGCAAGAGTTCAGCAAGCGCGGCATGAGCTTCAACGGCTCCACCTCGCTGGACCGCACCAACTATTACGAATTCTTCCCGGCCGGCGATGAGAACCTGCAATGGGCCATCGTCATGGAAGCTGACCGCATGCTCAATTCCTTCATCGCACAGAAGGATCTCGACAGCGAAATGACGGTGGTGCGCAACGAATTCGAAAGCGGCGAAAACTCGCCGGGCTCGGTGATGGTCAAACGCATGCAAAGCATCGCCTTCGACTGGCACAACTACGGCAACTCGACCATCGGCAACCGCAGCGACATCGAGCACGTGAAGATCGAGAACCTGCAGGCCTTCTACCGCACTTACTACCAACCCGACAATGCAGTGCTGCTGGTGGCGGGGAAATTCGATCCGGCCAAGGTGCTGGCCTGGGTCGATCGCAGCTTCGGCAAGATGCCGAAACCGGCGCGCGCGCTGCCGACGTTCTGGACGGTTGAACCGACCCAGGACGGCGAGCGCCAGTTCACCATTCGCCGTAGCGGCGACGTGCAACTTGTCTATGTCGGCTACAAGATCCCCTCCGGCATCCACATCGATTCCGATGCTGTCGGCGTAGCCGCCGACATCCTGGCCGACACACCCAACGGCCGCCTGCACAAGCTGCTGGTGGAAACCGGCAAGGCCAGCGCGATCATGCAATTCCAGTTAAGCGGTTATGCGCCGGGACTGCAGATCATCGGCGCAGTCGTCAAGAAAGGCGAGCCGCTGGAGCCGGTCCGCAAAGCGCTGACCGACGCCATCGAATCGTTCGCGACCACGCCGCCCACCGATGCCGAGATGGCGCGCGTGCGCGTGTCCAATGCCAACGGTTATGAACGTCTGCTGAGCGACCACCAGCGCATCGGCATCTCGCTGTCGAACGTGCTGGCGCTGGGCGACTGGCGCCTGCTGTTCGCCGGACGCGATCAGGTCGACGCGATGAGCGCAGAGCAAGTCGCCGGCGCCGCCGCGAAATACTTCCGCCGCGACAACCGCACGGTGGGACTGTTCATTCCTGAAGACCAGCCGCAACGCAGCGAGATTCCGGTTGCGCCAAGCCTGGAAAGCGCACTGCAATCGTACCGTCCGCGCGCCGCGATCGCCACCGGCGAAGCCTTCGATACCTCGCCCGCCAATCTTGATCTGCGCACCACGCAATTGCGCGTGGGCGGCCTCAAGCTGGCGTTGCTGCCGAAGAAAACGCGCGGCCAGACCGTATCGGTGCGCATCAAGCTGGATTGGGGCGATGAAAAAACCTTGTTCGGCAAGAAGACCATCGCGGCCATGACCGACGAGATGCTGTCGCGCGGCAGCATGTCCATGACGCGCGAACAACTGGCGGATGAATTTGCGCGCCTCAAGATCGCCGGCGGCGTGTACAACTTCCAGACCACGCGCGGCAATCTCGATGCGGCGCTGAAGCTGATGGCCGACGTCCTGCAGCATCCGCGTTTCGAACCGGCCGAGTTCGAGCAATTGCGCAAGCAGTTGCTGGTCAGCCTGGAATCCTCGCGCAACGATCCGACCGAGCGCGCCTCTGAAGCCTTGTCGCTGCACTTCGACCACTATCCCCCCGGCGACTGGCGCGCAGCGCGCACGCTGGATCAGCGCATCGCGGCGGTGCAGGCGCTGACGCTGGACGACGTCAAGAATTTCCATCGCGATTTCTTCGGCGCCTCCACCGGTGAAGTCGCCATCGTCGGCGACTTCGATCCAGATACAGCCGCACGCGTGATCCAGCAAACCCTGGCCGGCTGGAAGAGCGCCGCGCCGTATCAACGCATGCTGCAGGACTACGCCGAGGTGGCGCCGACGCGCCAGTTCATCAACACGCCCGACAAGGAAAACGGCACCTACCTCGCCAAGCTCGGCCTGGATATCCGTGACGAAGACGTCGACTATCCTGCCCTGGTGGTCGCCAATTACCTGATCGGCGGCGCCAGCATGAAGTCGCGCCTGGCCGACCGCGTGCGCCAGCGTGAAGGACTGTCGTACAGCATCGGCACGTCCTTGTCGGTCGGCGCGCTCAGCAATGCCGGCCAGTTCGGCATCGGCGCCATCGCCGCGCCGCAAAACCTGGACAAGGTCGACGCCGCCATCCGCGAAGAATTGCAGCGCCTGATCACGGAAGGCTTCACATCGGAAGAACTGGACCGCGCCAAATCCGGCATCCGCCAGCAACGCGAACAATCGCGCGCGCAGGACGACACCATCAGCAACGGCTGGGTCAACCTGCTCGATCTCGATCGCACCTACGCCTGGGCGGCGCAACTGGACGACCGCATCGCCGCGCTGACGCTGGACCAGCTCAACGACACGCTGCGCAAGAGGATCGTGCCGGCGAAGATGAGCGTCGCGATTGCGCGGGATGAGGAGAAGGCGGGGAAGGCGGAGAAGGCGGAGAAGGCGAAACAGCCTTGAACACGTCATTGCCCCAATGAAAAAGCCGCCTCATCGGGCGGCTTTTTCATTCGTGCTCACATCACAAGCAGATCAGAACTCCAGTTTCTTCACCCCATCCGGCGTACCCAGCAAGCAAACGTTGGCACCTTGACGCGCGAACAAACCCACCGTCACGACGCCGACGATGTTGTTGATCGCCGCTTCAATCTCGGCCGGCTCCGTGATGCTCAGCCCGACCACATCGAGGATGTAGCAGCCGTTGTCGGTCACCAGCGGCTTGCCGTCCTTCAAGCGCAGCTTCGCCTCGCAACCGAGCGCGGACAACTTGCGCGCCGCCACGCTGGTCGCCATCGGAATCACTTCCACCGGCAGCGGGAACTTGCCGAGCACGTCAACCAGCTTGGAACCGTCGGCGATGCAGACGAATTTCTGCGCCACCGAGGCCACGATCTTTTCGCGCGTCAATGCCGCACCACCGCCCTTGATCATCGCACCCTGGGCATTGATCTCGTCGGCGCCGTCGATGTAGACCGGCATGGTTTCGACGTCGTTGAGGTCGAACACCTTGATGCCGTGGCCGCGCAGGCGCTCGGCGGTGGCTTCCGATGACGCCACGGCGCCCTTGATGCGGTCCTTGATCCTGGCCAGCTCATCGATGAAGAAGTTGGCGGTGGAGCCGGTGCCGACGCCGATGATTTCGCCGTCGACCACGTAGTCGATGGCGGCGCGGGCTACCGCTTGTTTGAGTTCGTCTTGAGTCATGACTATGGAAATGATTGGTTAAAACAACTTAGTGGGAATCTTCCGGCTTCTCGTCCAGCGTCTCGAACAGCGCGATCTGCAGGCGCGAGTGCAGCTTGACCAGCTTGTTCCATAACAACCACAGCAGCCCGGCCGCGCCCAGCAGCACGAAGGCCAGCAGGTTGAGCGGCGGCAATATGCTGGCGCTCAGGACAAAGATCAGCAACATGATACCGAGAATCGACATCACCGGTATCACTTCGGAAATCACGCGCCGCACGCCGGAGGTGTAGGCGCCGGCGAATTCCGGCTTAACCCCGACTTCGGCCAGCAGCATGGCCAGCGCCTGCAGCTTGCGGTAGGTGGCGATCAGGAACGGCAGCGATAATACCAGAGCGCCGCCCCAGATCACGGCCTTGCGCACCTGCTCATCGCCTATCCAGGTCGACAGCCGGCCGCCGATGCCGTCCACGAAGAAGGCGCCGCACAGGAAGATCGCCACCACCAGTGCGATGTTGACCAGCACCTGCACCAGGATGCGCCGGATGATCTTGCTGATCTCCGCCTTCTCGCCTTGCGGTTGCAGGCTTTCCAGCCAGCTTGCATACATGCCGAAGATGCCGGAAATCTTTTTCGGCACCAGTTCGACCGCCTTGGCCGACAGCGGATCGGCGGCCTTGATCAGGTAAGGCGTGAGCAGCGCGGTCACGGCCGACACCGCCACCACGATCGGGTACAGGAAATCGCTGGTGACCTTGAGGCTGACGCCGAGTGCGGCGATGATGAAGGAGAACTCGCCGATCTGCGCCAGTCCCATGCCCACGCGCATCGGCGTGCGGCCGCCGTGGCCGGCCAGGAAGGTGCCGATGCCGCAGCTGAACAGTTTGCCGAATACCACCGCGAAGGTGATGACCGTGATCGGCAACCAGTATTTGGCCAGCACGTTCGGGTCGAACAGCAAGCCGATGGCGACGAAGAAGATGGCGCTGAACATGTCGCGGATCGATTCGATGATGCGTTCGATACGGTGGATCTGGCGCGATTCGGCCATCACCGCGCCGACCAGGAAGGCGCCCAGCGCGACGCTGTACTCAAGCTTCATGACCAGCAGGCAGAAGCCGAACAGGATCCCCAGCACCGTCACCAGCAGCATCTCGTTGCTCTTGAAACGGGCGACGTAGTTGAGCAGGCGCGGCACGATCAGGATGCCGACCACCAGCGACACCACCATGAACAGCAGCAGCTTGCCGACCGTGTTGACGACTTCGCCGGAATCGACCGAACCGCTGGTGGCGATGCCCGACAGCAGCGCGATCATGCCGATGGCGAGGATGTCTTCGACGATCAGGATGCCGAAGATGATCTGGGCGAACTTCTCGTTCTTCATGCCCAGTTCATTAAGCGCCTTGACGATGATGGTGGTCGACGACACCGCCAGCATGGCGCCGAGGAAGACCGCGTCCATGGCCTTCCAGCCGAAGTAGATGCCGATCTCGTAGCCGATCCAGATCATCAGCATGATCTCGGCGACGGCCGCGACCACGGCGGTGGCGCCGACCTTGGCCAGCTTCTTGAGGCTGAATTCCAGACCCAGCGAAAACAGCAGGAAGATCACGCCCAGCTCGGACAGGATGTGAACGGTCTTGTCGTCCTGGATCAGGTTGAACGGCGGCGTGTGCGGGCCGATGATGACGCCGGCCACGATGTAGCCCAGCACCACCGGCTGCTTGAAACGGTTGAACACGACGGTGACGACGCCGGCGATCAACATGATCACGGCAAGGTCCTGGATAAACAGTTCAACAGCATGCATGCGTACGATTTCCCTTCTGGTCTGCCGCCGGGCGGCAAGGTTGATGATGTGTGACTGGCAATGAACACTGTCGCATGTGCACGCTTGCCAGGCGTTTTCGGATTGGACGCGCCATGTTCGCCGTCTGCGCGGCAATACTTCAATGCGTCGATACGTGAAATGGATGGGCGCCGTGACCGGGCCAGCGCAGGCTGAATCTCGATCGGGTTCGCTTGTATGGTTCGCTGGTCGCAGCGGATTCGGCTTAGTCAGACTACCTGCAGCCGATATGGGTACGACGATTGGATTTGGTGCATCGGACAAAGTTGCTGCACCGTATCGTCGCTGGCAGGCGCAAAGTTAGCACAGACGAGGAGCGCTCTGCAAATTTTATCGAGATGCGAACAGTCAACATCGGCGCGGGCCAGCGCATCTCCCGTCGGCTTGACGTCCGCGAAAAAACGCCGCAGGCACAGAAAGTGCTAAGAAGTTGGCTTTGCTGCTGCGCCCTACTCCGGCACACGCACCTGAATTTCGGCAGCTTTTTCGTCAAACGCGATCCGTGTGGCGAACTTGGCTCGCTTCATCGGGAAACGCGACTGGAAGTGACGGACATTTCCGGAGCCGGAAATGACGCGGCGCACGAACTGATAGTACGCATCCATATCGATCACATGCACCGCCAGAAAATAGTCATATTCGCCCGACACGAAGTAGCACTGCATCACTTCGGCCTCCTTGGCCATGCGCTGCTCGAACTCCTGCATATGCTCGTCGGACTGGTTGTTGAGCGAAATCTCAAGGAAAGCCAGCATGCCGTAGCCCAGCGCAAACGGGTCCACCATCGCCACTTCAGCGTTGATGATGCCGGCTTCGCGCAGCTCGCGGATGCGCCGCAGGCAGGTCGGTTGCGATATATGCAATTTCTCCGCCAGGATACGAGTCGGAATCTGATTGTCCTTTTGCAGCAGGTTCAGGAGCTTGCGATCGACCTTGTCGAGCGTATGGTATTTGGGCATAAAAACGAAAGTTCAATTTTTTTCAATTCGGCACTCAAAAAACCTTTGCAAGCCGTTTCTTATGTTGTACCGTCTGCATTATTCGGAAACCGACGTTGAATAGTACAGGGTGTTTTGTATCTGCGAAACGTCTCTGAATAAGCAAAAAAGAGGCTGTTGCAAAATCAGGAACATCGGCCGCTTCGGAGGAAGACAACGAAGGATGCGAGCCGGAAGAGATTTTCAGCAGTCCTGAGCAAGCGTAGTTTATTTCAATCTACAGAGGGAATTTATGAAACTCAAGAGCACAATTATTCCATTGACCGGCGCCATCGCACTGGCTTTTGCCGGCGCAGCTTATTCACAGGAAGTCATCAAGATCGCTCACGTCGGTCCACTCTCCGGCCCGAACGCCCACATGGGCAAGGACAATGAAAACGGCGCCCGCATGGCGATTGACGAACTGAACGCCAAGGGTTTCATGATCGGCGGCAAGAAAGTCAAATTCGAACTGATCGGTGAAGACGACGCATCGGATCCGAAGCAAGCGACTGCCGTCGCCACCAAGCTGGTCGACCAGAAGGTCGCCGCAGTTATCGGTCACTTGAATTCCGGCACCACCATCCCGGCATCGAAGATCTACAACGACGCAGGCATCCCGCAAGTGTCGCCATCGGCCACCAATCCGAAGTACACGCAACAAGGCTTCAAGACCGCCTTCCGCGTGGTCGCCAACGATGCACAACTGGGCGCCGTGCTGGGTAAATACGCCGTCACCGCACTGAAGACCAAGAACGTCGCCGTCATCGACGACCGCACCGCATACGGCCAGGGCGTTGCTGAAGAATTCGCCAAGGGTGCACAAGGCGCGGGCGCGACCATCGTCGGCAAGCAATTCACCAACGACAAGGCAACCGACTTCAACGCGATCCTGACTTCGATCAAGGCCAAGAAGCCTGAAGTCGTGTTCTTCGGCGGCATGGATGCTGTCGGCGGCCCGATGCTGCGTCAGATGAAGCAACTGGGCATCACTGCCAAGTTCATGGGCGGCGACGGTATCTGTACCGGTTCCCTGCCAGGTCTGGCAGGCGATGGCTTGATCGACGACCAGGTCGTCTGCGCTGAAGCAGGCGGTGTGGACGAGTCCGGCAAGAAGGGCATGGACGACTTCCGCGCAGCCTACAAGAAGAAGTTCGGCATCGACGTGGTCTATAACGCTGCATACGCTTACGATGCAACGCTGACTGTCGCCGACGCAATGAAGAAGGCAAATTCGGCTGATCCGGCCAAGTACCTGCCTGAACTGGCAAAGATCAGCCACAAGGGCGTGACAGGCACTATCGCCTTCGACGCCAAGGGCGACATCAAGAACGGTTCGCTGACTCTGTACACATACAAGAAGGGTGAACGCACCCTGCTGGCTGTGGTCAAGTAAGCTTCCGCTTCTGCAGCTTTTGCATGAGAACGCGCCTGATGAAAGTCAGGCGCGTTTTTTATTGTCGATACGATTTACGGAAGGTGCGACAGGGGGAATGCTGCAGGAAATAAAAAAGCGCCCTTGCGGACGCTTTCGATGCGGCATGCGTAGTGCTTACTTCAGCGTCAGCACCCATTTCACCAGCGTGCGCGCTTCGGCTTCCGACACTTGCGCGTTGGCCGGCATCGGGATCGCGCCCCACACGCCGGAACCGCCCTTCAACACTTTTTGCGTCAGCTTGTCTTCGGCATCCTTCTGACCGGCGTACTTCTTTGCCACGTCCTTGAACGCCGGACCGACGATCTTGGTCTGGATCGAATGGCAGGCCATGCAGTTCTTTGCCTTGGCCAGATCTGCATTGGCAGAAGCCTGGGCGGAGACGCCGAAAGCCAGCACAGCTGATGCGATGAATAGAAGCTTTTTCATTATTACCCTCCAAGAAGTTCTGCGTATTCTACAACCGATTGGAAGGACAGCTGTATGCGCCGGCGCATATAAACATCATGTTTTTTGACGTGCATGCGGCAGATAAAAACGAGATGCGTTTACCGATGAGGAAACGTATTAAAAAAGCCGGATCGCTCCGGCTTTTTTACCACTTGCGCATGGCATTGAAAAACGCCATCAGCCCGTAACGGCGCCCTTGCTGGCAGTCGACGCCAACGTCGCGTACTTGGCCAATACGCCGCGCGTGTAACGCGGCGCCGGTTGCTTCCAGTGGCTGCGGCGGCGCTCGATTTCAGCGTCGTCGACATTGAGCTGGATCAGCAACTGGCGCGCATCGATGGTGACCGAGTCGCCCTCTTCCACCAGACCGATGACGCCGCCGACGAACGCTTCCGGCGCCACGTGACCGACCACCATGCCCCAGGTGCCGCCGGAGAAACGGCCGTCGGTGATCAGTCCGACCGATTCGCCCAGGCCCTTGCCGATCAGCGCGGAAGTCGGCGCCAGCATTTCCGGCATGCCGGGGCCGCCCTTCGGTCCCAGGTAGCGCATCACGAGCACGTCGCCCGGCTTGATCTTGTCGGCCAGGATGGCGTCCATGGCGCTGTATTCATCGTCGAATACACGGGCCGGGCCGGTAATGACCGGATTCTTGAGGCCGGTGATCTTGGCCACGCAGCCTTCCGGCGCCAGGTTGCCCTTGAGGATGGCCAGATGGCCTTGCTTGTACAGCGCCTTGTCGATCGGACGAATGACATCCTGGTCGGCGCGCAGCCCAGGGATATTCGCCAGTTCTTCGGCCAGCGTCTTGCCGGTGATGGTCAGGCAGTCGCCATGCAGCAGGCCGGCTTCGTGCAACACCTTCAGCACTGCCGGGATGCCGCCGGCCTTGTGCAGGTCGGTGGCGACATATTTGCCGGACGGCTTGAGATCGCAGATGACCGGGACTTTCTGGCGCACGCGCTCGAAGTCGTCGATGGTCCATTCGACTTCCGCCGCGTGGGCGATGGCCAGGAAGTGCAGCACGGCGTTGGTGGAGCCCCCGGTCGCCATGATCAGCGAGACGGCGTTCTCGATCGACTTGCGCGTGATGATGTCGCGCGGCTTGATGTCCTTCTTGACGGCTTCGACCAGCACGCGCGCCGACTCGGCGGCGGAGCCGGTCTTTTCGTCGTCGGGGTTGGCCATGGTCGAGGAGTAGAACAAGCCCATGCCCAGCGCTTCGAACGCCGACGACATGGTGTTGGCGGTGTACATGCCGCCGCAGGAACCGGACGAAGGACAGGCATTGCGCTCAATGCCGTCGAAGTCTTCCTGCGACATGCGGCCGGCGGAGAATTCACCGACGGCTTCAAAGGCCGAGACGATGGTCAGGTCCTTGCCTTTCCAGTTGCCTGGCTTGATGGTGCCGCCGTAGACGTAGATGCCCGGCACGTTGGTGCGCGCCAGCGCGATCATGCCGCCCGGCATGTTCTTGTCGCAGCCGCCGATGACGACGACGCCGTCCATCCACTGGCCGTTGACCGCCGTCTCGATGCAGTCGGCAATGACTTCGCGCGAAATCAGCGAGTACTTCATGCCTTCCGTGCCCATCGACATGCCGTCGGAAATGGTCGGCGTGCCGAACACCTGCGGATTGGCGCCGGCCTGCTTAATCGCGGAAATCGCCACGTCGGCCAGCTTTTGCAGGCCGGAGTTGCAGGGTGTGATGGTGGAATGACCGTTGGCGATGCCGATCATCGGCTTGTCGAAGTCTTCCTTTTCATACCCGAGGGCGTAATACATCGAGCGATTGGGGCTACGCGAAACGCCTTGGGTAATGTTCTTTGAACGGCGGTTGAATGACATTGCTGGTCTCCTGGAGGAATTCAAACTGAGTGAACTGAGCCGAAATAGGTGTGGGCAGGCTCGCACCAGAAGCGAAACTGGCGCGAACCTGTCCGATTGTTCGATGATGGCGCGGACGCGGTTCTGGCTGCCGGTTAGAGTGCCTTGCGCGATGCCTGCTGTCAAATATATGATTCATTACCGATAAATATGGATTGCATATTACTAGAATGAATACCGAGTCCCGCCTGGAGCTGCGCCAACTGCGCTATTTCGTCGCCGTTGCCGAGGAAAAACACTTCGGCCGCGCCGCCATCCGGCTGCATATGACGCAACCGCCGTTGTCGCAAACCATCCAGGCGCTGGAAGAAATGCTGGGCACGCCGCTGTTTGCCCGCACCAAGCGCAGCGTCGCGTTGACGCCGGCCGGGCTGGCCCTGCTGCCCGAAGCGCAGCGCCTCCTGCAACAGGCGAGCGCACTGCCCGACCTGGCGCGACGTGCCGCCAGCGGTGCTTCCGGACTGCTCTCATTGTCATTCATCTCGACTGCCGACTACAGCATCTTGCCGCCGCTGCTGCAGCGCTTCCGCGCGCGCTATCCGCAGGTGCAGATCGACCTGCGCGAAGCCACCACCGACATCCAGCTGGAAGACCTGATGCAGGGCAAGATCGACGCCGGCCTGCTGTTGCCGCCGCTGCCGGACAAATCCAAGGCCGCGCTTGATTACCTGCCGCTGCTGTCGGAACCGCTGGTGGCCGCGGTCCCGAGCGGCGTGGTGCGCGGCAAGAACGCCGTAGCGCTCAAAAGCCTGCGCGAGCTGCCCCTGATCATTTTCCCGCGCCGCATTTCGCCCGCCTTTCACGACACCATCCTGAGCTGCTTCCGTGATGCCGGCGTGACGCCGCACATCGGCCAGGAAGCGATCCAGATGCAGACCATCGTCGGCCTGGTGTCGGCTGGCATGGGCATGGCACTTGTGCCACAATCCGTGTCTAACCTGCAGCGTCCCGGCGTCGATTACCGCCCGCTGAGCGGCAAGACGCCCCTGATTGAAACCGGGCTGGCCTGGCGACGCGACAGTGCGTCGCCGGTGCTGCGCGCGTTTCTTGACATGGTGGCGTCACCGCCGGCCTGAGCCGGTTTGCCACCTTCATCACCTACTATCGTTTGAAAGAATTTCCATGCTGATCCACCCGATGCCCGACCCGATCGCCTTTTCCATCGGCCCGCTGCAGGTGCACTGGTACGGCCTGATGTATCTGCTGGCGTTCGCCCAGTTCATCGCGCTGGGCCGCCTGCGCATCAGACAACCGCACATCGCCGCGGTCGGCTGGAAGAAGGAAGACCTCGACGACATGCTGTTCTACGGCGTCCTGGGCGTGGTCATCGGCGGGCGTCTCGGCGAAGTCCTGTTCTATAACCCGAGCTACTATTTCGCCAATCCGGCCGACATCATCGCGGTATGGAAAGGCGGCATGTCCTTCCACGGCGGCTTCCTCGGCGTAATGATCGCAATGTACATCTGGGGTCGCAAGCGCGGTCGCCATCTGATGGACATCATGGACTTCATCGCGCCGATGGTGCCGCTGGGCTATGCAGCCGGCCGCCTCGGCAACTTCATCAACGCCGAACTGCCGGGCCGCGTCGCCGATGCCTCGCTGCCGTGGGCCATGATCTGGCCCAACGTCGACAACCTGCCGCGCCATCCTTCGCCGATCTACCAGATGCTGGTCGACGGCATCCTGCTGTTCGTCATCCTGTGGTTCTTCTCGCGCAAGCCGCGCCCGCGCATGGCGGTGGCCGGCATGTTCTCGCTGCTGTATGGCTGCGCACGCTTCTTCACCGAATATTTCCGCACCCCGGACTACAACGTCAGCTTCGGTGGCATCACGATTTCAGCGGGACAGATGCTGTCGGTGCCGATGATTATTCTCGGCATCGTGTTGCTGGTGGCGGCGTATAAGAAAAAGAGCGCGGCGGTGTCGCCGGTGTAAGCCGAAAACTGGAGTTGAAGCCCGCATAAAATCTGCCGCTGCAAACGACAACGCCCTTGCTGGAATCAGCAAGGGCGTTGTGCATTGTGACGCTGCGCTACCGCGAAAGCGCCACCGGGATTACATGAGGATTACAGACGCAGTGCGCTGGCCGCCTTGGCCAATGCGGTGATCTTGTGCCAGTCGCCGATTTCGATGGCGTTCTTCGGCGTCAGCCAGGAACCGCCGACGCAGGCGACGTTCTTGCAGGCTAAAAATTGCGGCGCGGTCTCTTGCGAGACGCCGCCTGTCGGGCAGAACGTGACGTCGCCCAGCGGACCGGCAATCGCGTTGAGCATGCCGATGCCGCCTGCCTGCATCGCCGGGAACAATTTCAACTGGCGGAAACCGGCTTCGCGCGCCGCCATCACTTCCGACGGCGTCATCACGCCCGGCAGCAAAGGCAGGCCGCTGGACTTGGCGGCGGCGATCAGCGCTGCCGTCAGGCCGGGCGAGACGCCGAATACGGCGCCGGCATCGCGCGAGGCGGTGAATTCTTCCGGGCTGGTCAGGGTGCCGACGCCGACGATGGCGTCAGGCACCTGTTCGGCGATGGCGCGGATCGCGGGCAGGCCGTGTTCGGTGCGCAGGGTCACTTCGAGCACGCGGATGCCGCCTGCCACCAGCGCCTTGGCCAGCGGCACGGCGTGTTCCAGTTTGTCGATGGCGATCACGGGGATGACCGCCGAAGTACGCATGATTTCCAGGATATTCATACTGTCGCTTTCTCATTTTCGAGGATTGGAGGCAGACCAAAGCTGGTGCCGCCCTCTTCTGCCGCGCTCACATTGGCGCGGAACACGCCGAACAATTCACGGCCCATGCCGGTCTGGTTGCCTGCCAGGTTGGCGGTATCCGATGTGCGCGCAGCCCATTCGGTTTCCGACACCAGCGCTTCCAGGATGCCGGCTTCGGCGTCCAGACGAATCATATCGCCAGTCCGCACAAAACCCAACGGTCCGCCGGCCAGGACTTCCGGCGTCACGTGGATCGCCGCCGGCACTTTGCCCGATGCGCCCGACATGCGGCCGTCGGTGACCAGCGCCACGTGGCGGCCCTTGTCCTGCAGGATGCCCAGCGCCGGCGTTAGCGCATGCAGTTCCGGCATGCCGTTGGCGCGCGGCCCCTGGAACGTCAGGACGGCGACGAAATCCTTGTCCAGCTCACCGGCCTTGAAGGCCTTCATGAAGGCTTCCTGCGAATGGAACACGATGGCCGGCGCCTGCACGGCGCGGTGCTCGTGCTTGACTGCCGAGACCTTGATGACCGAGCGGCCCAGATTGCCTTGCAGCAGCTTCAGGCCGCCGTCTGCCGAGAACGGGTTGGTCGCGGGACGCAACACGGTATCGTCGCCGCTGTCTTTCGGCGTCGCCTTCCAGGTGACCTTGCCGGCATCGTCGAACAACGGTTCCGTGGCGTGGGCGCGCAGGCCCTGGCCCAGGATGGTCATGACGTCGTCATGCATCAGACCGGCGTCGATCAGCTCGCGCAACACGAAACCGGTGCCGCCGGCGGCGTGGAAATGATTGACGTCGGCAGTGCCATTCGGATAGATGCGCGTCACCAGCGGCACGACCGAGGACAGCTTGGAGAAATCATCCCAGTCGATCACCAGGCCGGCGGCCTTGGCGATGGCGACCAGATGCAGCGTGTGATTGGTAGAGCCACCCGTCGCCAGCAGCGCGACGATGGCGTTGACGATGGACTTCTCGTCGACCAGGCGGCCGACCGGTGTGTACTGCTGGCCTTGCGCGGTAATCTTCAGCGCCTGTTTGGCGGCGGCGGCGGTCAGCGCGTCGCGCATCGGCGTGTTCGGGGTGATGAAGGCGGAACCGGGCAAATGCAGGCCCATCGCTTCCATCAGCATCTGGTTGCTGTTGGCGGTGCCGTAGAAGGTGCAGGTGCCGGCATCGTGATACGACTTCGATTCGGCTTCGAGCAATTCGGCGCGGCCGATCTTGCCTTCTGTATACAACTGGCGGATCTTGACCTTTTCACTATTGGTCATGCCGCTGGTCATCGGACCGGCGGGAACAAATACCGCAGGAATGTGGCCGAAGTGCAATGCGCCGATCAGCAGGCCGGGTACGATCTTGTCGCACACGCCCAGGTACAGCGCGGCGTCGAACATGTTGTGCGACAGCGCGACTGCGGTGCCCATGGCGATGGCGTCGCGCGAGAACAGCGACAGCTCCATGCCGGTCTGGCCTTGCGTGATGCCGTCGCACATGGCGGGCACGCCGCCGGCGAACTGCGCCACGCCGCCGTCTTCACGCACCGCGTCGCGGATGATTTGCGGGTAGCGCTCAAAAGGTTGATGTGCCGACAACATGTCGTTGTATGACGAAACGATGGCGATGGAAGGCGCACGATCCTGCTTCAGTTTGAGCTTGTCGTTGGCGGGAAAAGCGGCGAAGCCGTGCGCCAGGTTGGTACACGACAGCGCTCCGCGTTGCACACCTTCATGACGCGCGGCGTCAAGGCGGGCGAGATAGGCGGTGCGATAGGGCCGACTACGTTCGGCGATGCGTCGCGTGACGCTGGCTAAGGTAGCGTTGAGAGACATGTTGGGTTCCTGATAGCGTTAACAAATGTAATTTTACTACAAAATTTTAAATAAAACTCCTTCTTTCGCTTGTTTTATCTGGCTACATTTAATTGAAACCATTTTGCATTTTCAAGCACTAACGACTGTAAACAGGCGCTGTACGAGATACAATCGGCATTGCACGACAATTAATATTGTAGTGAAATTACCATAAAAGTAGTAAATCCTGTATAGTAAAGATTCTTCCATACCCGTTACTTTCAGCCAAGATTGCAGAACATGCCGCATACAGCACTTACCGCGACCGCAGCCTTCCAAGCACTTTTGTCTCACCATGCCGAGGTCCGCGACCGGCACATGCGCGACCTGTTCGCCGCCGACCCCCAACGTTTCGACCACATGACCGTCAAGGCTGCCGGCATCCTGTTCGATTACTCCAAAAACCGTGTCGACAATACTACGCTCAAGTTGCTGTTCGAGCTGGCGCGCGAACGTGGCGTGGAGCGGCAACGCGCCGCCATGTTCAACGGCGAGAAGATCAACTTCACCGAACACCGTGCAGTCCTGCACACTGCCCTGCGCGCACCGCGCGGTCAGGCCCTGCAAGTTGATGGACAGCACATCGGCGCCGACGTTCATGCGGTTCTGGATCGCATTCACGGCTTCACCGAACGCGTGCGCGAAGGCCAGTGGCTGGGCCTGAGCGGCAAACCGATCACCGACATCGTCAACATCGGCATCGGCGGCTCGCATCTGGGTCCGCAAATGGCCTGCACGGCGCTGCGCACCTTCGCCCATCCGCGCCTGACGATGCACTTCGTCTCCAACGTCGACGGCCATGATCTGCACGATGCGCTGCAGCGCGTTGACGTCGAGACAACATTGTTCATCGTCGCCTCCAAGACCTTCACCACGCAGGAAACCATGATGAACGCCGGCTCGGCGCGCGACTGGTTCCTGCAACGCGCAAGCGTGGACGATCTGGCAAAGCACTTCGTCGCTGTCTCGACAAACACGGAAGCCGTACGCTCCTTCGGCATCGATACCGACAACATGTTCCCGTTCTGGGACTGGGTCGGCGGACGCTATTCGATGTGGTCGTCGATCGGCCTGTCGATTGCGCTGGCGATCGGCTTCAAGAATTTCAGCGAGCTGCTGGCCGGCGCCCATGCGATGGACAAGCATTTCTGCGAAGCGCCGCTGGAGCAGAACATGCCCATCATCCAGGCGCTGATCGGCATCTGGAACCGCAACTGCTTCAACAGCGAATCACTGTCGATCGCGCCTTACCATCACGACCTGCGCCACTTTCCCGCTTACCTGCAACAGCTGGAAATGGAAAGCAACGGCAAGCGCATCACGCGCGACGGCAGCGCCGTCGGCGTGGCGACTTGTCCGTTCATCTGGGGCGACGTCGGCACCAACGGTCAACACGCATTCTTCCAGCTGCTGCATCAGGGTACCGACATCACGCCGATCGATTTCATCGCCGTGCTGCACGCAACGCACGACTTGCCGGGCCATCATGCCGTGCTGCTGGCCAATTGCTTTGCGCAGTCGGAAGCCTTCATGCGCGGCAAGCAGGCCGAAGAGGTCCGCGAGGACCTGAAGAAGCTGGGCGTCGATGATGATGAAATCAATTTCCTGCTGCCGCACAAGACCTTCAGCGGCAACCGCCCGAGCAATACGCTGCTGCTCGACGCCTTGACGCCGGCCACGCTGGGCGCCCTGATCGCGCTGTACGAGCACAAGACCTTCGTGCAAGGCACGATCTGGGGCATCAACAGCTTCGACCAATGGGGCGTGGAACTGGGCAAGGTGCTGGCCAAGACCATCCAGTCGGAACTGTCGGGCGAAGCGGTGCCGGCGCGACACGACTGCTCCACCAATGCGCTGATTGCGCTGGCGAAGAAGGCCTTGTCCGATACAAAGAATTGATATGCCAATTTACGTTTACCGAACAACAAACCGACAAGAAGACTGCTATGGCTATTTCCGATTTTGACCTGGTTCTATTCGGCGGCACCGGCGACCTCGCCATGCGCAAGCTGTTGCCTGCGTTGTACGCGCGTGACCGTGCCCGCGATCTGGTGCCGAGCGCACGCATCATCTGTATCGGTCGCGACAACAAGAGCAATGAAGACTTCCTGCAAATCGTCGAGAAGAATTCCAAGCCGCACGTCAGCAGCGCCACTCTGGAAGCCGACGTCTGGCAGCGTTTCTGCGGCCGCATCCAATATGTCTCGCTGAACGCCAAGGAACCGGCCACCTACCAGAACCTGGTGGCCGCCATGCGCGACGATCCCGCGATCTCGCGCGTGTTCTACCTGGCGACGCCGCCGACTCTGTTCTCGATGATCTGCGACAATCTGTCGCAAGCCGGACTGGCGACACCGAATGCACGCGTAGTGCTGGAAAAACCGCTCGGCCACGACCTCGAAAGCGCCAAGGAAATCAACAAGCAGGTCGGCCGCTATTTCAGCGAATCGCAGATCTTCCGCATCGATCACTACCTCGGCAAGGAAGCCGTGCAGAACCTGCTGGCGCTGCGCTTCGGCAATGTGCTGTTCGAACCGCTGTGGCGTCGCGAATGGATTTCCGACGTGCAGATCACCATCGCCGAAGAACTCGGCGTGGGCGGCCGCTTCGATTACTACGACACGTCGGGCGCACTGCGCGACATGCTGCAAAACCATCTGCTGCAGCTGCTCTGCATCGTCGCGATGGAGCCGCCGGTATCGAATTCGGCCGACTCCGTACGCGATGAAAAACTGAAGGTCTTGCGCTCTCTCAAACGCTTTACGCCGAGCACGCTGGCCATGAACGTGGTGCGCGGCCAATATCGCGCCGGCCACGTCAATGGCGTGGCAGTGCCGGGCTATCGCAAGGAAGAAGACGCCAATCCCGATTCGCGCACCGAGACCTTCGTCGCCGTCAAGGCCGAGATCGACACCTGGCGCTGGGCCGGCGTGCCGTTCTACCTGCGCACCGGCAAACGCATGGCCGACAGCCTGGCCGAAATCGTGGTGCGCTTCAAGAGCGTGCCGCATTCGATCTTCGCGCAGAACAGCCGCAGCACGCCGAACTGCCTGGTGATCCGCCTGCAGCCGGACGAAGGCCTGCACATGAACCTGATGGCCAAGACGCCGGGCGACGGCATGCGCCTGAAGCCGGTGGAACTGGAACTGGATTTCCGCGAAAAATTCAAGACGCCACGCATGGAAGCCTACGAGCGCCTGCTGCTCGACGTGCTGCGCGGCCAGCTTACGCTGTTCATGCGCAGCGATGAACTGGAAGCAGCATGGGAATGGGTCGAGCCGATCCTGGAACACTGGGACCAGGAAGAAAGCGATCCGATTCCCTACAGCGCCGGCACCTGGGGCCCGGCCGCAGCCAGCGCGCTGATCGGTCGCGACGGCCTGCAGTGGCGTGAAGAAGCGCTGCCCGAAGTTTAAGTTCCAATCATGCGCCGAGACGATGACGTCACCGGCGGCATGCCATATCAGAGGCCCGACAAAGTCCATGCTACTCGACTCCATCCGCACGCATATCAATTCGCTCTCCAAATCGGAGAAGAAGGTAGCGGCCGCGATCCTCGCCAATCCGCAACTGGCGCTGCAGGAAAACCTGACCGCGCTGGCGAAGAATGCCGAGGTGTCGGAGCCGACCGTGATCCGCTTCTGCCGCGCCATTGGTTACGAAGGCTGGCATGACTTCAAGCTGAAGCTGGCGCAAAGCCTGGCGCTGGCGCTGCCCGGCGCGGACGAATCGCTGGCGCAGGACGACCTTGCGGTGGACCTGGTCAACAAGATCTGCAGCCGCTCGATCAACACGCTGCTGGACCTGCGCAATCATCTCAATCCGGACGCCATCCAGCTGGCGCTGGACGTGCTGGCGCGCGCCAGCAAGATCGAGTTCTACGGCCAGGGCACTTCGGGCATCGTGGCCAACGACGCGCAACACAAATTCTTCCGCTCGGGCGTGCCGACCGTGGCTTACTCCGATCCGCACATCCACAGCATCGCCGCCTCGCTGCTCAAACCCGGCGACGCCGTGGTGGCGATCTCGCAGCGCGGCGGCAACGCCGCGTTGCTGCGCAGCGTGCAGCTGGCGCGCAAGGGCGGCGCCGACATCATCGTGCTGGGACCGAGCGGCACGCCGCTGGCTGAACTGGCGACTGTCCTGGTGCCGATCGACCTCAGTTTCAACATCGACCCCTACACGCCGATTTCGGCGCGCCTCGCGCATCTGGTGGTGATCGACATCCTGGCGGTGGGCCTGGCGCTGCGGCGCGGCCCGGAGTTCCGCAAGAAGATGCAGAATGCCCAGAAGTCGCTGCAAAAATTCGACATGCAATTCGATTCGTTCTTCCGCTGATTTTTTTAGTTGATTTTTTTAGCTAACTCTTAATCTTAAGCTGATCTTTACGCCGAGCTTTTCCATGAATTCGACTACGACACAAACCACTCCTTTCCGCACGCCCGCCTTCCTGCACGAGCGCCTGCAACGCGACATCGGTTTCTTCACGCAACACGCGTTCGACCCCGCTGGCGGTTTCTTCCATTACCTCAACGACGACGGCAGCGTGTACGACACCAGCCGTCATCTGGTCAACAGCACGCGCATGGTGTTTTGCCACGCGCTGGCCTACCGGTTCAACGGCAAGGAAGAACATCGCGACGCCGTGCGCCACGGTCTCAAATTCCTGCAGGAACAGCATTGGCAACCGAGCTACGGCGGCTATGCCTGGGTGCTCAAGGACGGCGTGCCGGTCGACCGCACCCAGCATTGCTACGGCCTGGCCTTCGTGCTGCTGGCGTATGCCCATGCGTTTGAAATCGGCGTCGGGGAGGCCCGTGCCCACATCGATGCAACGTTCAACCACATGGAGAAACTGTTCTGGTCGGAGCAGTATGGCCTCTACGCCGACGAAGCAACGCCCGAAGGCGTGGTCTCGGACTATCGCGGCCAGAACGCCAACATGCACAGTTGCGAAGCCTTGCTGGCCGCCTTCGAGGCGACCGGCGAACCGCGCTTCCTGCATCGCGCCGAACGCCTCGCGCGCAACATCACGGTACGCCAGGCGGCACTGGCCAACGGCTGGATCTGGGAACACTACAGCGCCGACTGGAAGATCGACTGGGAATACAACAAGCACGACAACACCAACATGTTCCGCCCCTGGGGCTACCAGCCGGGCCACATGACGGAATGGTCCAAGTTGCTGCTGATCCTCGAACGCCACGCCGAGCACTTGCAGGACGATGCCAGCTGGCTGGCGCCGCGCGCCCGCGCCCTGTTCGACGCCACCATTCCGGTGGCGTGGGATGAAGAGCACGGCGGCCTGTTCTACGGCATCGCGCCCGACAACAGCGTCTGCGACGGCGACAAGTATTTCTGGGTGCAGGCCGAGTCGCTGGCGACCGCCGCCCTGCTGGCGCAACGCACCGGCGAAGACATCTACTGGGAAGTCTACGACCAGCTCTGGCAATACAGCATGCAGCACCTGATCGATCAGCAACGCGGCGGCTGGTATCGCATCCTGCGGCGCGACAATACGCGCTACGGCCCCGAAAAGCCGCCGCACGGCAAGACCGACTTCTATCATCCGCTGGGCGCGTATCTGGAATCGCTCAATGCCATCGGTGCGCCGTTGCCAAAAAAACGGTGAAGCCGGCATCCCACGTTAGAATGTCATTTAGTTCATCACATCGAGATTGATTGCCATGACTCAGCTAGACCAACTCAAGCAATACACCACCATCGTGGCCGACACCGGCGACTTCCAGGCGATGAAGGCATTCGCGCCGCAAGACGCGACGACAAACCCGTCGCTGATCCTCAAGGCCGTGCAAAAGGACGAGTACAAGCCGCTGCTGGAAAAGGTCGTGCGCGAGCATGGCAAGCTGGGCACCGATGGCATCATCGACCAGTTGCTGGTGGCCTTCGGCCTGGAGATTCTGAAGTTGATCCCCGGCCGCGTCTCGACCGAAACCGATGCGCGCCTGTCGTTCGACACCGAAGGCACCATCGCCAAGGGCCGCGCGCTGATCAAGCTGTATGAAGCGGCCGGCATCGGGCGCGAGCGCATCCTGATCAAGATCGCCTCGACCTGGGAAGGCATCCGCGCGGCCGAAGTGCTGGAAAAGGAAGGCATTCGCTGCAACCTGACGCTGCTGTTCTCGCTGCCGCAAGCGATCGCCTGCGCCGAAGCCAGGGTCCAGCTGATCTCGCCGTTCGTCGGCCGCATCTATGACTGGTTCAAGAAATCGTCCGGCCAGGAATATACCGGCGCCGACGATCCGGGCGTGCAATCGGTGCGCAGCATCTACACCTATTACCGCAAGTTCGGCTACGCCACCGAAGTCATGGGCGCGAGCTTCCGCAACACTTCGCAGATCGTCGAACTGGCCGGCTGCGACCTGCTGACCATCAGCCCGGACCTGTTGCAAAAGCTGGCCGAAAGCGATGCGCCGGTGGAACGCAAGCTGAGCAAGGAAGCCGCGCAATCGGCCGACCTCAAGCAAATTTCGCTGGACGAGAAGAGCTTCCGCCTGGCGCTCAACGACGACGCCATGGCATCCGAAAAGCTCGCCGAAGGCATCCGCCAGTTCTGCGCTGATGCCGTCAAGCTGGACAAGATCGTGGATGGCTTGCGCTGATCTTGCTGTCGCAGACGAAAAAAAGGGGCGCATCAGCGCCCTTTTTTTATTGCTGCGGCCGGTCCGAAGCCGGGCATGCTGCACCGGCTACATTTTTTCGGTCTCACCCGATTTCGGCTGCCACTTCATCAGGCGCTTCTCGATCACGCCCACGGCAACGTCGAGCACCAGCGCAAACGCCGTCAACACGACGATGCCGGCAAACACGGTGTTGATGTCGAAGCTGCCTTCCGCCTGCAAAATCAGATAGCCGACACCGCGCGCCGAACCCAGGTATTCACCCACCACGGCGCCGACGAAAGCCAGGCCGATGGACGTGTGCAGGCTGGAAAACACCCACGAGGTCGCCGACGGCAGGTACACCGTGCGCAGCAACTGACGCGCGTTGGCGCCGAGCATGCGGGCGTTGGCCAGCACCACCGGGCTGACTTCCTTCACGCCCTGGTAGACGTTGAAGAAGACGATGAAGAACACCAGCGTCACCGCCAGCGCCACCTTGGACCAGATGCCGAGGCCGAACCACATCGCGAAAATCGGCGCGAGGATGACGCGCGGCATCGAGTTGGCGGCCTTGACATAAGGATCAAGGATCGCCGACGCCAGCGGCGACAGCGCCAGCCACAGGCCGATGCCCAGGCCCAGTACGGTGCCGATGCCGAAAGCCAGCACGGTTTCGGTCAGCGTGACCAGCAGATGCGAATAGATTTCCGCCGGGAAGTTCAGCGTGAAGAAAGTGGTGTCGCCGAAACCGACTTCGAGTGAACCGCTGCCGACGGTGAACCACTGCCAGATGCGTACGGCGACCTTGAGCGGCTCGCCGAAGAAGAACGCGGTCTGTTCATTGCGCGTGGCGATATGCCACACCGCCAGTACCACGACCAGCACCAGCAATTGCCAGAAGAGCAGGTTTTTATGACTAGGTTTGAGGAGTTTCCACATGATGTTTCTTTGCCCGAATTTTTATAGGTGCCGGCCGCCGTTGGCTTAAGCCTAAGCCGCGGTCTTCTGTTGTTGATATCCCTTGAGCACTTCATCGCGCAGGACCGACCAGATCTGCTGGTGCAGTTCGACGAAGCGTGGATGCGTGCGAATCTCGGCGACGTCGCGCGGACGCGGCAGGTCGATCGTGAATTCGCCGATGGGGTGCGTGGCCGGACCGGCCGACAGCACGACCACGCGGTCCGACATGGCAATCGCTTCGTCGAGGTCGTGGGTGATGAACAGCACGGCTTTCTTCTTGGCGTTCCACAGGTCGAGCACTTCGTTTTCCATGAGCTGGCGGGTCTGGATGTCGAGCGCCGAGAACGGTTCATCCATGAGGATGATGTCCGGATCCATGATCAGCGTCTGCGCCAGCGCCACGCGCTTGCGCATGCCGCCGGACAGTTGATGCGGATAGCGGTCGCCGAAGCCCTTGAGGCCGACGCGCGCCAGCCATTGTTCACCGAGCGCCTTCGCTTCACCGTCTTCGAGGCCGCGGTATTGCAGGCCGGCGATGACGTTTTGCAACGCGCTGCGCCACGGCATCAGCGCTTCGGCCTGGAACATGTAGCCGGCGCGCTGGTTGATGCCGACCAGTTCTTCGCCGAACACCTTGATGCTGCCCGAAGAAGGTTGCAGCAGGCCGGCGCCGACATTGAGCAGGGTCGACTTGCCGCAGCCGGTCGGACCGACCACC
This sequence comes from Herbaspirillum lusitanum, assembly GCF_026127345.1. Taxonomy (NCBI): domain Bacteria; kingdom Pseudomonadati; phylum Pseudomonadota; class Betaproteobacteria; order Burkholderiales; family Oxalobacteraceae; genus Herbaspirillum; species Herbaspirillum lusitanum. The sequence continues at coordinate 34,160 of NZ_QXFG01000007.1, read as the reverse complement.
GAGACGAACTCGCCCGGTGCGATCGCCAGCGTGGTATTGGCGACGGCGGTATAGCGCTGGTTGCGATCGTCTTTGGAAACGAAGGTGCAGGTAATGTCGTCGAGGAAAAGTGCTGGCGTCATAGCGAGGAGTCTCCGGCCAGGCCGAATTCTTGTATGTTGAAAAAAGACATCGAGAGGGACATCGGATGGTGCATCGGTTGGTGCATCGGTTGGTACATCGGCTATTACATCGTCACGGCAAAAATACGGCACTGAAAATTGCAGACGGGCACCCGAAGGCGCCCGTGTGTTTTGTATTACTCAACGCTTACTTGTGCTTGGCGTTGGCCTTCCTGGCGAACTCGTTGGTGTAAGTCCTGGACAGGTCGATCTTCTTGCTGGCCAGGTCAGGCTCGAATGCTTGCAACGTGCGCAGCGCAGTGGCGGGACCGGCGTCCGGGAAGATGCCGTCCGGCGACATCGCCTCACGCACCTTCAGGAAGGCCGAGATGTACAACGCGCGGTCGCCCAGCAGATAGCTTTCCGGCACCGCCTTGATGATGTCGGAAGGACCAGCTTGCTGGATCCACTTGAGCGCGCGCACCATGGCGTTGGTCAGGGCCTGGGTGGTGTTCGGATATTTCTTGATGAAAGCTTCCGGCGCATACAGCGTGGCAGCCGGCATCGGGCCGCCGAACACGTCGTTGGTGTCCTTCAGCGTACGGGTGTCGGCGATGATCTTGATCTCGTTTTTTTGCTCCAGCATGGAGATGACCGGATCCAGGTTGGCGATCGCATCAATCTGGCCGGAACGCAGCGCCGACAACGCGCCTGCTGCCGCGCCAACGCCGATGAAGGACACGTCGGTCGGCTTCAGGCCGGCCTTGGCCAGCACGAAACTGGCCATGATGCTGGTCGAGGAGCCGGGTGCGGTGACGCCGATCTTCTTGCCCTTCAGGTCGGCCACGCTCTTGTAGTTCGGCATGGTCTTGTTGCTGGCGGCCAGCACGATCTGCGGCGCGCGGCCTTGCAGCACGAAAGCGACGATGGGCTGGTTCTTTGCCTGCATGTTGATGGTGTGCTCGTAAGCGCCGGACACCACGTCCGCGCTGCCCCCGACCATGGCCTGCAGGGCCTTGGCGCCGCCGGCGAAATCGGAGATCTCGACTTGCAGGCCTTCATCCTTGAAGTAGCCGAGTTGCTCGGCGACCGTCAGAGGCAGGTAGTAGAACAGGTTCTTGCCGCCGACGGCGATGGAAACCTTCGGTTTTTCCAGCGCCTGGGCGAACAGGTTGGTGTTGAATGTCAGGTAGCCGGCCAGGAACAGCGCCAGCGCAATGGCGAATTGCTTCAGGTTGAATTTCATGTGGTCTCCTCCTATGATCTTTGCAATATCTGCTTGTGTTTTGCCGTGTCGTTCGGCAGTTTTCACTGCCTTCAAATGACCTTATCTTGGCGCAACTGCGCAATTTGTGCGTCATCATACCCCAGCGAACGCAAGATTTCAGCGTTATGCTGCCCGAGCTCCGGACCGATCCATTTGGTGCCGCCCGGCGTCTCCGACAATTTAGGCGTCACCGCAGGCAATTTGATCGGCGTACCGTCGGCAAATGCATGCTGTTCGAACATGTTGCGCGCCAGGAATTGCGGATCGCTCATCATGTCGCGCACCGAATAGATCTTGCCCACCGGCACGTCGGCGGCCTGCAGGATCGCCAGCGCCTCGTCGATGGTCTTGCCGCTGCACCAGGCCTGGATGGCGCGGTCGATTTCTTCGGTACGCGGCACACGGCCGTCGTTGCGCTCCAATTGCGGGTCGTTGGCCATGTCCGCGCGGTCGATGGCCAGCATCAGGCGCTTGAAGATGGCGTCGCCGTTGCCGGCGATCACGACGTTCTTGCCGTCGGCGGTGGTGTAGGTGTTGGACGGCACGATGCCGGGCAAGGCGCCGCCGGTGCGTTCGCGCACCACGCCGGCCTGGTCGAATTCGGGCACCAGCGATTCCATCAGGTTGAAGACCGATTCGTACAGCGCGACGTCGACCATCTGGCCCTGCCCTGCCACTCGCAGTTCTCCGTCCTTGCCGTTCCAGCGACCGCCGGTGACGTCGCGGTGGCGCAGCGCCATCATCGCGCCGATGACGCCATGCAAGGCGGCGACCGAGTCGCCGATGGAAATGCCGATGCGCACCGGCGGGCGATCCTGATGACCGGATACGTAGCGGATGCCGCCCATCGATTCGCCGATCGCGCCGAAGCCCGGCAAGTCCTTCAGCGGCCCAGTCTGGCCGTAGCCGGACAGGCGCACCATGATGATGGCGGGATTGAGTTTCTTCAGGTCTTCATAGCCGAGGTTCCATTTCTCCAGCACGCCGGGACGATAGTTCTCGATGATGATGTCGGCTTCCAGCGCCAGCTTGCGCGCGATGTCCTGGGCCTGCGGATCCTTCATGTTGAGGGTCAGGCTTTTTTTGTTGCGCGCCTGCACCGACCACCACAGCGAGGTGCCGTCCTTGAGCACGCGCCACTGGCGCAAGGGATCGCCGACGCCCGGCGCTTCGACCTTGATCACGTCGGCGCCGAATTCGGCCAGCATGCGCGAGCAGAACGGGCCGGCGATCAGCGTGCCGAGTTCAAGTACTTTGATGCCGGCCAACGGACCGGGAGATGGTGTAGTGGTTGTCATGAATGAGGAGTGGCAGGTTATTTCATCAATCCGTTCTTGTCCATCCAGGCCTGCACCAATGCAGCGACCTGATCGGAGTTGCGGTCCATCATCAGCATGTGGGAGTTGCCCTTGATGCCGTGTTGCGGCAGGTCGAGCCGGTCGGCCACACCGCCTTGCGCGCGCAACGCCCGCTGGAATTTGTCGGGCGCCACGATGTATTGCTTCCAGGACGTATTCTGATCGATGAAATCGCCCCACACAAACAGGAAGGGAATATTTTTCAGCGCAGAGATATCGACCTTGTCGGGATCGGGCGCACCGGATCCTTCGACGGCCACGATGGCCTTGATCTTGTCCGGCGCACGCAGCGCGGCGTTGATGGCGAAGTTGCCGCCCTGGCTGTGCACCACGATCACGCAGGGGCAGACCTTTTGCACCAGCGTATCGTAAGCGGCCTGCGTGGCGGCGTCATTGCTGGCCCAGCGCGGGATGCCCTGCTTGGAAAACTGGTCGTAGGCGGCGACCGGAAACTGCGTGCCGGCATAGGCCACGCGTTTGGCCGGATCGCTGTCGTAGGATCCAGCCGCGCCGATGCGGAACAGCTCCCAGCCTTCCTGCTTGGTGCGGAAGAACGGCTCGGTTTTGTAGACCTCGGGATAACGCGACCAGGAGGCGCGGCCGCGCTCCACGGCGTCGGTCACGTAGACGGAGTGTCCCTGCGTCAGGAAGAATTGCTGCCAGCCGGGAGCGCCGTCAGGTTTGGTTTCCCACGTCGTGCCGGCGAGGCCGCCGCCGTGCCACATGAGCAGCGGATAGCGGGCCCGCGGATTTTTCAGCTTGATGTATTGGGCGTACATCTGGCCGGTTTCAAAGTCGCCGTTGGGATCGACCTTGCGCGATGCGGCGCCTTCGGTAAACACGATTTCGCGCGACGGCAATCCCGCCAGCGTCACCTGCTTGCCGCCGACGTGGAAACTGCCGACTTCCGCGACCTCGTAGCTGCGCTCCGTCGGCGAGGCGGCGCAACCGGCCAATGCCAATATTGCCGCCAGCATCGATGCCGGCAAGCGCAAACGAACGGAACAACGGGAAAGAAATTGCATGTTTGTCTCCTGGATGGATTGGATCATCCCTGGCGTCTGCTCTGCGGCAGATCGTCCGTCATGATGCGCTGGTCACCACGGCATCAGGTGATCAGGTGGTGCGCCGGTCCAGCATGGCGCGCGCGATGGTGCCGGCGTCCACGTATTCCAGCTCGCCGCCGACCGGTACGCCGCGCGCCAGGCGGCTGACCTTGAGGCCGCGCGCCTTGAGCGTCTCGCTGATGTAATGTGCGGTGGCTTCGCCTTCGTTGGTGAAATTGGTGGCCAGTACGACTTCGGCGACCACGCCGTCGGTCGCGCGCGTGATCAGTTTTTCAATGTGGATGTCCTTGGGACCGACGCCGTCCAGCGGCGACAGGCGTCCCATCAGCACGAAGTACAGGCCCTTGAAGGTCAGCGTCTGCTCGATCATCAACTGGTCGCTCGGCGTCTCGACCACGCACAAGGTCGTGGTGTCGCGGCCGCCGTCCTGGCAGGTATCGCAGATGACTTGCTCGGTGAAGGTATTGCACAGCGCGCAGTGACGGATCGTCTCGGCCGCCTGGGCCAGCGCGCGGCTCAGTTGCAGGGCACCGTCGCGGTCGTGCTGCAGCAGGTGATAGGCCATGCGCTGCGCCGATTTGGGACCGATGCCGGGAAGGGTGCGCAGGGATTCCGTGAGCTGGGTAAGACTGGACGGGGTTTTCAATTTCGGTCTGAGGTATGCCGGAAGACGGATAGTGCTTCGGCCGTCATGGATGGAACAAATTCGGTGATTTCATATTCGGCGACGCCGCCGATATAGAACGGATCGGTTTCGATGATCGCTTCGACTTCGGCGCGATCAGTCGCATCGGCGATGATGATGCCGCCGCTGCGCGGGACCTTGCGGCCGGACATGAGGAACACGCCGTCGGAATACTGCTCGTTCAGGAATTGCTTATGCGCGGTCAGCAGCGAATCGATTTCGCTTGCTGGCTTGGTATAGGTAATCGAGATCACGAACATGATGCCTCCTCATGAAAGCAGCCTGCAAAATCGTCGCGACTTCGCTGTCGCGTCAGAACGGCATCTTGAAGCCCGGCGGCAAAGGCATGCCGGAGGTCATGCCAGCCATCTTTTCCTGCGAGGTTGCTTCAGCCTTGCGTACGGCGTCATTGAAGGCGGCGGCGACCAGGTCTTCCAGCATGTCCTTGTCGTCGGCCAGCAGCGACGGGTCGATGGTGACGCGCTTGACGTCATTCTTACAGGTCATCACGACTTTGACCAGCCCTGCGCCGGACTGTCCTTCGACTTCGATCAATGCAAGCTGGTCCTGCATCTTCTTCATGTTGTCCTGCATCGCTTGAGCCTGCTTCATCAAGCCTGCCAGTTGGCCTTTCATCATGGTCATACTCCTTGTTAACTAAATTGATTCATCTTGTTTCGGCCGTGGCGGAAATGGAACATTCGGCATATTCCACGCTTCCTCCCCGGCAATCTGCTTCTTACAACGGCCGGATCGATCCCGGCACGATGGAGGCATCGAATTCGCGCATCATGACCTGGACGAACGGATCGTTTTGCATGGTCTGCTCGGCTTCACGCTGTCGTTCGGCGCGATCGGCTTGCGCCCTGGCGTTGGCCGTCAGCGCCACGGCGCCGATTTCGGTTTCGACGCGTACGTTCTTGTTGAAACGCTCGCCCAGCACGGCAGTCAGTTTTTCGATGTTGCCCGAGGCGCGCAGGGTTTCCACCGGAATGCGCAAATGGAAAATCACGCTGTTGCCGCTCTGCTCGCAGCGCACCAGTTCGCTCTGCTGCGCCATTTGCGCCACCATGCCGCGCAACGACAGATCGGCGGCCAGTTGCGGCCAGTTGCCGTCCCAGCCGAGTTCGGCGGCGATCCTGGCAGTTTGTGCCGCCATCGCCGGCGTCACTGTGCTGGCAGGCGCCGCAGCGACGACAATGGCGTCGTCTGCCGCCGGTGCAGCCGCTGCCAACCCGGCTACGGCGTTGCCTGCTGAATATTGTTCAGTTTTTTTTTGAGCAGCGGCGGTTGCCGGCTCTTCATCCCACGGCGGCGGCGCCCGCTCGTCCAGTGCCGCCGGAACCGCTGAAGGCGCCGGAGCTGGCGCAGCAACAGCTGGTCCCGCAGCTGGTGCTGCAGCCGGACGCGGCGAACTCTTGCCGGAGGCTGCACGGGCAGCTTCCAGGGCGGCGGCGCGCGCGGAATTGGCCGGCCCCGCAGGCGCAGCGGGAGCCGCTGCGGCAGGACGCGCAACCGGCGTGCTGGCAGTAGCGACGTGCGGCGCGGCGCTCAAAGGCGCGACCGCAGGATTCGGACGCGACGGTGCCGCAGCCTGGGGCCGTGCCGCCGCTGTCGGTGCGGGAGCGCTGCCGGCAGCGGCCGCATTGGCAGCCACGGGACGGAAGGCCAGCATGCGCAACAAGGTCATGCTGAAGCCGGCATATTCGTCCGGCGCCAAGCCGAGTTCGTTGCGGCCGTGCACGACAATCTGATAGAACAACTGCGCTTCTTCAGCGCTGAATTGCGACGCCAGACGCACGATGTCTTCGCGCTGCGGCAAGTCTTCGGCCAGTGCCGCCGGAACGGTCTGCGCCAGTGCGATCTGGTGCAACAAGGTTGCCAGGTCTTGCAGCGCGGCGTTGTAAGACAGGCTGCGCGTGGCCATCTCATCGGCCACGGCGAGCAAGCCGCTGCCGTCTTGTGTGGCCAGCGCATCGAGCACACGGATCAGGTAGGACTGGTCGAGGGCGCCGAGCATGCCCTGCACCGCTTCCAGCGTGACCTTGCCGGCGGCGTAGGCGATCGCCTGGTCGGTCAGCGACAGCGCGTCGCGCATCGAGCCGTGCGCACCTTGCGCCAGCAGGCGCAGCGCGGGTGCTTCGAATTCAATGTTTTCCTGCCCGAGGATGTTGTCCAGATGGCCGATGATGTGGCCCGGCGGCATCTGCTTCAGATTGAACTGCAGGCAGCGCGACAGCACGGTCACGGGAATCTTTTGCGGATCGGTCGTCGCCAGGATGAACTTGACGTGCTCCGGCGGCTCCTCCAGCGTCTTCAGCATGGAGTTGAAGGCATGATTGGTGAGCATGTGCACTTCGTCGATCATGTAGACCTTGAAGCGCGCATTGGACGGCGCGTAGACCGCCTGCTCCAGCAATTGCGCCATTTCGTCGACGCCGCGGTTGGAGGCCGCATCCATTTCGATGTAATCGACAAAGCGGCCGGCGTCAATGGCGACGCAGGCATCGCAGACGCCGCACGGCTGGGCGGTGATGCCGCCATTGCCGTCAGGGCCCTGGCAGTTCAGCGATTTGGCCAGGATGCGCGACAAGGTCGTCTTGCCGACGCCGCGGGTGCCGGTAAACAGGTAGGCGTGATGCAACCGTTGCTGTTCCAGCGCATGCGTCAGCGCCCGCACGACGTGCTCCTGCCCGACCAGCGTGTCGAAGCTGCGGGGGCGGTATTTACGGGCGAGGACTTGGTAGGACATAAACGTGAGGTTACCTGCGTGGGTTCAGACGGGCATTTTATTCTATTTCGCGCCCGTCTTTGCCGACTATCGCCGAATTGCCCGGATTCGCCCCGCGCCTGCAGGACGAGGCCGGCTCACTTGCGCCCATAGGTATCGTCGAAGCGCACGATATCGTCTTCGCCAAGATAGCTGCCGGATTGCACTTCTATCATTTCCAGCGGGAATTTTCCGGGATTTTCCAGCCGGTGCGTGACGCCCAGCGGGATGTAGGTGGACTGGTTCTCGGACAGCAGGAACACTTCCTCGCCGCGCGTGATGCGCGCCGTGCCCTTGACGATGATCCAATGCTCGGCGCGATGGTGATGCATCTGCAGGCTCAGCGAACAACCGGGATTGACAACGATGCGCTTGACCTGAAAACGCTCGCCGCTGTCGATGGAGTCGTACCAGCCCCAGGGGCGATGGATCTTGCGATGCGTGAGCGCTTCGCCGCGCTGCTGTCCCTTGAGACGGGAGACGATGCTCTTGATGTCCTGCATCTTGTTTTTGTCGGCCACCAGCACCGCATCCGGTGTTTCGACGATGACCATGTTGTCGATACCGACACAGGCGACCAGCCGTCCTTGCGCGAACACCAGGTTATCCGAAGCCTGCTCCAGCATGACGTCGCCACGGATGACGTTGCCGGCGCCGTCCTTTTCAGCCACTTGCCACAAGGCGTCCCACGCGCCGACGTCGGACCAGCCTGCCGACAACGGAATGATGCGGCCTTCAATACCCAGATCGGGCGTATCGGCCAATTTTTCCATCACGGCATAGTCGATGGAATCGGCAGGACATGCCTCGAATGCCGCCTTGTCGATGCGATAGAAATCGTTGTCCTGCTTGCCGCCGTCGAAAGCCGCCCGGCAGGCCTTGCTCATGGCCGGCTGGAAACGCTCGATGGCGCGCAGCCAGACGCTGGCGCGCATCACGAACAAACCGCTATTCCAGAGGTAGTCGCCGGAATCAACATAGCCTTGCGCGGTTGCGGCATCCGGCTTCTCGACGAAACGGGCGATCGCATGCGCATCGTCAATCTGCGCACCGCGCTGGATGTAACCGTAACCGGTCTCGGGACGATCGGCGACGATGCCGAAGGTCACCATGGCGCCGGCAGCCGCGTGCGGCACTGCTTGCCGGATTGCCGACTGGAAGGCGTCAACGTCGCGGATGACATGATCGGCCGGCATGATCAGCAGCACCGGATCATCACCGTTCTGCGCCGCCAGCAACGCGGCGAGAGTCAACGCCGGAGCCGTATTGCGCCCGACCGGCTCAAGCACGATGTGCTTGCTTTCTTTGCCCACCGCCCGCAATTGTTCGGCTGTGATGAACCGGTATTCTTCGTTGCATACGACGACAGGCGCATTGACCAGGCTATATGCGGCGTCAGCGGCCTGCACTCGCAGCGCCGTGGCCTGCAGCATGGTTTCAGCACCTACCAGGGATAGCAATTGCTTGGGATACTGTTCTCGGGAAAATGGCCACAACCGTGTGCCTGAGCCGCCCGAAAGAATTACTGGCTGCAAATGGATCATCAAATCTGTCTTTGAGTAGTTAAATACAAGCGCGCCACGACGGGGACGTCTGTCCTCGCAAGCCACGAGCTACGACGCTTCGCGGCGCCGCTTCTTCTGCTGATACATCAAGGCGTCGGCGCTGCTCATCAGGTCGCCAATCGTATCATGCCCGGTCGCATCATATTCAATTGCGCCGACGCTGTACAGCAAGTCGTAGCCGCGCTTGCTGGTCTGATTGTGCAGATCGATCGCCTGTTCGAAATGCCCCAGCACGGTGGCGGTTTCCTGCGCGCCGGTGTTGGTGAGGAACACGGCAAATTCATCCCCGCCCAGCCGTCCGATCACGTCCGATTCGCGGAAATTGGCCGCCAGAATATTACTGAACGCCACCAGCGCGCGATCGCCTTCGGCATGTCCGAAGCGATCGTTGATCTGCTTGAACAAGTCGAGGTCGAAGTACAGCAGCGAGACCGGTTTGCCGAGTCGTTTGCACATGCTCAGCGCATGCTGGGACAGCGATTCGAAACCGCGCCGGTTGGACAGTTTGGTCAGCTCATCCATCGTGGCCAGATGCACCGCGACCATCTCCTGTTCGACCATGCGCGCCAGATCGCTCAGCAAGGCCTGGTCGTCGGCGTCGAAACGGCGTGGAATGGTATCAAGCAGGCACAATGTACCGAGCTTGTGGCCATGCGGACTGCGAATCGGGCAACCGGCATAGAAACGGATGAGCGGATCGCCTGTCACCAGTGGATTGTCCCTGAAGCGCTCGTCTTCCAGAGCATCCGGCACGACCATCACGTCGTCGCGCAGAATGGCGTGCGCGCAGAAGGAGACATCGCGTCCGGTTTCGCAGGCATCAACCCCGACACGCGCCTTGAACCACTGGCGTTTGGTGTCAACCAGGCTGACCACCGCCATGGGCACTGAAAAAAGCCGGCGCGCCAGCCTGGTCAGACGGTCAAAGCGTTCTTCCGGCGGTGTATCGAGGATCTGCAACCCATGCAGGTCGGCGACGCGCGCCTGGTCGTCGACGGGAATATCAGCGATTTTCATCGGTCTCTGTGCCCAGTTGTTGGTTGAAATCCTGCCCGCGAACGCGTGCGATGCAAGCTGAGTCCTTGCCTGCCGGAAAACCGTGCTCGTACAAGCGCCACGGCCCCTCTGTTGGACTTATCTTGTTCGCAAATCCACCATTACCGACCAAACTATTTATCGATGCTTTATTGGCTATTTTTCTACCTGTGACTGTAATGCCGATCAAGCATCTCCGCAAGCATCCTTCTCCGTAGGTAAGAGCAAACAAAAAACCCCGCAAAAGCGGGGTTTTTCGACAGGACCAGAATACGTTGCGATATCAGCCTTTGGTCGCCCCCGGTTTGTCCATTGCAGCCTCTTCCTTGCCGTCCTTCTTCTTGCCGAACGGTTTACCCGCCGACTTGGCGGGTGCTACCGCCGATTTGCCACGTGCCTGGCCGTTGACGGTCAGGCCTGCGTCCGACAGCTTGACTGCGCTCTTCTCGCCTACGCCTTTGACGCGGGTTTCAAAGTCGGACCAATCCTTGAATTCGCCCTTCTTGCGCTCGTCGAGGATACGCTTGGACATGGCCGGGCCGATGCCCTTGATGCCGTCCAGCGCAGCCTGATCGGCCTTGTTGACGTCAGCCTGGGCGAACGCCAGGCCAGTGCTGAGGAGGAAAGCGAAAAGAGCAGCGGTGAGTTTTTTCAACATGGGTATTGTTCCTTTGAAAGGTCATCGTTAAATCATGGAAGGGACGATCTCAGCTGGCGAATTGCGGCGGGCTGAGAAGTTTAACGATTCCCGGGAACAATAGTTGACAAAATGAAAACGAAATTGCGGCAATATTAATTCTCCCTGCATGCGCCCAATGTTCGGAATTCCTGGGGCGATGCAGGGAAAACCGGCTCAGAGCGCCAGTTCTTCGCGCGTGACGGTGGCGGTGCCGAGCTTGCCGACCACGATGCCGCCTGCCAGGTTGGCGATGCGGACCGCTTCCGTCAGCGCCACGCCGTTGCCGAGCATGACCGCCAGCGTGGCAATCACGGTGTCTCCGGCGCCGGAGACATCGAATACTTCGCGCGCCACCGCCGGGAAATTGACGACCTCGTTGTCCTGATACAAGGTCATGCCCTCTTCCGAACGGGTCAACAGCAGCGCCTCCAGATCGAGCGAGCGACGCAGGTTCTGCGCCTTGGTGGTGAGTTCTTCTTCAGACTTCCAGTTGCCGATAATCCGGATCAGCTCGGAACGGTTCGGGGTCAGAATGGAGGCGCCCTTGTAACGTGAAAAATCATCGCCCTTGGGATCCACCAAGAGACGTTTGCCGAGCTTCTTGCCGACGCCGATCATGTCGGCGACGTTCACCAGGCTGCCCTTGGCGTAGTCGGACAAGATGATGACGTCGTAATTGCCGATCAGCGCGTTGAATTGCGTGAGTTTGTCGCGCAGCACGGTGTCGGTCGGCGCATCTTCAAAATCCACGCGCACCAGTTGCTGCTGACGGCCGATGACGCGCAGCTTGATGATGGTCGAGATGGCGGGGTCGCGATTCAGATAGCTGCTGATGCCAAGGTCGGTCAACAGACCTTCGACCACGGCGCCGGCCTCATCTTGTCCGATCACGCCCAGCAAGCCGGTTTGCGCGCCCAGCGTGGCGGCATTGCGCGCGACATTGGCGGCGCCGCCCAGACGTTCTTCGCGACGCTCGACACGCACCACAGGCACCGGTGCTTCCGGCGAAATGCGATTGACTTCACCGAACCAGTAACGATCCAGCATGACGTCACCGACGATCAGGATGCGCGCATTGCTCAGGGCCCCCAGTGGATTGCCGGAATTCAGAATTGTCATCGAGTCAACTCTTGGTCAGGATGGAGCGACCGATGCCGTGGTATTCAATACCGGCATCCGCCATGACTTGCGGTTCGAACAGGTTACGGCCGTCAAAAATCACCGGCGCCTTGAGCTTGCTCTTGAGCTGGTCGAAATCGGGGCTGCGGAAGGCTTTCCATTCAGTGACGATAGCCAGCGCATCGGCGTCTTGCAGCGCATCCATCGGGCTTTCGCTGAAACGGATGCGGTTCAGAATACTTTCGTCGTCATTGAAGTCCAGCGCCAGCACACGCCTGGCTTCCTTCATCGCGACCGGGTCGAACACCGCCACCGTGGCGCCGCGCGCGATCAGCTCGCCGAGCAGCACACGCGACGATGCTTCACGCATGTCGTCGGTATTGGGCTTGAACGCCAGGCCCCAGACTGCAAAATGGCGGCCTTGCAGGTTTTCGCCGAAGCGCGCCACAATCTTATTGCCGAGCACATGCTTCTGATTGTTGTTGACCTGCTCAACGGCGCGCAGGATGTGCAGCTCCTGGCCGTAGGCGCGCGCAGTGCGTTCCAGCGCCTGCACGTCCTTGGGGAAGCAGGACCCGCCATAGCCGCAGCCGGCATACAGGAAGCTGTGGCCGATGCGCGGATCGGAACCGATGCCGTGGCGTACCGCCTCGATATCGGCGCCGACCTGGTCCGCCAGGTTGGCCAGTTCGTTCATGAAAGAGATGCGTGTCGCCAGCATGGCGTTGGCGGCGTATTTCGTGAATTCGGCAGAACGTACGTCCATCCAGTAAGTGCGTTCATGGTTGCGATTGAACGGCGCGTACAGTTTTTTCATGGCGGCGTAAGCCTGCATGCCTTCGGCGGTATTGTCGTGGCCGATGACGATGCGGTCGGGACGCATGAAGTCTTCGACGGCGGCGCCTTCCTTGAGGAACTCCGGATTCGACACTACCGAGAACTTGGCCTCAACATTGCCGCGCTGCTGCAATTCCTGTGCAACTGCCGCGCTGACCTTGCCGGCGGTACCGACCGGTACGGTCGACTTGTCGACGATCACCTTGAAGCCGGTCATGTGCTTGCCGATGTTGCGTGCGGCGGCCAGCACGTATTGCAGATCGGCCGAACCGTCCTCGTCGGGCGGCGTACCGACGGCGATGAACTGCACGTCGCCATGCGCCACGCTGGCGGCCACGTCGGTAGAGAACGTCAGGCGTCCGGCGGCGCGATTGCGCGCCACGACGTCTTCCAGACCCGGCTCGTGAATGGGAATGCCGCCGTTGTTGAGGATGTCGATCTTGCTCTGGTCGACGTCAAGGCAAAATACGTTGTTGCCCAATTCAGCCAGGCAGGCGCCTGTAACGAGACCGACGTAGCCGGTGCCAATGATGGTGATTTTCATAAAATTTTCTAAAGGTGCGAGTGCCTGAGCACTCTAGTTCATTACGTTCAATTCTTCAGTACGGCGCGGCGGATAGGTTTCCCAATGGTTACAGCCGGGGCAATGCCAATAGAACTGGCGCGCCTTGAAGCCGCAATGGGTACATTGGTAACGCGCCAGTTTTTGCGTATAGCTGTGCACCAGCGTCTTCACCACTGCCAGTTCCGGGCGTATTTCCGCCGGCGCGTTCAACATGCGCGCCTCGAGGAATTTGTCGAGGCCGAGCAAGGTCGGCGTGCGGCGCAACTCGTCGCTGACAAGTTGATTCGCGGCTTCCACGCCTTCCAGTTCGAGCACCGCCTTGAACACCACTTCCAGCAAATCAATCGATGGCGCTTCAGCCAGGTAAGAGCGCAGCAGATTCAGGCCTTCTTGCATGCGCCCCACCGCTTGGTAGCCGTCGAGCAGTCGCTGCGCCACCAGCGCCGCATGCGGGACGCTTTGGTGCTCGACCCGACGCCAGGCCAGCAAGGCGGCTTCAATGTCTCCCTTGGCGCGGTACACATCGCCCAGCAATATCGTTGCGCGCACGCTCTTGCGATCAGTCGCCAGGGCTTTTTCCAACAGGCTCATGGCGGCGTCGGGATGAGTATGCACCAACTCGTCCTCAGCCAGCTCGCAATAGAACTGGGCGATTTCCTTCTGTCGGCCGCCGGCCCCCGCAGCTTGCAATGTTTCTGCGGCCTTGATGGCGCGCGACCATTCTTTTTCGCGCTGGTAGATTTCCAGCAACGCGCGCCCGGCCTGGGCGCCGTATTGCGTGTCGTTGAGCAGATGGAAAGTCTCTTCGGCGCGATCCAGCAGTCCGGCCTTGAGATAATCCTGACCCAGCTCGTATTGGGCATGCGCCTTGTGCTCGGCCGGCAAATCGGGACGCGCCAGCAGGTTCTGGTGAACCCGGATGGCGCGTTCGGTTTCACCGCGACGACGGAACAGGTTGCCGAGGGCGAAATGCAGCTCCACCGTTTCGGGATCAAGCTTGACGATTTCGATGAAAGCGTCGATGGCCTTGTCGGGTTGCTCGTTGAGCAGGAAATTCAACCCCTTGAAATAACCGTGCGGCAGCGTGCGCGACTCGGACAGCAATTGATTGATGTCGACGCGGGCGGCAATCCATCCCAGCCCGAAGAAGACCGGAATGCCCAGCAGCCACCAGAATTCAAATTCCATATAAAACCGCGATCAGATGAGGTGCTGCGGGGGAACTACGCTGTCCGGTTGCGGCGGCTGAGTCTGAGCCAGCAACTGGGCCTCGCGTTCCTTCTGCAGCATGGAAAGACTCTTCCTTTGCTTCGACGCTTCGCGACGATGGCGGAGCACCAGCGGCGTCATCGCCAGCACGCCGAGGATGGCGCCGCCGACGAAGCACACCAGCAACACCAGCACCAACGGATCCGTGCGCTCGTAGCCGAGGAAGAAATGCAGCGTGATTTCCTGCGTGTTTTTCAACGCGAAGAAAAAGAAAAGAATAAAGAGGACCGCCGCAATCAGTCTTGAAATTATCTTCATGGCGCAAATCCTTTTCGATGTATTGGCCGGCCAGCAGGCACGGCGACAGGGTACTGCCTGACCGCGTGCGCAGGAAGCGCGGCAGATGTGAAATTGTACGTGAAAAAAAACGGCATCCAAAGATGCCGTTCATTTTGTTAAGCGCTATTTACACTCTTATACACGTAGCGCCCAACTGCTTCGCAGGTATGCCGCGAAGCGTCAACTCAGTCTTCCTTGATGGGTTGCCCCACCATGGCGTCGACACGCTCCCGCAATTCCTTGCCTGGCTTGAAGTGGGGTACCCGTTTTTCAGGCACCATCACTTTGTCGCCCGACTTGGGATTGCGACCGATGCGAGGCGGCCTGCGATTTAACGCAAAGCTGCCAAAACCACGGATCTCGATGCGCTGGCCGGTTGCTAATGCATCAACCATGGCATCGAGAATGGTCTTGACCGCGTAATCCGCATCCTTGGCGACAAGTTGCGGATAACGCTCAGCCAGGCGAGCGATCAGCTCAGACTTGGTCATTATGCTCGACTGATCAGTTCTTGTTGTCGAGCTTTGCCTTCAGCAGTGCACCCAGGCTGGTGGTACCGGAAGCCGCGCTGGAGTCCGAAGACATCTTTTGCATTGCTTCCTGAGTCTCAGCGTTGTCCTTTGCCTTGATCGACAATTGGATGCTGCGTGCCTTGCGGTCGATGTTGATGACCAGCGCTTCAACGCTGTCGCCGACCTTCAGGTGTGTACCTGCATCTTCAACGCGATCGCGCGAGATTTCGGATGCACGCAGGTAGCCTTCGACTTCTTCCGACAACTGGATCACTGCGCCCTTAGGCTCGACCGACTTGACCGTACCGTTGACCAGTGCGCCCTTGTCGTTCATTGCAGCGAAGTTGTTGAACGGATCGCCTTCCAGCTGCTTGACGCCCAGGGAAACGCGTTCGCGCTCGACGTCGATTGCCAGAACGACTGCTTCCAGTTCGTCGCCCTTCTTGAACTTGCGCACGGCTTCTTCGCCGGTTTCAGTCCAGGACAGGTCGGACAGGTGAACCAGACCGTCGATGTTGCCGGTCAGGCCGATGAACACGCCGAAGTCAGTGATCGACTTGATGGCGCCCTTGACCTTGTCGCCCTTCTTGTGGGTGATCGCGAAATCATCCCATGGATTCGCCTTGCATTGTTTCATGCCCAGGCTGATGCGACGACGCTCTTCGTCGATTTCCAGAACCATGACTTCCACTTCGTCGCCCAGTTGAACAACCTTGTTAGGCGCGACGTTCTTGTTGGTCCAGTCCATTTCGGAAACGTGCACCAGGCCTTCGATACCTTGCTCGACTTCGACGAATGCGCCGTAGTCTGTCAGGTTGGTGACCTTGCCGAACAGGCGTGTGCCTTGCGGGTAGCGACGGGACAGACCTGTCCATGGGTCGTCGCCCAGTTGCTTGACGCCCAGCGAAACGCGGTTCTTCTCTTGATCGTACTTGAGGACCTTGGCAGTGATCTCTTGACCGACTGTGAGCACTTCCGATGGGTGACGCACACGACGCCATGCCAGATCGGTGATGTGCAGCAGGCCGTCGATGCCACCCAGATCCACGAACGCGCCGTAGTCGGTGATGTTCTTGACGACGCCGGTAACCACGGTGCCTTCTTTCAGGGTTTCCATCAGCTTTTGACGCTCTTCGCCCATCGACGCTTCGATGACGGCGCGACGCGACAACACGACGTTGTTGCGCTTGCGATCCAGCTTGATGACCTTGAATTCCAGGGTCTTGCCTTCGAAAGGCGTTGTGTCCTTGACCGGACGTGTATCCACCAGCGAGCCTGGCAGGAAGGCACGGATGCCGTTGGTCAGAACGGTCAGGCCGCCCTTGACCTTGCCATTGACAGTACCAACGACGATCTCGCCGGACTCCATCGCTTTTTCGAGCGAGAGCCACGATGCCAGACGCTTGGCCTTGTCACGCGACAGGATAGTGTCGCCGAAACCGTTTTCCAGCGATTCGATCGCGACGGAGATGAAATCGCCGACGTTGACTTCGAGTTCGCCGTTGTCATTTTTGAATTCTTCGATAGGAATGAAGGCTTCGGACTTCAGGCCGGCGTTGACGATAACGAAGTTATGGTCGAGGCGGACGACTTCAGCCGAAATGACTTCACCAGAACGCATGTCTTGACGTGACAGCGATTCTTCAAACAGCGCTGCAAATGCATCAGCGCCAGCGGCTCCAGGAGCCAGGACAGTAGTGGTAGACATAGAATTAAGAAAGGTGTTGGCCAATATCCGGTCGCAACTTGCATAAATCAGACTGCTGGAGATGCATGCAAAAGACGATGAATAATGGGTTTAGGTTTATCAACACGCGCCGGACTTTGCATCAGGCGAGCACCAATGGCGTTACAAAAACAACAAATACAACGACAACAAACTCATAAAGCCGCGTACCAGCTGAGCACCTGCTTGACCGCCTCATCGGCCGTCATGTCGGAAGTATCCAGTAAATACGCACCCTCGGCCGGCTTAAGCGGCGCCGACGCACGATTCATATCGCGCGCATCGCGTTCCCGCAGGTCCTTGGAGAGGTCTTCCATATTAGCAGGAAAACCCTTGTCAATCAATTGCTTATAGCGCCTTTGCGCTCTCGCTTCGACGCTGGCGGTCAAAAAGACCTTCAGTGGCGCATGGGGAAAGATCACCGTCCCCATGTCGCGACCATCCGCGACCAGACCCGGCGCCTTGCGAAAACTCAGTTGCAGGCCGTACAGCGCATGGCGAACTGTTGCCAGAACAGCAATTTTCGAAGCAGTATTCCCCACTTCTTCGGCACGGATGGCTTGAGAAACGTCTTCATTGGCCAGGAAAATATGGCCGCCGTCGAAATGGCAATTAAGGTGCTCGGCGCTCTTGGCCAGACCGTGCTCGTCGTTCATTTCGATGCCGCGGCGGATCGCCGACAACGCCGTCAGGCGATACAAAGCGCCCGAATCGAGATAGTGGAAGCCCAATTGCTGGGCGACTCTTTGCGCCACCGTACCCTTGCCCGATGCGGTCGGGCCGTCAATGGCGATGACGGGAATATTTGCCGTGTTCATGGGAATCCCGCTAGTAGTTAATTCTTGTTGAATTCTTGCCTGGTTTTTGACAAATCAAATCAGTGTCTGCTCAGCAATATGCTGGAACACCCGGAAATAGTCAGGGAAAGTCTTGGCCACGCATTTCGGATCATTGATGCGCACTTGCGTACCGCGGCGCGCGGCGCCATCCAGCGATGCCAACGAGAAACACATCGCCATGCGGTGGTCGTCGTAGGTGTCGATGGTGGCCGGCGTCAGTTGTTGCGGCGGCGTCACGCTCAGGTAATCAGCACCCTCTTCCACGATCGCACCGAGCTTGCGCAGCTCGGTCGCCATCGCGGCCAGACGGTCGGTTTCCTTGACGCGCCAGCTGGCGATGTTGCGCAGCACGCTGGTGCCGTCTGCGTACAACGCAGCCACCGCGATGGTCATGGCGGCATCGGGAATGTGGTTGAAGTCGGTGTCGATCGCTTTCAGCACGCCATTTGACGACGCCTCAATCCAGTTGTCGCCCATGGTGATGGTCACGCCCATCTGGCGCAGCGCTTCGACGAAGCGCACATCCCCCTGGATGCTGTCCTTGCCGACGCCTTCCACGCGGATCGGGCCGCCGGCGATGGCGCCTGCCGCCAGGAAATACGAGGCCGACGAGGCGTCGCCTTCAACGTGGATGACGTCCGGGCTTTGATAATGCTGACCTGCCGCGATGGTGAAGGATTGCCAGCCGGCACGCTGAACATCGACGCCGAAACGGCGCATCAGGTTCAGCGTGATCTCAATGTAAGGCTTGGAAATCAGTTCGCCGATCACCTCGATGGTCATCGGCTCATCCCTGGCCATCAACGGCGCCGCCATCAGCAAGGCCGTCAGGAACTGGCTGGAGACATTGCCGCGCACTTTCATGCGATGTGCATTGAGCAGGCCGCGACGAATATGCAGGGGCGGATAGCCGGGATTGCCGGTGTATTCGATGCGCATGCCGACGTCGTTGAGCGCGTCGACCAGATCGCCGATCGGCCGCTCATGCATGCGCGGCACGCCGTGCAGCGTGTAGTCGCCGCCGATCACGGCCAGCGCCGCCGTCAGCGGACGGATCGCGGTGCCGGCGTTGCCCATGAACAGATCGGCCTGGTGTACCGGCAACACGCCGTCGACGCCATGCACGATGTAATCCTGGGTGCCTTCGATCTGCTCCCATTTGACCCCGAGTTGCTGCAAGGCCATCAGCATCACCAGCGTGTCGTCGGAGGCCAGCAAGTCCATGATCCTGGTGGTGCCGCGCGACAATGCCGCCAGCAACAGGATGCGGTTGGAGATGCTTTTGGAGCCGGGCAGTTTGACCGTGCCCTGGACATGCGCCACGGGATTGAGGTCAATATGGCGGGGATAGGAAGCTGGCTTCATCGGAAATAGTTGTCTGTGGTGGTTCTGTGGGTTGTTCTGCGGCTGATTCAGGAAATCAGGCGGCATCCGTGCAAAGCGGCGATCCTTGCTCAGTCGCCGCCCTCTTTGTTCTGCCGCTCGGCGGTTTCAATCGCGGCAGTCCAATTGTGCCGCGCCTGCTGGGCATTGGCGTAAATTTTTTCCAGGCCGTCGCTGTCGCGCTCGACCAGCAGCTTGCGCATGCGGATCAGTTGCACCAGGTACGCATCCAGCTCATGCAGCAAGGCGGCGCGATTGGCCAGCGAAATATCGCGCCACATCTCAGGCGAGGAACCGGCGATGCGGGTGAAGTCGCGGAAACCGCTGGCCGCGTACTGGAACAGGATGGGCGCATGCGGCTTGGAAGCGATATCGTCGACCAGTGCATACGCCAGCAGATGCGGCAAGTGGCTGACCGAAGCGAACACCGCGTCGTGCTCTTGCGGGCTGAGGCGATGGATGCTGGCGCCGCAGGCCTGCCAGGCTTGCGCCACGCGTTCGACGTCTTGTTCGGCATTTTCATCGAGCGCCGTGATGACGGTCTTCTTGCCGACGTACAAATCGGCCAGCGCCGCATCGGGACCGTTTTGCTCACGTCCGGCAATCGGATGGCCCGGCACGAATTGTCCGATCTTGTCGCCCAGCGCAAGGCGCGCTGCGGCCACCACATCGGCCTTGGTGCTGCCGGCATCGGTCACCACGGTGCCGGGCTGCAAATGCGGCTCGATGCTTTCCAGGATAGCGCCGGTCTGCGCCACCGGCGCCGCCAGCAAAATCAGATCCGCGCCGTGCACCGCATCGGCAACCAAAGTGCAGGCCTCGTCGATGATTCCCAGCTCTTTCGCTCGCGACAGCGATGCCTCGCTGCGGCCAACGCCGACCACATGCTCGACCGCACCGGCTTTTTTCAGCGCCAGCGCAAACGAGCCGCCGATCAGGCCGACGCCGAAGACAACAATTTTCTTCACTATCTGCCGCCTTCAGCCCAGGATGGTTTTCAACGCGGCGATGAACGCGGCGTTTTCTTCGGGCAAGCCGACGGTGATGCGCAGCCATTGCGGCAAGCCGTAGTTGCCCACCGGACGCACGATGATGCCCTGCTTGAGCAGCGCCAGATTGACGCGCGCGCCGGCGCCGTCATCGTCGCCGACCTTGACCAGCACGAAGTTGCCGTACGACGGCACGTAGGTCAGGCCGAGTTCATCGAAGGCCTGGATCAATTGCTTGTAACCCTGAGCATTGACCTCGGCGCTTTTTTGCAGGAAAGCCTTGTCGGTGAGCGCGGCAACCGCGGCGGCCTGCGCCAGCGAATTGACGTTGAACGGCTGGCGAATGCGGTTGAGCAGATCGGTCACGCCCGGCTGCCCGATCGCGAAACCGACACGCAGGCCGGCCAGGCCATAGGCTTTGGACATGGTGCGCGAAACGATCAGATTCGGGAAGGTGCGCACCCAGTCGGTCGATTCGTATTGCAGATCGGCCGACAGGTATTCGTTGTAAGCCTCGTCGATCACGACGACCACATGCTGCGGCACGGCCTTGAGGAAAGCCTCCAGCTCGGCCGCCGGCAGGAAGGTGCCGGTCGGATTGTTCGGGTTGGCGATGAACACCAGGCGCGTGTCGTCGGCAATCGCCGCCGCCATGGCTTGCAGGTCATGGCCGAAGTCCTTGGCCTTGACTTCGATGGCGCGCGCGCCGACCGCTTGTGTCGCCAGCGCATAGACCAGGAAACCGTACTGCGCGTACACCACGGATTGCCTGGGTTGCACGAAGGCGTGCGCCGCCAGTTCGAGGATGTCGTTGCTGCCGTTGCCCAGCGTGACCCAATCCTGCGGCACGCCGTACTTGGCGCTGATCGCGGCCTTCAGGTCGAAGCCATTGGCGTCCGGATAGCGGCCGATGTCGGCCACCGCCTGCTGCATTGCCAGACGCGCCGATTCGGGCATGCCGAGCGGGTTTTCATTGGACGCCAGCTTGATGATCTTGCTCTCGTCGAGTCCGAATTCGCGGGCGACTTCAGCGATAGGCTTGCCTGCCTGGTAAGGCGCCAGCGCGCGCACGTATTCCGGACCAAATGGTGTGGACATGATGAACCTTCGAATGATTTATACGGTAAAGGGGTAAGAGCCGAGCAGCTTGAAGAACGCGGCGTTCTCCTTGAGCTCGGCCAGCGCCTTGGCGACTTTTTCGTCTTGCTCGTGACCTTCCAGGTCAACGTAGAAATAGTATTCCCACGCTCCCATGCGCGCCGGACGCGACTCAAAGCGCGTCATCGATACGCCGTGCCTGGCCAACGGCGCCAGCAGATTGTAGACGGCGCCAGCCTTGTTCGGCACGGACAGCACGATGGAAGTCTGGTCGCGGCCGGACGGCGCCGTTTGCAAGCGGCCGATGACGGCGAAACGCGTGCGGTTATGCGGATCATCCTGGATGTGCGCGTTGACGGTTTGCAGGCTGTATTTCTGCCCGGCGATTTCACCGGCGATGGCGGCCACGGTCGTGTCTTCGCCGGCCATGCGCGCGGCTTCGGCGTTGGACGCCACGGCCTGGCGCTCGACGCCGGGATAATTCTGGTTGAGCCAGGCGTTGCATTGCGCCAGCGCCTGCGAATGCGCGCAAATACGCGTCACGCCTTGCATGCCGCCGGCCTTGGTCATCAGGCTGTGATGCACCGGGATCGAAATCTCGCCGCTGATGCGCAGCGTGGTTTGCAGCAGCAGGTCGAGCGTACGGTTGATCACGCCTTCGGAGGAGTTCTCGATCGGCACCACGCCGAAATCGGCGGTGCCTGCTTCGGCGTCGCGGAACACTTCGTCGATCGATACGCATGGCAAGCCTTCGACGGCGTGGCCGAACTGCTGGTACACGGCTTGTTCGCTGAAGGTGCCTTCGGGGCCGAGATAGGCCACCACGACACGCTTTTCCAGCGCGCGGCAAGCCGACATGACTTCACGAAAAATGGTCTGGATATCGGTTCCCAGCAGCGGCCCCGGATTGCGTTCGGCGGCCTTGCGCAGGACCTGCGCTTCACGCTCGGGACGGAACACCGGGGCATTGGTCTCGGCCTTGACGTGCCCGACTTCCTGCGCGACGCGTGCGCGCTGGTTCAGCAAATCAAGGATTTGCGCATCGATGGCGTCGATCTTCTGACGCAAGGGCAAGAGTTTGTCTTCACTCATTGTGGTCTTTCTTGTTCAATCTGTTCCGGCCGACAGCAACTCAGTAGCAAGTAAGTAGCAAGCAAATGCAGTCAGCCCAAGCTCGATTGAACGGGTGCTGCAAAGCAAAGCTGGCTACGCGCAGCGTCGCAGACAGTGCGCTAGCACGGCAAGACGTTGCAACAACGCCAGATTTGTTTTGCAGCAGCCGTTCAGTGTGTGCGTTCGAAGTGGCGGAGGTACTCCACCAGTGCTTCGACGCCTTCCATCGGCATCGCGTTGTAGATCGATGCGCGCATGCCGCCGACCGACTTGTGGCCTTTCAGCTGCAGCAGGCCGCGCTCTTTGGCGCCGGCCAGGAATGTCTCGTTCAATGTTTCGTCATGCAGGAAAAACGGCGCGTTCATGCGTGAACGGCACTCTTTCGCAATCCGTGTTGTATAAAATTCGGTGCTGTCGAGGTAGTCGTACAGCAGATCCGCCTTGGCGATATTGCGCCGCTCCATTTCGGCCACGCCGCCCTGGCGCTTGAGCCACTGGAACACCAGGCCGGCGATGTAGATCGCATAGGTCGGCGGCGTGTTGTACATGGAGTCGTTGTCGGCGACGATCTTCCAGTCGAAGGCCGACGGACAGATCGGCAAGGCGTGGCCGAGCAGATCTTCACGCACGATGACGATGGTCAATCCGGCCGGGCCGATATTCTTTTGGGCGCCGCCATAGATGACGCCGTATTTGGAGACATCCACCGCGCGCGACAAAATGTGCGACGACATGTCGGCCACGATGGGTGCATTGTCGGTATCGGCAGCGACGTCAGGCGTAAATTGGTATTCGACGCCGTCGATGGTTTCATTGGTGCACAGATGCACGTAGGCGGCGTTGCGTGAAAGTTTCCAGGTGTCGCGCGCCGGGATGCGGGCGAACTTTTCGGCTTCGGACGAGGCGGCGACGTTGACCTCGCAATAGCGCCGCGCTTCCTTGATCGACTTGGTCGACCACGAGCCCGTGTTGACGTAGTCCGCGACGCCTGCGCCTTTACCGCGCAGGCCGGCGAGGTTCATCGGGATGATGGCGTTCTCGGCGATGGCGCCGCCTTGCAGGAACAGGATCTTGTAGTTGGCCGGCACCGCGAACAGCTCGCGCATGTCGCGCAAGGCCGTCTCGATGATCGACATGTATTCCTTGCCGCGATGGCTCATCTCCATCACGGACATGCCGCTGCCGTGCCAGTCCAGCATTTCGTCGGCAGCTTGTTGCAGCACTTCTTTCGGCAATACGGCCGGACCGGCGGAAAAATTGTAGACCATGATCTAGGTAAAAAATAAAGAAAAGACGAGGCAACGATACAAGAACAAGGCCAGGAAGGACAGAAACAGACGGCAGAACAAACAAGCGCAACAGGATGAAAATGACCGGCCATCAGCCGGTCATTTTGTGTTCAGCCCGAACTATTCTGCAGCTGCGTCACTTTCACCGGCGGCTGTATCGCCGCTGCCTTCGGCGCCAACAGCACCTTCGACATCGCCTTCGGCCTTGTCTTCCTCGGCGTCGGATTCCACCACGCGTTGCAGGCCGCTCAGCTTGGTGCCGTCTTCCACGGCAATCAGCGTCACGCCTTGCGTTGCCCGGCCCATTTCGCGGATCTCCGCGACGCGGGTGCGGATCAGCACGCCGCCAGTGGTGATCAGCATGATTTCATCGCTGGCTTCGACCAGTGTCGCCGCAACCACTTTGCCGTTGCGTTCGCTGGTCTGGATCGCGATCATGCCCTTGGTGCCGCGACCGTGGCGGGTGTACTCGGTGATCGGCGTACGTTTGCCGAAACCGTTTTCGGTAGCCGTCAGGACCGACTGCTGTTCGTTCTCGGCGACCAGCAACGCGATGACCTGCTGACCTTCTTCCAGGTTCATGCCGCGCACGCCACGGGCGGTGCGGCCCATCGGACGCACGTCGTTTTCGTCGAAGCGCACGGCCTTGCCGGAATCCGAGAACAGCATGACGTCGTGCTGGCCGTCGGTCAGCGCAGCGCCGATCAGGAAGTCGCCCTCATCGAGGTCGACCGCGATGATGCCGGCCTTGCGCGGATTGCTGAAGTCGGACAACGGCGTCTTCTTGACGGTGCCCAGGCTGGTCGACATGAAGACATAGCGGTCTTCGGGGAACACGCGGTTCTCGCCCGACAGCGGCAACACCACGGTGATCTTTTCGCCGTCCTGCAACGGGAACATGTTGACGATGGGCTTGCCGCGCGAATTGCGCGAACCCTGCGGCACTTCCCATACCTTCAGCCAGTACAGGCGGCCGCGGTTGGAGAAGCACAGGATGTAGTCGTGCGTGTTGGCAATGAACAACTGGTCGATCCAGTCGTCGTCCTTGGTCGCCATGGCCTGCTTGCCGCGGCCGCCGCGTTTTTGTGCACGGTATTCGGACACCGGCTGCGACTTCATGTAGCCCGAGTGCGATAGCGTCACGACCAGGTCTTGCGGCGTGATCAGGTCTTCGGTGCCGAGATCGGTGGCGTTGTGTTCGATGGTCGAGCGGCGCTCGTCCTTGACGCCGATGCCGAAGTCATTCTTCGCGGCCGTCAGTTCGTCGGTGATGATGGAGGTCACGCGCGTCGGCTTGGACAAGATGTCCAGCAGGTCGGCGATCTGTTCCATCACTTCCTTGTATTCATTGACGATCTTGTCTTGCTCCAGGCCGGTCAGGCGTTGCAGACGCATTTGCAGAATTTCCTGCGCCTGGTCGTCGGACAGCTTGTACAGGCCGTCGGTCTGGATGCCGTAATGCGCCGGCAGGTTTTCCGGACGGAAGGCTTCGATGCCGCTGCTGTTTTCCGCACCGGTGCGGGACAGCATTTCGCGCACCATGGACGAATCCCAGGCACGCGCCATCAGTTCGGACTTCGCGATCGGCGGCGTCGGCGCCGCGCGGATGATCGCGATGAAGTCGTCGATGTTGGCCAGAGCAACCGCCAGACCTTCCAGCACGTGGCCGCGTTCGCGCGCCTTGCGCAGTTCGAAGATCGTGCGGCGCGTCACCACTTCGCGGCGATGCGACAGGAAGCATTCCAGCATCTGCTTCAGGTTCAGCAGCTTCGGCTGGCGATCGACCAGCGCCACCATGTTCATGCCGAAGGTGTCCTGCAACTGTGTCTGCTTGTACAGATTATTGAGGACGACTTCCGGCACTTCACCGCGCTTGAGTTCGATTACCACGCGCATGCCCGACTTGTCGGACTCGTCGCGCAGGTCGGAAATGCCTTCCAGCTTCTTGTCGCGCACCAGCTCGGCGATACGCTCGAGCAAGGCCTTCTTGTTGACCTGGTACGGCAGCTCGTCGACGATGATCGCCGTGCGGCCTTCGCGGCCGAATTCTTCAAAATGCGTCTTGGCGCGCATCACCACGCGGCCGCGGCCGGTACGGTAGCCATCGCGCACGCCGGATACGCCGTAAATGATGCCGCCGGTCGGGAAATCAGGCGCCGGAATCAGCTCGATCAGCTCATCGATGGTGCAATCGGCATTCGACAACACATGCAGTGCGCCATTGATGACTTCGGTGATGTTGTGCGGCGGAATGTTGGTGGCCATGCCCACCGCGATACCGGACGAACCGTTGATCAGCAGGTTGGGGATGCGAGTCGGCAGCACCGACGGTTCTTTTTCCTTGCCGTCGTAATTGGGATCGAAATCGACGGTTTCCTTCTCGATGTCGGCCAGCAATTCGTTGGCGATCTTGTCCAGGCGGCACTCGGTATAACGCATCGCGGCGGCGCCGTCGCCGTCGATGGAACCGAAATTGCCCTGGCCGTCCACCAGCATGTAGCGCAGCGAAAAATCCTGCGCCATGCGCACCAGCGTGTCGTAAATCGAGGCGTCGCCGTGCGGGTGGTATTTACCCATGACTTCACCGACCACGCGCGCGCACTTCACGAACGGGCGATTCCAGACATTGTTCATTTCATGCATCGCAAACAGCACGCGGCGGTGTACCGGCTTCAGGCCGTCGCGCACGTCCGGCAGAGCTCGTCCGACGATCACGCTCATGGCGTAATCGAGGTAGCTCTTGCGCATCTCTTCTTCAAGGGAAATGGGGATGGTTTCTTTAGCGAATTGATCCATTGGCGAGTCGAGAGGTATTGATTTGAGTGGTTAAATCAGGCCCGGAACCTGTTCATTGCGGGCAGCGACTACAAACGAAGCATTCTAGCACGCCGAGCCCTTGCAGCACCGGTTTTAGCTCACCGGCAATATGCAGCGGCGAGCGCAAACAAATACAGGCAAATCCACTAATTATGATTAAAATGCGAGCCTTCCGAAGAAAATGACGCATCACGGAAATCGCAGCCTTTAGCGCATTTCCCTCAGGCAAACTGCGAGCTTGCAGCCTGTCCACTCATGTCGTCGCAACCCGCTAACTAATATGTCTTGTAAATTTCCCGGCCTGTTCGGCCTCCTGTTGGGCGCCACCACTCTTTCCGCTTACGCCCAGGGCAACACCAATATTGCGGCAACACCGACCGCCGCCTACGGCCAGGACAACCAGGGCAGCGTCGCGCGCAGCCAGTACGGCCTGTGCTGGCGCACCGGCTATTGGACGCCGTCGGATTCCCTGACCGGCTGCGATGGCGAGCTGGCTCCGCTCATCACCAATCCGATCGCGCCCGCCCTGGTGAGCAATCCGGCAGCAATCACCGTGAACGCTGCAGTATCGGCCAACGGCACAAATTGCGATTTCAGCATCACGCTCAACGAAAGCCAGACATTCGGCTCCGGCAAGACGACATTGAACCAAGCCGCACAACAACGCATCCAGGCACAAGTCGTTGAGAAGCTGCCGACTTGCGGGGTAATCGACGCAATTGTTGTCACCGGCCACGCTGATCGGCTTGGCTCCCGGAAACATAATGAAGAAATCGCCCTCAAACGAGCGGAAGCCGTCGCCGCATTTCTGAAGAGCAAAAGTGTTGCCGCACCGATTCAAATCGTCGGCGCCGGCAGCAATGAGCCGGTGGCTCAATGTGGACAAAACCTTCCCGCCAGGAAATTGACAGCCTGCCTATCACCGGATCGCCGTGTGGTTATTCACGTGCAAGGGCATGAAAAATAAGGTTTTTTAGCTAAAGCCTGGCTTTTTTGACAACGGAGTGCGGCACTTTGTGGAGATAAACGTCTTGTTACCAAAAAACAACAGAGTGCTAAAAACGTTGATTGGACTATTTGGCAACGTTCGCTGATTGCACCAGCCTGTGGCAGAATGGCGGCTAAGTTCATTGCACGCCCTCCTGCAAAGTGGGGCATGTAACGACCTGAACACATGATATTATTCGTTTTTTTGATGTCGTAATTTTGTAGCGCAGTTTATCTGCGGATATCTCACCCGAGAGGAGAAACATGAACAAATTAGCAAAACTCGTCTTCGCTGCTGCGTCCGCAGCCATCGCTTTGTCTGCGACCGCACAGGAAATCAAGGACATCAAGGTTCGTCCGAACAGCCTGTACCTGCAAGACAGCCGTGACGTCGTTACTCGCAGCGGCTTCGGTCTGTGCTGGCAAACAGCGTTTGTCAACGGCCCATGCGAAGAAGCTCCTGCTCAAGCTGCTGCTCCAGCCGCTGCCTCAGCTGCTCCAGCTGCCGCTGCAGCAGCCGCTCCGACATCGGAAAAAGTCACTTACGCTGCTGATGCTTTCTTTGACTTCGACAAGGCAGTTCTGAAGCCAGCCGGCAAGTCCAAACTGGACGAACTGGTTGCCAATCTGAAAGGCCTGAACCTGGAAGTCATCATCGCCGTTGGCCACACTGACTCCGTCGGTTCCGTCGCCTACAACCAAAAACTGTCCGTCCGCCGCGCTGAATCGGTGAAGGCATATTTGGTTTCCAAGGGTGTCGAAGCTAACCGCGTCTACACTGAAGGCAAGGGCAAATCGCAACCAGTCGCAGACAACAAGTCCGCAGCTGGCCGCGCCAAGAACCGCCGCGTTGAAATCGAAGTCGTTGGTACACGTAACAAGTAATACCAACACGCGATTTTCAATCGAGAAAAACCCCGCTTCGGCGGGGTTTTTTTATGGAAATTTACTTTGCGGCGAACAGCATCCGGCGGCTTCGGCTATCATTCAGCCTATGAATGCCGATCCTCAAGAATTGCAAAAATTTAGCGATCTCGCCCATCGTTGGTGGGACCCCACTTCCGAATTTCGTCCTTTGCACGAAATCAATCCGCTCCGGCTGGAATGGATCAACGCCCGCGCCGCACTATCCGGCAAGAGCGTAGTCGATGTCGGCTGCGGCGGCGGCATCCTGGCCGAATCCATGGCGCGCAAAGGCGCCAGGGTGACAGGCATCGATCTCTCCGAAAAAGCGCTCAAGGTCGCCGACCTGCATGGCATGGAGTCCGGCATCCAGGTTCGCTACGAAAAGATCGCCGCAGAAGATCTCGCCGCACGCGAACCGGGCCAGTTCGACGTCGTCACCTGCATGGAAATGCTGGAACACGTCCCCGATCCCGCCTCCATCGTGCGCGCCTGCACAGCAATGGTAAAGCCGGGCGGCCATGTATTCTTTTCCACGCTGAACCGCAATCCCAAGGCATACCTGTTCGCTATCATCGGTGCCGAGTACCTGTTGCGCATGCTGCCCAAGGGCACGCATGATTACGCCAAGTTCATCACGCCGGCAGAATTGGCGCGCTTCATTCGCGAAGCCGGACTGGAGCTCGATGGATTCAAGGGACTCTCCTACAATCCGCTGACCAAGCTGTACTCGATCAACCAGGACACCAGCGTCAATTACATGGTGGCTTGCCGCAAGCCGTTGTCCTGACTGCAATACTCAATACTCAATGGCCGGCGGCGTCCCGCAGCGGACATCGCCGGCAAACTGCAACAGCTTCTGCTGTTGTTCCAATCGCCTTCATCGTGCCGACCATGCCTCTGAAAATACCCCGCGCCATCCTGTTCGACCTCGATGGCACGCTCGCCGACACGGCGCCCGACCTGGCTGAAGCCGTCAACCAGCTGCGCGCCGAGCGCGGTCTGGAGCCGACACCGTATGAACAATTGCGCCCAGTGGCATCAGCCGGCGCACGCGGCCTGATCGGTACGGCCTTTGGCATCAAGCCTGATGACGCTGAATATGAAGACCTGCGTGTGCGCTTCCTCAACAATTACGAAGCCAAGCTGGTCGTCAAAAGCAAACTCTTTGACGGCGTCTCCGATCTGCTGAAGCAGCTGGAAGCGCGCGGACTGGCCTGGGGCATCGTCACCAACAAGGCGTCGCGCTTCACCGACCCGCTGGTGCCGCAAATCGGGCTTGGCCATGCAGGGTGCGTGGTCTCCGGCGACACCACACCGCACACCAAACCGCATCCGGCGCCGTTGTATGAAGCCGCGAACCGGCTCCAATTGGCTGCGGACGAATGCTGGTACGTCGGCGACGATCTGCGCGATATCCAGGCCGGACGTGCCGCAGGCATGCAGACCATCGCCGCCGCCTGGGGCTATTGCGGCCACGTGGCGCCGGCATCATGGGAAGCCGACGCATTGCTGCACGATCCGATGCAATTGCTGGAACTGATCAAGCCGGAATAACCGCAACCGTCATTGCCGTAGTTGAGTTACCTGTCGACGTCTTTCCGGCGCCGACCATACAATTAAACGAAGGTCCATTCCGCTGACGCGGGCTACCTTCCTCACGAGGAACCGATCATGGCCAATCATCCCCGTCCTGCCTGGCAGCTGCGCACCTTGCGCTGGTCCGCATACACCATCGCTTTCCTGCTTTTGCTGGCGCTGATCAGCTGGCTCGCGTTGCCGTCGTTGGTCAAGAAAATCGCGATCGAACAAACGCAAGAAAAGATCGGCCGCAAGCTCGACATCGGTGAACTCAGTTTCAATCCTTTCGTGCTTGCGTTGCGCGTGCATGACGTCACGCTGTACGAACCGGATCAGAAGACTGCCGCGTTCAGCGCCAAGGAACTGGTAGTCAATGCATCGTCCACTTCCGTGCTGCGCCTGGCCGCCATCCTCGACGAAATCCAGCTGGTCGAACCCAAGGTCCACATCGTGCGCCTGAGCGACGAAGGCATCGGCCGCTACAACTTCTCCGACATCATCGATCGCGTGCTGGCGACGCCAAAAAGCGAAGGCCAGACGCTGTTCTCCCTGGCCAACGTGCAATTGCAAAACGGCGCCATCCTGTTCGACGACAAAGTCAGCGGCAAAACCATCGACATCCGCGCGCTGAACATCGGCGTGCCCTTTGTCTCCAACCTGCCGCGCAACGTCGACACCTTCGTGCAACCGGTGCTGTCGATGACCGTCAACGGCACACCGTTCTCGCTCAAGGGCCGCAGCAAGCCCTTCGCCAGCTCGCTCGACACCACGCTGGCGATCGACATCGACAAACTGGACGTCGCCAGCTATCTGCCCTTCTCGCCCGTTGCGCTGCCGGTCAAACTGGACAGCGCGAAGCTCTCCACGCGACTGGACCTGACTTTCAGCCGCGACAAGGACAAGCCGCAGATCGGCCTCGACGGCGACCTCACGCTGGCCGACATTTCTGTGCAGGAGAAGAATGCCGCGCCGCTCATCAAGATCGGCTCGCTGTCAGCCAAGATCGACAAGCTCGACCTGCTCAAGCTGAGCGGCGTAATTGATCAGATTGCCATCGACAAGCCGCAAATCTGGGCCGACATGAATGCCCGCGGAGAAATCAACTGGACTCGCATCGGCAAGAGCGATGCCCGGGCCAAATCTGCCGCCTCTGCAAAAAAACCGGCAACAGCAACAGCAACGACAACGCCGGCAACCGAAACCAAGACCGAAGCCAAGGACGCTGCCGCCCCGGCCATTACCATCCGCAAACTGCTGGTACGCGACGGCAGCGTGCAATGGACCGACGACGCCAACGCATCGCCGCGCCAGACCGTTCATCTCGACAAGATCACTGTCGACGCCGAAGAAGTCTCCACGCTGGCCGACGCCAAGCCGGCCAGGCTGGCGCTGTCGCTCACCGAAAACGGCAAGGGTGAGATCGGCTTCACCGGCGCATTGGCGCCGCTCAAAGGCGAAGTCAACGGCACCGCGACCTTGAAGACGGTTCAACTGAGCGGCTATCAGAACTACCTCAACCGCTCGCTCAACGGCGCGCTCAGCGGCCAGGTTTCAGGCAGCACCGAGGTGCAGGTTGCCGGCAGCCAGGTCAAGCTCGGTAAACTGGGCATGGAAATCGCCGACCTCAAACTGTCTCCCAAGACCAAATCCGCCGCCGGCGTCATCGGCGCCAAAACCATCGCGCTCGACAACGCCAGCATCGACCTGCAGGGCCGCAAAGCCGAAGCGGACGCCTTCCGCATCGTCGGCCTCAACGGCGATCTGCGCCGCGACGCCAAGGGCGCATTCAACCTGCAGGACTTGCTGGTCGCGCCGGGAAGCAAACCCGCGCCAGTCGGCGAGCCGGCCAAAGAACCGGCCGTCGCATCCGCGGCACCGGCAAAGAAGCAAAGCGCCACTACCGCCGCCACCGCCTGGCAAGCACGTCTGCGTAACCTGTCGATCGGCAATAGCAATATCTCCTACGAAGACAGCAGCGTGACGCCGCCCCAGAAGCTGCGCATCGAAAGTCTCGATCTCAAGGCGGATAACCTCTCCAGCCAGCTCGACCAAACCAGCAAGCTGTCGCTGCAAGCCACACTGAACAAAAATGGCAAGCTGTCCGTGACTGGCCAGGCGGCGCCGCAACTCAAAACCGTGGATCTTGCGCTGGATGCTCAGAACCTGCCGATCGCGCCGTTCCAGAGCTATTTCACCGATTACCTCAACGTCACGCTGACCAGCGGCACGCTCAGCACCAAGGGCAAGCTGGCGCTGACGCCGCCGATCAACAAGCAGACGCTGGCGCTGCAATACAACGGCTCGGCCAGCCTCAACAATTTCCGCGTGCTGGACAAACTCACGTCGAGCGACTTCCTGCGCTGGCGTACGCTGAACCTGCAAGGCATCAACGCCAAGATCGGCGGCAAGCCGCTGGTCACACTGGACAAGATCGCGCTGTCCGATTTCTACGCACGCGCCATCTTGTCCGATCAGGGCAAGCTCAATCTGCAAGACATCGTGGTCTCCAAGGAAACGCCACCCAGCTCCGTCACGGCAGCGGAAACCAGCGCAGACAAGCCCTCGACGACCGTCGCCAAGACCACCACCTCGACCGCGCCGGTCACACCCGCCGCGCCCGATCCCAACGCGCCGGTGATCCGCATAGGCCAGACCGTCCTGCAAAGCGGCAACATCAACTTCACCGACAACTTCGTCAAACCCAACTACACGGTCAACATGACCGGCATGGGCGGCACCATCGGCAGCATCGCTTCCGACAAGCCGCAACCGGCCACCATCGATTTACGCGGTAAGGTCGACAACGATGCGCCGCTGCAGATTTCGGGTACGCTCAATCCGCTGTTCAAACCGATGTTCCTCGACATCAAGGCCAGTGCCAACGGCGTCCAGTTGCCGCGCCTGACGCCCTATTCGGCCAAATACGCGGGCTACCCGATCACCAAGGGCAAGCTGTCGATGGACGTGCAATACAAGATCGAGAACGACAAGCTGGTGGCGCAGAACGACGTGCGCATTGAGCAACTGACCTTCGGCGACCATGTTGACGGCCCCAACGTCACCAAGCTGCCGGTGATGCTGGCGGTGTCGCTGCTCAAAGACCGTGACGGCACCATCAATCTGAACCTGCCGATTTCCGGCTCGCTGTCCGATCCGCAGTTCTCGATCGGCGGCATCATCATGCGCGTCTTCGTCAACCTCATCGTGAAGGCCGTCACCTCGCCGTTCGCGCTCATCAGTTCGATGTTCGGCAGCGGCGGCGAAGCCGAGCTCAACTACATCGAATTCGAGCCGGGCTCGTCCGAGATCACCGCCGACATCCGCAAGAAGCTCGACACGCTCGGCTACGCCCTGCACCAGCGTCCGGCGCTCAAGATCGACGTCATGGGCCGTGCCGATCCGGCGGTCGACGACGCCGGCCTGCGCCAGGAAGTCCTCAACCGCAAGATGCGCGTGCTGAAACGCAAGGACGTCATCGAGAAGGAAGGCCAGCCGACCGGCAAGGACAACAGTCTCAGCGACGCCGACCGTGCCAAGTACATGGAAAAGGTCTACAAGGACGAAAAATTCAAGAAGCCGCGCAATATGGTCGGTCTCGCAAAATCTCTGCCGCCGGAAGAAATGCAGAAGCTGATCGTCGACAACACGCCAGTCACCGAAGACGACCTGCGCAACCTGGCCCAGCGCCGCGCGGACGTGGTGCGCAATTATCTGCAGGACCAAAGCATCATCTCGGCCGACCGCATCTTCCTGATCGCTCCCAAGCTGACGGCTGAAGGCATCAAGGACAAGGGCCAGGGCAGCCGGGTCGACCTGAGCCTGCAGCAGTAAGGCACCAACACTGGGGGCAGCAGCGCGCTCCGGCTCTTGATAATCGGGCGAGCCGCCCCCACACTGAGTTATAATGCAAGTCTGCATGGGGCCGACTTGGTTTCGACGTGGGTTGCAAAGCAGCGCAGGGCATACCGAGGACTGACTACCTCGTAAATACAATCAGACAAGATATAACTGCAAACGATAACTCGTACGCACAAGCGGCTTAATACCCGCTTGCTCTACACTACTTCTTCCTTGGGGTAGGCTGGTAAAACAGCAGTAGAGTCATTTACAAGGAATCGCTTTGAATCGGGTCACTTGGTTCAAGGCTAAATCTAAGGTGACTCGCCTTAACGAAGCGTGCGCGTCCGCGTCGTTCGGGTTAAATCAAATGGCAGCGCTAAGTATGTAGAACTGTCTGTAGAGTGCTTGCGGACGCGGGTTCGATTCCCGCCGGCTCCACCACCAATACAAAAGGTCACCCGAAAGGGTGGCCTTTTTTATTGGTAAT
>NZ_QXFG01000006.1:0-104487 GCF_026127345.1 Herbaspirillum lusitanum | reverse complement strand
CGCGGATCATTCAGCATGTCCTTGGCATTGCCGCTCATGGTGATCAGCCCCGACTCCATCACATAACCCCGGTGCGCCGCCTCCAGCGCCAGCTTGGCGTTCTGCTCCACCAGCAGGATCGTGATGCCCTGCGCCGACACGTTGCGGATCACCTCGAAGATCTTCTCCACCATGATCGGCGACAGGCCCATCGACGGTTCATCCAGCAGCAGCAACTTCGGATGGCTCATCAGCGCGCGCGCCATCGCCAGCATCTGCTGCTCGCCCCCCGACAAGGTGCCCGCCATCTGCCCGGCGCGTTCCTTCAGGCGCGGGAAGACGGTGAACCAGTGCTCGATGTCCTGCGCGATCTGCTGCTTGTCGTCGCTGGTGTAGGCGCCCATCAGGAGGTTCTCGTGGATGCTCATGCGGGTAAAGACGCCGCGCCCTTCCGGCACCATCGCCAGCTTTTTCTGGACCAGGCTGAAGGAACTCTGCCCCTTCAGCGGCTGGCCCAGGTAGCTGATGTGGCCTTGCACTTTCGAGTCCGGCAAGGTGCCGGTGACGGCCTTCAAGGTGGTGGTCTTGCCCGCGCCGTTGGCGCCGATCAGCGTCACCAGCTCGCCTTCGTTGACTTCCAGGCTCGCGCCCTTGACGGCCTTGATGCCGCCGTAGGCCACGCTCAGGTCTTCGATTTTCAAGATGTTCGTTGTCATTGTCGTGTGTCCTGCGGGCTTAATGGGAAGCGCCTAAGTAGGCTTCAATCACGGCGGGATTTTTTTGCACGTCCGCCGGCACGCCTTCGGCGATCGGCTTGCCGTAGTCCAGCACGGTGAGACGGTTGCACAGGCCCATCATCAGTTTGACGTCGTGTTCGATCAGCAGGATGGTCTTGCCTTCGGCCTGGATCTTCACCAGCAGTTCGCGCAGACCGATCTTCTCGGTGGCGTTCATGCCGGCCGCCGGTTCGTCCAGCGCCAGCAGTTGCGGTTCGGTCGCCAAGGCGCGGGCAATCTCCAGTCTTCTCTGGTCGCCGTAGGACAGGTGGCGCGCCGTTCTGGACGAGAATGTGCCGATGCCCACGAAGTCGAGCAGCTTCTGCGACTTGTCCTTGATCGCCGCTTCTTCGTCGCGGGCCGCCTTGTGACGGAACACCGCGCCGAAGACGTTCTGTTTGGTGCGCACGTGGCAGCCGACCATGACGTTCTCCAGCACGGTCATGTCGCCGAACAGGCGGATGTTCTGGAAGGTGCGGGCAATGCCGGCCTTGGCCACTTCGTGCGGGGCGCTCGGGCTGTACGGCTTGCCGGCCAGCTCGAAGCTGCCGGTGTCGGGCTGGTACAGCCCCGTGATGACATTGAAGAAGGTGGTCTTGCCGGCGCCGTTGGGGCCGATCAGGCCGTAAATTTGACCTTGTTCAATGGTGAGGCTCACGCCCGAGAGGGCTTGCAGGCCGCCGAAGCGTTTGCTGACGTCGGCGATTTTTAACAGGGTGTTGGTGCTCATGGGGGATTCGTCCTCTGCTGTCTTTTATATGCGCGTCGATGTGGTTACGCCTTGACGACGCCGACGGCGTCACTGCCGTGCGGGTGGTCGGCTTCGGGCCGGTCTTCGTGACGCGGCGACGGCCACAGGCCGGCAGGACGATTCAGCATGATGATCACCATGGCCAGCCCGTAGAGCAGCTGGCGCAGCACTTCGGCGTCGATCCACACCTTGCCGAACAGGCTCATCTGCACCGGCTCGACCACGTGGCGCAGCACTTCCGGCAAGGCGGCCAGGATCACCCCGCCCAGCACCACGCCGGGGATGTGGCCGATGCCGCCCAGCACCACCATGGCCAGCACCGCAATCGATTCGGTCAGCGAGAAGGATTCCGGCGACACGAAGCCCTGGAAGGAGGCGAACATGGCGCCGGCCACACCGCCAAACGACGCGCCCATCGCAAACGCGAGGAGTTTGACGTTGCGCGTGTTGATGCCCATGGCCTTGGCCGCGATTTCGTCTTCGCGGATCGCCACCCAGGCCCGGCCCAGGCGCGAGTCCTGCAGGCGGATCGAGAAGAAGATCACGCCGATGCACAGCAGCAGGAACAGGAAGTAATAAGCATTGACCGACGGCATGCTGAAACCGAGGAACTTGACGATCGAGCCCGAACCCGGCTCGCCGGCCAGCGAGACGCCGAAGACGCGGATCGGGTCGATCAGGTTGATGCCCTGCGGACCGTTGGTGATGTTCACCGGTGCGTTCAGGTTGTTCATGAAGATGCGGATGATTTCACCGAAGCCCAGGGTCACGATGGCCAGGTAGTCGCCGCGCAGTTTCAATGTCGGCGCGCCCAGCAAGGCGCCGAACAGGGCCGCGATCAAGGCCGACAGCGGCACGATGATCCACAGCGACAAGTGAATGCCGGTCTGCACGATCTGCGGGCCGCACACCATCACGAGGAAGTTGCCCACCGCCGGATAGGTGTTGACGAAGGATTGCAGCACGTCGGCGAACTGCGGCGAGGCCAGCAAGCCGGCGGTGTAGGCGCCGATCGCGTAGAACGCGATGTAGCCCAGGTCCAGCAGGCCGGCGAAGCCCACGACCACGTTCAGGCCCAGGGCCAGCATGATGTACAGCAACGCCATGTCCATGATGCGCACCCACGAGTTGCCGAACATGCTGGCAACGAAGGGGAAGGCGATCATGATGATCAACAGCGCCGCCAGGCTGATCCTGGCCTGCTGCGGGTTGCGTTTCTTGTCGAAGGTGAGGAAGGCCATGTCGGTCTCTCTTTGATATTTTGTTTAACTTAGGCGCGGTCGGCCACGCGTTCACCCATGATCCCCGAGGGACGCAGAGTGAGCACGATGATCAGCACGATGAAGGCGAAGATGTCCTGGTAGTTGCTGCCCAGGAAGTCGCCCGTCAGGTCGCCGATGTAACCGGCGCCCAGGCTTTCGATCAGGCCCAGCAGGATGCCGCCCAGCATGGCGCCGTAGATGTTGCCGATGCCGCCCAGCACCGCCGCCGAGAAGGCCTTCAACCCCGGCACGAAGCCCATGGCGAATTGGGCGGTGGAGTAGTTCGCCGCCCACATCACGCCGGCAATCGCCGCCAGCGCGGCGCCGATAATGAAGGTGACGACGATGACGCGATTCGAATCCACGCCCATCAAACCCGCAATGCGCGGGTTCTCGGCCGTGGCGCGCATGGCGCGGCCCATCTTGGTCTTCTCGACGATCAGGACCAGGCCGATCATCGCCGCCAGGGCCAGCAGCAACAGCATGATCTGCGTGGGCGAAATCAGCGCGCCGGCGATGTGCACCGGGTCCGACGGCATGATCTGCGGGAACGGCAGCGGGCTGCGGCCCCAGATCATCATGGCCAGCGTCTGCAGCAGGATCGACACGCCAATGGCGGTGATCAGGGGCGCCAGGCGCGGCGCATTGCGCAGCGGACGGTAGGCCACCCGTTCGATGATCATGCTGACGATCACGCACACCGGAATCGCGCCGATGATGGCGATGATCAGCTTGACGATGCCCGGCAGGTCCGGCGCCACGTGCTGGATCAGCTTCAGGATGCTCAAGCCCGCCATCGCGCCGATCATGAGCACGTCGCCGTGCGCAAAATTGATCAGGTTCAGCACGCCGTACACCATCGTGTAGCCCAACGCGATCAGGGCGTACATGCTCCCCAGGACCAGGCCGTTGATGATTTGCTGGATGAATATGTCCATGGATGCTTCCTAATTTGTGTAACGAATCAATGAAATGCCTGCGAGGGCAACGCCGGGCTCGCGCCCAGGCATGCGAGCGATAGAGCAAAAAACGTTCCCGATCGGCAGGCGCCGCAGCGCCCGCTATCGTCGGTGCGACCTTATGAGGTCAAACGGGAACGCTGGACGAAGCGAGGGAGAAGCGCGTCAAGATGGAGCGTGCAAGGGCAAGCTGGGGCAAATTCTCGGGGGTGCTCATGCGAATGGTCATGATCAGGGACGCTCCTTCTTTGTCGAAAGGTCTTGGGACGATCAAAAAAGCGAGTGCGCCTTGTGGGGACTCGCGGTTGGAGCGGGATTATACCTAAGCAGGCGCGGCAACTCGAAAAACCCTGAAAATGCCTTCCCAGCCTGCCTGTCCGCGTCATCCGCTGCATAAAAAAAGCGCACCGGAGTGCGCTCTTTTCAGACCCGGAGCAAACCGGAATCCCTTTATTCAGCTGTGCCGATCACGGAACGACCGCCGCCCAAACCCTTGGGCATCGGGAAGGTGACGTGTTCTTCAATGCCTTCAAGGATGCGCACGCTGCGCAGGGAGCCTTCCTTGATCCGGTCGATGACGGCCTGCACCAGGACTTCCGGCGCGGAGGCGCCGGCAGTGACGCCGACACGACGCTTGCCGTCCAGCCATTCCTGCTTGATCAGTTCGGCGTTGTCGACCATGTAGGCCGGCACACCCTTCTTTTCGGCGACTTCACGCAAGCGGTTGGAGTTGGAGCTGTTGGGACTGCCGACCACGATCACCACGTCGACTTGCGGCGCCATGAACTTGACCGCTTCCTGACGGTTGGTGGTGGCGTAGCAGATGTCGCCTTTTTTCGGCTCGGCGATAGTCGGAAAGCGTTGCTTGAGCGCCGCGATGATGTCGGTGGTGTCGTCCACCGACAAGGTGGTTTGCGACACATAGGCCAGCAAGTCGGGATCGGTGACCTGCAGCTTGAACACGTCGTCGACGGTTTCCACGAGGTACATGCCGGCTTCGGTCTGGCCCATGGTGCCCTCGACTTCGGGATGGCCTTCGTGGCCGATCATGATGATCTCGCGGCCTTCGCGGCGCATCTTGGCCACCTCAATGTGGACCTTGGTGACCAGCGGGCAAGTCGCGTCGAACACGGTCAGGCCGCGCTCCTGCGCTTCGGCCTGTACCGCCTTGGAAACGCCGTGTGCGGAAAAGATGACGGTGTTCCCCGCTGGGACGTCGGCCAACTCTTCGATGAAGATCGCGCCCTTGTTGCGCAAGTCGGCAACGACGTAGGCGTTGTGGACGATTTCATGGCGCACGTAGATCGGCGCGCCGAATTGCGTCAGTGCGCGCTCGACGATTTCGATGGCGCGATCGACGCCGGCGCAGAAACCACGCGGCTGAGCCAATAAAATTTCAGATTCTTGCTTGTCCATATCGAGCACCTTACAGAATCCCGATGATTTTTACTTCAAATTTGAGTGTTTGTCCGGCCAGCGGATGATTGAAATCGAACAGTGCGCCTTGCGCATCGATCTCGCGCAGCACGCCTGCAAAGCGGCCGCCGCCCGGCGCCGCGAAATCGACCAGATCGCCGACACGATAATCTTCGTCCATCGACGAGTTTTCTTCCAGCGTGGCGCGTGAGATGCGCTGAATCAATTCCGGATTGCGCGGTCCAAAAGCCTGCTCCGGCGCCAGCTCGAAGGTCTGGTGCACCCCCTCCGGCAATCCCAGCAGGCAAGCTTCCAGAAACGGCGCCAGTTGACCCTGGCCGAATTGCAGCGTGGCCGGTTTTTCCTCGAAGGTGCTGACGATGTTTTCACCGGTCAGCGAAGCCAGGCGGTAATGCAGAGTGAGATAAGCGGTTTCGGTGACGACCGGGACGGAGACGTTGGACATGAACAGTTTTCAGTAAGCGTGGCAGCGTGGCAAATAAGCGGGCCGATCGAGACAACATATCGAGACAACATAAACCGATACGGCAGCCCGCTATTGTAAGCCACGTTGCGAAGCTCCGTAAAAACCCCCTCGATTTTTGAGCATTTAAAAGGCCCCCATGGCAATCACCGATTGGCCGGAAGACCAGCGCCCACGCGAGCGCCTGATCCGGCAAGGCGCACACTCCCTGTCTGACGCCGAATTGCTGGCGGTGTTCCTGCGCGTGGGCGTGACGGGCAAAAGCGCGGTCGACCTCGGGCGCGACATGGTCGGGCATTTCGGCTCGCTACAGGCATTGTTCAGCGCACGGCTGGCCGATTTCTGCGGCATCAATGGCCTCGGCCCGGCCAAATACGCCCAGTTGCAGGCGGTGCTGGAACTGTCCCGGCGCGCCTTGGCCGAAGAACTGACGACCGGCACGACGCTCAGCTCGCCCAAGGCGGTGACGCATTATCTGCAGTTGCTGTTCCATGGCAAGGCGTACGAGAGCTTCGTGGTGCTGTTTCTCGACGTCAAGAATCGCCTGATCGAGGCGGAGGAAATGTTTCGCGGCACGCTGACGCAAGCCAGCGTTTATCCGCGTGAGATCGTCAAGGCGGCGTTGGCGCGCAACGCTGCGGGCGTCATCCTGGCCCACAATCACCCTTCCGGCGAGCCTGAGCCGAGCAGCGCCGACCTGTTGCTGACGCAAACGCTGCAACAGGCGCTGGGCCTGGTGGAGGTGCGCGTGCTGGATCACATCGTGGTGGCCGGGCGGCACACGCATTCATTTGCGGAGCACGGCCAGCTATAAGAACCAGGAATCTGGACGGCTTTTTTGAATTGTTAAATTCAATTCAAAACAACGACACAATTGTTTTCCGCAAGTCATTGAATAATCAATGTTTTTTGGCTATACTCTCTTTTTTTCCAATTTCTGGAATTTTTAAGGAGCACTCCATGGCACGTGTATGCCAAGTCACCGGGAAGGGGCCGATGGTCGGCAACAACGTCTCCCATGCGAACAACAAGACCAAGCGTCGCTTTTTGCCTAACCTGCAAAATCGCCGCATTTTCGTCGAGTCGGAAAACCGCTGGGTTTCCCTGCGCTTGTCCAACGCCGGCCTGCGTGTGATCGACAAAGTCGGCATCGATGCCGTTTTGGTCGATATGCGTGCTCGCGGCGTAAAAGTCTAACTAGCAGAGTAAAGGAAATCTATCATGGCTAAATCCGGCCGCGACAAAATCAAGTTGGAGTCGACCGCAGGTACAGGTCACTTCTACACCACGACAAAGAACAAGCGCACGACACCTGAAAAACTGGCGATCATGAAGTTCGATCCCAAGGTTCGTAAGCACGTTGAATACAAAGAGACCAAGATCAAGTAATTGATTTTTCTCTTGTCGTAAAAAAGCCCCGCGATTTGCATCCGGGGCTTTTTTATTGCCTGGCGTTGCTGACAACTCCAGGCCTTCAGTACAAATTCATGGCAGCGGGAAGCCACCGCCCTGCTCTCACCACTTTTCAATCTGTTTGCAGTCCTTGAGGATCGGCTCGGCATTCTCGCCCAGCGTTTCGTCAGCGAGGAATCCCTCCTTGCCCTTGCTCCACCAGATGTAGCGTCCGGCAGCGTATTTCGCGCCCGAGGCAGCAAGCACATTGACGAACAATTGGCGCTTGCCGGCTACCGGCAAATACGCCAAGGCTCCCGCGTTGGTATTGAGATAGCGAACCGGCAGACGCACGTCGCCGGCGCACTGGTAAATCAGGCGCTGCTGGCTCTGGATCTTGACATCGGGAAGATTGAGGCTGGGCGGTGTGGTCTTCGCCAGCGTTGCGCCGGGAAGCGCCACCGAAGCGGCGACGGCTGCGAGCAAAATTGCAGGAATAACCTTACTCACAGCCGATGGTGCAAATATCAAGCGTAGCTGCGCAGGCGCAATGCGAAGTCACGCAAGGCATGGATGCCTGACGCTTCAGCGCGGACACACCAGTCTTGCAACTGTTGCAGCAACTGTTCGCGGGTCGAATTGGAACGACCCCAGATCGCGCCCAGTTCCACGCGCATTTCGTGCATGGTCTGCAGCGCCTTGCTGTGCGTGAACAGTTCGGACAATTGTTGCTTCTGACCGTCTTCCAGCTTGGCCGGCTCACGTTGCAGCAGCTTCTTGGACGACTTCAGGAAACGCGATTCGAGCTTGGCCTTTTCCGCCAGATGCTCCAACTCGTCGGCCCAGGCGCGCTTGAGCGACTTGGCGTACTTGGACATGACGTCGTAGCGATTGGCGATCACGGATTGCAGCGTGTCGAAGTCGGCGACCAGCTTCTGGCGATCGAACTTCGGCGCCGGTGCAATCTTCTTGACCTTGGCCAGGCCCATGATTTCCAGAATGCGGATGTACATCCAGCCGATGTCGAACTCATACCACTTGGACGACAGCTTGGCCGAGGTGCCGAAAGTGTGGTGATTGTTGTGCAGTTCTTCGCCGCCGATGATGATGCCCCATGGGAACACGTTGGTCGCAGCGTCGTTGCAGTCGTAGTTGCGATAGCCCCAGAAGTGGCCGATACCGTTGATGATGCCGGCGGCGGTGATCGGGATCCACAGCATCTGGACAGCCCAGACGGTCAGACCGATGACGCCGAACAGCATGACGTTGATGATCAGCATCAGGCCGACGCCTTGCCAGCCGAAACGGCTGTACACATTGCGCTCTACCCAGTCGTCGGGCGTGCCATGGCCATACTTTTCCATGGTTTCGGCGTTCTTGGATTCAGTGCGATACAGCTCGGCGCCTTCCAGCAGCACCTTCTTGATGCCGCGCACTTGCGGGCTGTGCGGATCTTCTTCGGTTTCGCATTTGGCGTGGTGCTTGCGGTGAATCGCGGCCCACTCCTTGGTGACCATGCCTGTGGTCATCCACAGCCAGAGACGGAAGAAATGGCTTGGAATGGCGTGCAGATCCAGCGCACGGTGCGCCTGGCAGCGATGCAGGTAAATGGTGACGCCCGCGATCGTGATGTGGGTCACAATCAGGGTGTAAAAGAAAATCTGCCAACCGGTTGCGTGCAGCAAGCCGTTCGAAAGAAAGTCCAGAATCGAATCTACTGTCATTACCACTCCAAAAGAAAAACTTCACGGCAAAAGAGTTTGCCATACAACCTTTGCTGAGCAACTTGCCAAGTGAAGTTGCCACCATCTGGCACTTATATTCTTTTATTTACCGGCATTGTACGCTGATTGTGCATCCTTGTGCGCAGAAGATGTCATATCGTCAACACTTTGTTCAAAACTGCGCGGATCCATCAGCCGAATGTCGCGTTTTGGATGCGCCACCTGGATGCCATGGGTTTTGAACACCCTCCAGATAGCCCTATTAACGTCCGAGAGCACGTTCAGACGACCGTTTTCCGGGTCCGTGATCCAAAAACCTATTTCCAGCTGCAAACCGTCCTCGCCGATCTTGAGCAACAAGGCTTGCGGCAAAATCTGGTCGGATACGCGCTCCACCGCAAATGCGGCCTTCTCCAGCATAGACAACACCGTTTCGATATCGTCCTGATACAAGATCGTAACTTGTGTTGCCAAACGTATAATTTTTCGATTCAGCGAGTAGTTCTGGACCGGGGTCGACATGAACATTTCGTTAGGCAACACGGATTCAATCCCATCCAGCCCTTCGAGAATGGTGTAACGCGTGTTGATTTGCGTCACTTTTCCGAAATAACGGTCCACATTCACCATATCACCGATCGCCAGGCTGCGTTCGAGCAGGATGACGAAGCCCGATACGTAACTGCTGGCGATTTTTTGCAGACCCAGACCCAGACCGACGCCGAGCGCACCGCCGAACACCGACAGCACCGTCAGGTCGATGCCGACCGCCGACAGGCTGACCAGGATCGCCACCAGGATCAGGATCGCCCGGACCATCCGCGCCACCACCGTGCGCAGCGACAAGTGCATGGTGTTGAGCTTCATCATGCGGTCTTCCAGCATGGCGCCGGCCCACAGTGCAATGATCAGCGTCACCAGCACCGAGGCGGTGGCCTGGAGGATGGTCAGCAGCGAAGTCTTGTGGCGGCCCAGCGGCAGCATCGTGGTGTCGAGATAATCGACCAGATCCGGCCACATGCCGGTGATGTAGAGCAGGACGCAGATCCAGACCAGCGTGGCGAAGACTTTTTCGAACAGCTGGAGGAAGGCGCCGGCGGTGGTTTCCTTGACGAAGATGCGACGCAGGACATAGAACACGAACCGCATCGCCACCTGCGAAATCATCAGCGGCATCATGACGTGCCACAGCGTCACCGGCAGCTTCAGGCGGATCAGCGCCAGTCGCGCCAGCGTCAGCAGGATCAGGATCAGCAGCGGCGACAGCACGCGCACGAAACTCTTGACGCCGATATGCACCACGCTCTGCTCGTCGCCGCCCGACAGCGTGAACAGCTTGCGCAGCCAGCGCGACAAACCCCAACCGCAGGCCACGCACAAGGCGATGATTGCGAGTTGGCGCAACAGCTCCGTCGGCGGCAACTCGCCGAACAGGTAATCATAGAAATCGGTCAGCAAAGTTGACATGATCTTTCTTGGCGATGAATGGCCTAGCGGTCGGCCCGATAAGCTTCGGCTTCCTCGAAATGACGCATCCAGTTGGCGGCGTACTTTGCCGCCAGCGGCGGATTCTTGCGCGCGATCAGGATATTTTCAGCATTCTTGTTTTGCGCCGACCAGGTGAAATTATAGCTACCGGTGATCACGGTGGCGCCGGCGCCGGCGGCATCGATGACGATGACCTTGTTGTGCGCGCTTTTATATCTGGTCTCTTCCCGCACCGTCACGCCGGCGGCAAGCATCGCGGCGACGCGTTCGTGGCCGAGCTTGTTGAGCTGGCCGGCGTCGACCAGCACGCGCACGTCGACGCCGCGCTTGCGGGCGGCGATGAGCGATGT
The DNA here is from genome assembly GCF_026127345.1 of Herbaspirillum lusitanum. Taxonomy (NCBI): domain Bacteria; kingdom Pseudomonadati; phylum Pseudomonadota; class Betaproteobacteria; order Burkholderiales; family Oxalobacteraceae; genus Herbaspirillum; species Herbaspirillum lusitanum. The sequence continues at coordinate 93,906 of NZ_QXFG01000006.1, read as the reverse complement.
GGTGAGCGGCTTGCTGGTCAGGATGTAGGCTTGCACCAGCACTTGCCGGCGCGCCTGGTCGACCGCGGCGGTCAGCAGGCCTTCGATGTCGTCGCCTGGCGTAAAGGCCGCTTCAAGCGTTCCTTGCGCCGCCAGCGCCTGCCCGCCCGCGTCGAAAGCCTGCGCAACTGGCGCGCCCGCGCAGGCGATCAGAGCGAACGCGGCGAGATGGCTTGCATGTCGCCGCATACCGGACAAGCCGGACAGACCCGACAGCATGGTCACCGCCCGCAACATCCGCAACATTACTTCTTGCGTTCCAGCACGGCTGCGAAGAAACCGTCGGTGTGATGCACGTGCGGCAGCATCTTGAGGTAGTCGCCAGTGTCCAGGTCGATCTTCTGTTCGGCCAGCACCGTGTTCATCGGCACCAGCGTGAAGTCCGGATTGGCTTGCAGGAACTGGGCGACGATGTCTTCGTTTTCCTCATTGAGGAAACTGCAGGTGCCGTAGACCAGGCGACCGCCGGCTTTCACCAGGCGTGACGCGCTGGTGAGGATACTGATCTGCTTGACGTTCATTTCCGCCACGGTCTCGACAGTCTGGCGCCATTTCATGTCGGGATTGCGGCGCAGCGTGCCAAGGCCGCTACAGGGCGCGTCGACCAGCACGCGGTCGATCTTGCCGGCCAGACGCTTGACCTTGGCGTCATTCTCGTGGGCGATCATGACCGGATGCACGTTGGACAGGCCGCTGCGCGCGAGACGCGGCTTGAGCTTGGCCAGACGTTTTTCCGATATGTCGAAGGCGTACAGACGACCGGTATTGCGCATCGCTGCGCCCAAGGCCAGCGTCTTGCCGCCTGCGCCGGCGCAGAAATCGACCACCATCTCGCCGCGCTTGACGCCGACGATCTGGGCCAGCAACTGGCTGCCTTCGTCCTGCACTTCAATGGCGCCATCCTTGAACAGCGGCAGGTTCTGCAGCGCAGGTTTTTTAATCACGCGCAGGCCCAGCGGCGAATACGGCGTCGCCTCGCAGAGAATCGGCGCTGCAGCCAATGCTGCCATGACGTCTTCGCGGTTAGCCTTGATGGCGTTGACGCGCAAGTCCAGCGGGGCTGGCTGGTTCAACGCCTCGGCCATTTCCATGGCGGCGGCTTCGCCGTCACGTGCAATCAGCTTGTCGAGCAACCATGGCGGCATGTTGGCGCGCATTGCCAGCGGCAATTTATTGCGGTCGATCTGAGCGGTGCGCGTGAGCCACTCGACTTCTTCCGGCGACAGGCCGGCGATTGATTCGATACTGACCGTATCGACCAGGCCGAGCAGCGCCATCCGGCGCATCATCGGGCCGACGCCGGATTCGGCGAAATTGGTGAAGACCGACTTGTTGCGCAAGAGGCCGTATACCGCTTCGGCGATAACGCCGCGTTCGCGGCCGCCGAGCTTGGGGTTCTCGCGGAAGTAGCGCGACAACGTGACATCGGCCGGGCCGGCGAAACGCAAGATTTCACGCAAGACTTCTTCCGTGTGGGGAACGATTGCGGGTGGCAATCTCATACTGCTTCCTTCAAAAAATGTGGTTCAGACTTGCTCGGCGGATGGATCGAGACGGACGCGATTGCCGTCCAGGCTGAGCTTGCCTTCGACGAACCAGCGCACAGCGCGCGGGTAAATAAGATGTTCCTGGTCCAGCACGCGCCCGGCCAGCGTTTCTTCGCTGTCCGAGTCGAGCACCGGCACTGCAACCTGTGCCACGATCGGGCCGTGGTCGAGGTCGGGCGTGACGAAATGCACGGTGGCGCCATGCAGCCTGACGCCCGCCGCCAACGCTTGCCGGTGTGTAGCCAGTCCCGGAAAGGACGGCAACAGCGACGGATGGATGTTGAGCATCCGCCCGGCATAGTGCTCGACGAAAGGCGTGGTCAGGATACGCATGAAGCCGGCCAGCACCACCAGATCGGGCGCAAACACGTCGATCGCGGCGCGCAAGGCGGTATCGAACTGCTCGCGCGTGGGATAGTCCTTGTTGGCGACGATTGCCGTGGCAATGCCGTGCCGGCGGGCAAACTCAAGCCCGGCTGAATCGGTGCGGTTGCTGATGACTGCTGCGATGGAAACCGGCCAGTGTTCTGCCTGGGCGGCCCGGACGATGGCTTCCATGTTGCTGCCGCGGCCGGAAATCAGGATAACAATGCTTCTCATGGTCGGCATTGTAACCGCTGCCCGCGGCCGGATTGCCAAAAATTGGCGCCGGCGCAGCCCGAAGCGACAGAAAAAGCGGTGGAAAAACTACTGGAATGAATAAAAAACGCGGAATGCGACTTTCTTGTCGGCCCAGAAGTCGGCGGCATCGCGGAACACGTCCAGCAAGGTTTCGCGCGCTTCCTTGTCGAATTTCTGGGTGTTGGGCAATTGCTCCAGAACAACGATGAAGCCGGGTTGCTGGCCGGACTTGTGAGTCAGGTCGGTCAGGCAATCGCCGAGGGCGTCGAAATTCTTGCCGAAATGGCGGGGAAAATGAAAGGCGCCGGCAATGATCGCGAGGACCTGCTGCTTGGTCGTCGCTTCGGCGCAATAGGCGTACAGAAAGTGTTGCCCAAGACGAGCAGCCTCTTCCTGCAAGTCGGTCACGCGGAAAGCGCGGATAGACTGCACAACATTTGGCGGCACCGTTTTAAATAAACTCATTTCTCCCTCAGATTTTGCAATGAATGCTGCAACCAGGATCGCCTCCTTCATTCCCTGATGCGTTGGAATGTCTGGTAATGATCCCTGGTGTAATAGTACTCACCGGACGTTTGCGGATTGCCGCCGGAGATGATCCGGCGCGCGCCGCGATTGCGTGCCTTGGGCGTTTTCACGGTGAATTCGTGATAATACCCGCGCTTCTGCCTCGGCAACACCCCTTCGTAGTTGCCAAAAACCACGCCATCCTTCGCATACGGATAAGGTCCGCCTTGTTTGATCAGGACCAGCGTCTGTTGCGCCTCGGGCGGCAACTGGCTGAGCGCGACGTCGTCAACGCCCAGAGAACCGGGGCCTTTTGCGAATACGGAGCAAGATAACAGCAGCGCAGCAAGGAAAACAGACCACTGTTTCAGAAAAGATGTCTTCAAGAGCAGGCTCGCATTTTTATGTTGCAGAAGTATTAATTATTCGCAATACCATTGCGTAGAGTAACGTTTTGCTTCAAACCAAGCAACCCGAATCTTTGGCCGGGCATGCCCGGCAGCGGGCTCACGCTTGGAGCGCGGCGATCCGTTCTGGTTCAAAAAATGCAAGAACCTGGTCGCGCATGGCGTAGGTATCGCGTTCGCCCAGGCTGATCAGCTCTTGCGTGAAGCTGCGCTCGAACAACAGATAGGAAGCCAGCGCCGCGCCGCGCACTTCGGTCGCGCCGATGCCGCCCAGCATCACCCGCACCGGCCGCGGCAGGCTGTTGACGTGACGGCTGGCGATCTCGTCGATACGCTCGGACGGCGAAATCACCAATACCTCGATCGGCTTGAGCGGGGTTTTGGCGCGCTGCTCCGGCGTCAGCATGGACAAGGTCTGGTTGACGCGGGTGGTGCGCTCGATGTCGGCGGCGAGACCGTCGAGGAAGATGCTCGACAAGGCATGGCCGGCCACTTGCGCCAGGCTGGGATATTGCGCCAGTTGGGACGGCGCTTCGGAACGCTCGCCCATCCGGCCGGCGCCGATCACCAGAATCTTGCTGGCGCCGAGGTGGATGGCCGGGGAAATCGGCGCAACCTGGCGCATGGAGCCGTCGCCGAAATATTCGCGCCGGCCTTCATAGAAAATCGGTATGGCCGGGAAAATGAACGGAATCGCCGACGACGCCAGCAGATGCTCGACGCCGATCTGGTCGCGGATGGCGCCGCGCTGAGTGCGTCGCCATGGTTCGATTTCCTGCATTGACTGATAAAACGTCAGATGCTGGCCGCCGGTATAGGACGAGGCCGTCACTGCCAGCGCATGCAGGTTGCCGCTGGCCAGCGCATCGTCCAGGCGCGGCAAATCGAGCAGGCGGTGCAGCATGGTTACCAGCGGGGTGTTGTCGAGCAGGGAGTTGGGTGGATTGGCGCGCCACTTGCGCAGCAGCCAGCCGAAGGAAAACAGCGACAGCCAGCGCGCGCCGGAACGGATCACGCCGAGCGAGTCCGCGCGATAGACCTGCTCCACCTTGAAATTCGACCAGACATTGACGAGCTCGCGCACACCTTCGCCGAAATCATCGGCACGGCACGCCAGCGCGGTGGCGTTGATTGCTCCGGCCGACGTGCCGCAAATGATCTTGAAAGGATTCTGATGCCCGGGCCAGCCGGACTCCAGCAAAATCATGGACACGGCGTTGAGAACACCGACCTGGTAAGCCGCGCGTGCGCCGCCGCCGGTCAGGATCAGTCCTGTTTTTTTATCTGTTGACTCCATGCCAACAGCTTATCAGGGCGCACACGCTTCCGGCGCATGTTGATTAGCAAAAATTCCAGCTGTTGCTAAAAATACGCAGAGAGTAATGACGTCATTATTCTATTTCGGCGGCATGCGGATGGCGCCGTCGAGACGGATGGTCTCGCCGTTGAGCATCAGATTCTCGATGATGGTCCTGGCCAGGTGCGCGTACTCGACCGCCTTGCCCAGGCGCGGCGGAAACGGCACGGCGCCGCCCAGCGAATCAAGCACTTCCTGCGGCATCGACATCATCATCGGCGTCTCGAAAATTCCCGGCGCAATGGTCATCACCCGGATCCCGCTGCGCGCCAGGTCACGCGCCATCGGCAGCGTCATGCCGACGATGGCCGCCTTGGAGGCGGAATACGCGGTCTGGCCGATCTGGCCGTCGAATGCCGCCACCGAAGCGGTATTGATGATCACGCCGCGCTCGCCCTGCGCCATCGGCTCCTGCCTGCTCATGGCGTCGGCCGCCAGACGCGCCATGTTGAAGGTGCCGACCAGGTTGATGTTGAGGGTCTTCTGGAACAAGGCCATCGTATGCGGGCCGTCCTTGCCGATCAGCTTGGCGCCCGGCGCGATGCCGGCGCAATTGACCAGGCCGCGCAGGCTGCCCAGTTGCTGCGCCGCCGCGACCGCCTTCAGGCCGTCCTCTTCCGTGGTCACATCGCAGCGCACAAATTCCCCCTGCAGTTCGGCCGCCAGCTTTTGCCCGGCCTCTTCCTGCAAATCGGCCAGCACCACTTTGCCGCCGTTCTCCGCCAGCATGCGCGCGGTCGCCGCACCCAAACCCGATGCCGCGCCCGTCACTACAAATACCTGTCCCGCAATCTGCATGTCTTCTCCAATAATAAAGACCGGCATGGAATACCCATGCCGGTCATTTTTTAATCATCCTCGTAGGATGTGGACTGCTATTTTCCCACGGGTGCGGCGATCACGACAGCTTCCGTTGCCGTCGTTGCCGTTACCGCAGCCGGAACGGCGGTCATGGCAACACTTGCCGCCGTCAAGGCTGGCGCCGGCAGTAACGGCACCAGCAACAGCGCGACGATATTGATGATCTTGATCAACGGATTGACGGCCGGGCCGGCGGTGTCCTTGTACGGATCGCCCACGGTGTCGCCGGTGACGGCCGCCTTGTGTGCATCGGACCCCTTGCCGCCGTGATGGCCGTCTTCGATGTACTTCTTGGCGTTGTCCCAGGCGCCGCCGCCGGTGGTCATCGAAATCGCCACGAACAGACCGGTGACGATGGTCCCCATCAGCAGGCCACCCAATGCCGCCGGTCCAAGCAGCAGGCCGACGATGATCGGCACGATCACCGGCAACAGCGACGGCACGATCATTTCCTTGATCGCCGACGAGGTCAGCATGTCGACCGCCTTGTCGTATTCCGGCTTGCCGCTGCCGTCCATGATGCCCTTGATCTCGCTGAACTGGCGCCGTACCTCGATCACCACGGCGCCGGCCGCGCGTCCCACGGCTTCCATCGCCATCGCACCGAACAGGTAGGGAATCAAGCCGCCGATGAACAGGCCGACGATCACCATCGGATTGGACAGATCGAACGAAGTGCTCTTGCCGACCGCGTCCAGTGCATGCGTGTAATCGGCGAACAGCACCAACGCCGCCAGTCCGGCCGAACCGATCGCGTAACCCTTGGTGACGGCCTTGGTGGTGTTGCCGACCGCGTCGAGCGGATCGGTAATGGCGCGCACCGATTCCGGCATGCCCGACATTTCGGCGATGCCGCCGGCGTTGTCGGTGATCGGGCCGTAGGCATCCAGCGCCACGATGATGCCCGCCATCGACAGCATCGACGTCGCCGCAATCGCGATGCCGTACAACCCGGCCAGCCAATACGACGCCAGGATCGCCGCGCACACCGCCAGCACCGGATAAGCGGTCGACTTCATCGACACGCCGAGGCCGGCGATGATATTGGTGCCGTGGCCGGTAGTAGAGGCTTGCGCGATGTGCTTGACCGGTTTGAAATCGGTGCCGGTGTAGTACTCGGTGATGTAGACCATCAGGCCGGTCAGGACGATGCCGATCACCGCCGAACCCATCAGCGGCACGCGCAGTTCAGGCGGCACCATGGTCCAGGTGATGACGGCGAAACCGATCAGACTGAGGATCGCCGCCCACCACAAGCCGGTGTACAACGCCGACATGATCTTCTTGCCGGGCGCGACCTTGACCATCATGCAGCCGACGATCGACGCCAGGATCGAGACGCCGCCCAGCGCCAGCGGATACAGCACCGCCAGCACTTCGCCGCCCTTGATCACCAGGCTGCCGAGCAGCATGGTGGCAATCAGCGTCACCACATAGGTCTCGAACAAGTCGGCCGCCATGCCGGCGCAGTCGCCGACGTTGTCGCCGACGTTATCGGCGATCACCGCCGGATTGCGCGGATCGTCTTCGGGAATGCCGGCTTCGACCTTGCCCACCAGGTCGGCGCCGACGTCTGCGCCCTTGGTGAAGATGCCACCGCCGAGCCGGGCAAAGATAGAGATCAGCGACGCGCCGAACGCCAGCCCGATCATCGGCCGCAAGGCGTCATGCAAGGACGCCGCGCGCCCTTCGCCGTGCAGGAACAGCCACCAGAAAAACAGCGCCACGCCGAGCAGGCCGAGCCCTACCACCAGCATGCCGGTGATCGCACCGCCGCGAAACGCCACGTTGAGCGCCTCGTTCATGCCCTTGGTGGCGGCCTGCGCGGTGCGCACGTTGGCGCGCACCGACACGTTCATGCCGATGAAGCCGCAGGCGCCCGACAGCACCGCGCCGATCAGGAAACCGATCGCGGTAATCCAACCCAGGCCGGGAATCAATGCAATGAGGATAAAGAGCACCACGCCGACCAGCGCGATGGTGCGGTACTGGCGCGCGAGATAGGCTGCCGCGCCTTGCTGGATGGCAGTCGCGATGTCTTGCATGCGCTGATTGCCGGGGTCCTGCTTGAGAATCCAACTGCGGGAAATAAGACCGTAGATCACTGCGACCACGCCGCATGCCACGGCAAACCATAGGGCTCCTGCCATCATGTCTCCTCCTTGTTTTTTCACGACAAAGTCAACAATCACGACCTTCCGCAGCAACGCCTCTGGTGATCACGGCGTTATTACGGACACTGCGCACTGCAATACTTTACGTGGCCTCTTTTATGGATTTGATGGGCCGCCCCTGGTTACACCGTATCGGTTACGTCTGACTCCCCTGTTTTCAATCTGTCTATCACCAAGCTGCTGCATCTGCAGTATCCGCAGTATCCACTGCTGACATAAAAAAAGCGGACACATGGTCCGCTTCATTTTATGACGCCAGCGCCGCAAATGCACTCTCTCTGATTTGCTCCACCGGTCCGACGCCGGCGATCTTGCGATACTTCGGCGCACCCGGCTGGCCCGATTCGGCCCACTTGCCGTAGTAGCCGACCAGTACTTCGGTCTGCTCGTGGTACACCGACAGACGCTTCAGGACGGTTTCTTCCTTGTCGTCGTCGCGCTGGATCAGCGCTTCGCCGGTGACGTCGTCCTTGCCCTCGACCTTCGGCGGATTGAACTTGACGTGGTAGGTGCGGCCCGAAGGCTGATGCACGCGGCGGCCGCTCATGCGCTCGACGATGGCGCTGTCTGGCACGTCGATTTCCAGCACGTAGTCGATCTTGACGCCGGCATCCTTCATGGCGTCGGCTTGCGGCGTGGTGCGCGGGAAGCCGTCGAACAAATAACCGTTGGCGCAGTCCGGCTGCTTCAGCCGGTCCTTGACCAGGCCGATGATGATGTCATCGGAAACCAGACCACCTGCGTCCATGACCTTCTTGGCGGCGACTCCCAGTTCCGTGCCGGCGGCAACGGCGGCGCGCAGCATGTCGCCCGTCGAAATCTGAGGAATGTTGTACTTTTCCTTGATAAAAGTGGCTTGCGTACCTTTACCGGCACCAGGCGCTCCTAGAAGGATGAGGCGCATATGTTTTCCTAAATTGAAGTTTTGAATTCTATTGCGATGGCGATCCGTACAACTGTTGCCATCGAAGGCGATTGTCTCTGTGACGCCGCTTGCATCTTGCTCTGAACGAAACTTACCACAAAATCTTACTGAATCATGACAAACGCCTATTTTTTAGGCAGCCAGCCGACCTCAATTATCGCGATGGAGAATGACAGGAGACTTACAAAACCACGTTGGTGGCGCATCATCGGTGAGACGATTTGTCTCGCGAAAGGCAGCCGACGTTACAGCGCGGAAATAGCCGCCACCAGAGGACTGTCGGGAGGCGCTTCGAAATGCTTGCGGACGCGCTCCAGATCCTCGGGCGTGTCGACGCCGGCTTCCGGCAACATCGACGTCACGTGCACGGCGATCGAATAGCCGTGCCAGAGTACGCGCAATTGCTCGAGCGCCTCGATACGTTCAAGTGGCGATGCCGTCAGCGTCGGATAAATCTGGAGGAACTTGTTGGTATAGGCGTACATGCCGATATGGCGCAGCGGCGCGAATTCGTGGCTATGCAACTCGGACAGGCTGTCCTTCGATTGCGCAAAACCGTCGCGATGCCACGGAATCGCGGCGCGCGAGAAATACATCGCGCACCCTTCCTTGTCCAGCACCACTTTGACGACATTGGGATTGAACATCTCCGGCAGCAATTCGATCGCATGCGCGGCCGTCGCCATCGGCACGTCGGCCTTGATATGGCCGGCAGTGGCGGCAATCAGGCCGGGATCGATCAGCGGCTCGTCGCCCTGCACGTTGACCACCACGGCGTCTTCGGCCAGGTCCAGCGCCGCAGCCACTTCGGCGATGCGGTCGGTGCCCGAGGGATGATCGGCGCGCGTCATGGCGACGTCGATGCCGTGCTGTTCGCAGGCGGCATAAATGTCGCGGTGATCGGTCGCCACCACGATGCGTGATGCGCCCGACAAAGCCGCCCGTTCCGCCACGCGCACGATCATCGGCTTGCCGCCGAGGTCGGCCAGGGGCTTGTTCGGCAAACGGGTGGAAGCGAGACGTGCGGGGATGATGACGGTAAAGGACATGGCGGGAATCAATCAGCAATCAGACATACAACGACAGAAACTGCAGAAACTTGTTCTTTATTCAGCAGCCGGTTCGACCGCAGCAGCAGGTCCGGCAGGCGCAGCGCCCAGATCACGCGCTTCGTCGGCCCACATGATCGGGATGCCGTCGCGGATCGGATAAGCCAGCTTGTCGCCGTTGCAAATCAGTTCCTGGGCTTTTTTGTCGTACTCGAGCGGGCCCTTGCAAATGGGGCACACGAGGATATCAAGCAATCGGGCGTTCACGGAGTTTCTCCACTATGTGTTCAGCCAGCGCGCCGTCTATGCGCGCCGTCACAGGCACGACCCAGATGCGGGGGTCGTTTTTGATGGCCTTTATAGCCCTGCATTTTACTGCATCCTTCTCGGTGATCAGAATCACCGCCGCCGCCATCGCGGCGAACGGGTTGTGAGCAAAATCGTAGTGATCAGGCAATGCCACCCGTTCGAAGTTCAGCCCGGCCTGCTCCAGTGTCGCAAAAAAGCGCGCCGGATTGCCGATGCCGGCCACCGCGGCAATGCCTTCGGCGGCGCTGAGCGAGGCCAGCGGCTGGCGGCAGGCGCGATCTTTCAGCAACTCGACCTGATCCGTCTCCAGCTGCATCCCGAACGCGCCGGCAGGCGCCTTGCCTGCAGCGCCGACGTTGCACACCGTAAAGTCGCGCCGGCGCGAAGCCGGTTCGCGCAGCGGCCCCGCTGGCAACAGCCAACCGTTGCCGTTGCCGCGCGTGTCCGACAGCACGATTTCGACATCGCGCACCAGCGCGTAGTGCTGCAGGCCATCGTCCGAAACGATCACGTCGACTTCCGGATGCGCCTTCAACAAAGCCTGTCCCACCGCCACGCGACTGCGGCCGACCATCACCGGGCAGCCGGTGCGCTCGGCGATCAGCAGAGGCTCGTCGCCGACCTCCGATGCCTTGGAACCTGAAGTGACGGGACGCGCCTCGGCCTGCGCCGAACCATAACCGCGCGAAATCACGCCGGGTGTATAGCCGGCCTGTCGCAAGGCCTGCACCAGCCAGATTGCCAGCGGCGTCTTGCCGGTGCCGCCGACGAACACGTTGCCCACCACCACCACCGGCACTTCCAGGCGCGTCGCCTGTTTCAGGCCGGACCGGTAGAGCGTACGCCGCGTCAGCGCAACGGCGCCGAACAATAGCGACAGCGGCCACAACAGGCACGCGAGCCAGCCGCGCCGCAGCCAGGCGCGCGTCAGCGTCGATTCGAAGGAAGTGGGTGCGGACAAGGCGGGAGGCGTGCGTGCGGCTTACTTGCCGCCGGTCTGCGCGGCGAACGTGACCTTGGCGAAACCGGCAGTGCGCGCCGCTTCCAGCACGTTGATCACGGTCTGGTGCGCGGCCAGCGCGTCGGCGTTGATGATCACCACCGGATCGGGCTTGCCGCCGCTGGTGTCTGTGTTGGCCGAGTTTGCCTGTACTGCGCTCTGCAATTCACGCGCCAATCCGGCGGCATCGCGTGCGGCTATCTGCACGTTGTTGATGGCATAGCGGCCTTGAGCGTCGACCGCGACGTTCAGTTCGAACGGCTGCTCCAGCGCCTTCTCGGCGTTGGCGGTCGGCAGCGTGATCTGCAAGGCGGTGAACTTGCTATATGTGGTGGTCACCATCAGGAAGATGACGATCACCAGCAAAACGTCGATGAAGGGGATCAGGTTGATTTCCAACTCTTCCCGCGCGCGGCCTTTGCGAAAATTCATGACGCTTCCTTTAGCTTGTTTCTTGTTACTGACGCGAACCGTGCACGACGTCGACGAACTTGACGGCCTGCTGTTCCATGTCGACCACGAAGCCGTCAACCAGCGCGCGGAAGTGACGGTAGAACACCAGCGCCGGCATCGCAATCGCCAGGCCGAAACCGGTGTTGTACAGCGCAATCGAAATACCGTGCGCCAGCTGCGACGGATTCGTGCCGGCGGCGTTTTGCGAAGCGAAAATTTCGATCATGCCGATGACCGTGCCGAACAGGCCCATCAGCGGCGCCAGCGAGGCGATCGTACCGAGCGTGGTGAGATAGCGTTCGAGGCGATGCGCGGCGGCCTGGCCGGCTTCTTCGATGGCTTCTTTCATGACTTCGCGCGGCGCGTCGACGTTGCGCAGGCCGGCGGCGAGCACCTGGCCCAGCGGTGAATTCTGTTCCAGCTTGTCGATCACGTCATCGTTGACGCGGCCGCTTTCATAGACGCGCACCACTTCCGGCAACAGGTCGCCCGGCAACACGCGCGAGCGGCGCAGGTACAGGAGCCGTTCGATGATCAGCGCGAGTCCGATGACGGAGGCGATCAACAACGGCCAGATCGGCCAGCCTGCGGCCTGGATGATTGCGAACAAGAGAGACTCCTTCAATACAAGGGTGATGACATATGTTGCCGCATTAAACGCGGCTCGATTTTCCGGTGCAGAATGTAACGCGTTGCACCTTGCCGGGCAAGGCCAAGATACAGGGACCGGCAAAGTTTCGCCGGACGCTGCAGCAGAACCGATTTAAAATCCTGTGCACTTTATCCACATTTCCTGTGCATAACATTGTGAACAAGCGCTTCGCAAACCAGCAAGAGCATTGATTTCAAAGCATTTTTTCATCGTGAACAGAAACCGCGCACCGACTCCTCGACTTCAAGCCAGCCAATGAACCACGACGATTTTTCCAGCCCCGCGCCTTCCGCTCCACCGTCCGGCCCGCCCGTGCTCGCCGTATCGGCGCTCAACCAGGCGGTCGCACGCGTGCTGGAGCGGACCTTTCCGCTGGTCTGGGTGTCCGGCGAAATATCCAATTTTACCCGCGCTGCGTCCGGCCATTGGTATTTCACCCTGAAAGACGATGCCGCCCAGGTGCGCGCCGTGATGTTCAAGGGCCGCGCCCAGCATGCCGGCTTCTCGCCGCGCGAAGGCGACAAGGTCGAGGTGCGCACGCTGGTCACGCTGTATGCGCCGCGCGGCGATTACCAGCTCAACGTCGAAGCGATCCGCCGCGCCGGCGTCGGCAATCTGTATGAAGCCTTCCTGCGCCTCAAGGAAAAGCTCGAGAACGAAGGCCTGTTCCATCCCGACCGCAAACGCCCCCTGCCCGTCTTCCCGCGCTGCGTCGGCATCGTCACCAGTCCGCAAGCCGCGGCGCTGCACGACATCCTGACGGCGCTGCGCCGCCGTGCGCCGCACGTGCGCGTGATCCTGTATCCGACGCCGGTCCAGGGCGAAGGCGCCGGCGCGAAGATTGCGCGCGCCATCCAGACTGCATCCCAGCGCGCCGAATGCGACGTGCTGCTGGTCGGTCGCGGCGGCGGCAGCATGGAAGATCTGTGGTCCTTCAATGATGAAGCCGTGGCGCGCGCGATTGCGGCGTGCCCGATGCCGGTGATTTCCGGCGTCGGCCATGAGACCGACTTCACGATCGCCGATTTCGCCGCCGACCTGCGCGCGCCGACCCCGACCGCCGCCGCCGAGTTGTGCGCGACGCCGCGCGCCGAGTGGCAGGCTCAGTTGCAGAATCATGCCGCCGATCTCACGCGCGCACTCAGGCGCCGCCTTGCCGAACAGGGCCAGACCGTCGACTGGATGTCGCGCCGGCTGGTCAGCCCTGCTTCTTACATCGCGCACGAACGCGTCAAGCTGCGTGCGCTGCAGGCGCGCCTCGAACACGCCACGCGCACGCCGGTCACGCGTGCGCGCTATCAGTTGCAGCATCTGCAGACACGCCTGCAAAATCGCCTGCCCGATACCCGTGCTGCGCGCCTGCTGGTGAGCGGTCATCAACGCCGGATCGGCAACGCCGTCGCGCTGCTGGTGCAGCGGCAGCGGCAGACGCTGGCGGCGCAGTCGTCCCAGCTTGAATTGCTCAATCCGCAGCGCACGCTCGAACGCGGCTACGCCATCGTCACCGACGCCAAAGGCAAGGTCCTGCGCGCGCCGTCCGAACTGCAACCGCGCAGCAACGTCACGCTGCGATTGGCCGACGGCAGCGCCGAGGTCGGCATCGCCAGCGTACAGCCGACGCTGGACTGACACGGAACTCAAGGCGTATTGAGAATCATCCCGATTGCTATCCGTGATGCCTGAATTTCCTACATCAACTTGAGCCGTCGAACACCCGCAAAAGCCTGTCGCGAGAGTGCAAAGAATCGCTATCCGCTTTAGAATCACAGACTCAGAATAAAAAATTCGTTTCAATCACCGATACCCGAAAGGATTCACCATGGCACATACCCTCCCGGCACTGCCTTATGAACTGGACGCACTGGCGCCAACCATTTCAAAAGAAACGCTCGAGTACCACTACGGCAAGCATCATCAGACCTATGTCACCAATCTGAACAACCTGATCCCAGGTACAGAATTCGAAAACCTCTCCCTCGAAGAGATCATCAAGAAGTCCTCCGGCGGCGTGTTCAACAACGCAGCGCAAATCTGGAACCACACTTTCTACTGGAACGGCCTGACCCCAAAGGGCGCCGGCGCTCCAAGCGGTGCACTGGCTGACGCCATCAACGCCAAGTGGGGTAGCTTCGACGCCTTCAAGGCCGAGTTCACCAAGCAAGGCCTGGCCAACTTCGGTTCCGGCTGGACATGGCTGGTCAAGAAAGCCGACGGCACACTGGACATCGTCAACACCACCGGCGCCGGCACACCGCTGACCACCGACAGCAAGGCGCTGCTGACCATGGACGTCTGGGAACACGCTTACTACATCGACTACCGCAATGCACGCGCGAAGTACGCCGAAGCATTCTGGGGCATCGTGAACTGGGATTTCGCAGCGAAGAATTTCGCATAAGCAAACTCGGTTTTCGCGCTTGGAGAAAGCCTGCCGCGCGCAGGCTTTTTTTACGCCCATGAAAACCTCAAAAACCGAAAACGGAATGTGCAACAATCACGCATCCCGTCCGCATTGAAGGAGCTCGCACCATGGCCACCATCCATCTGCACAACGACGCCGGCTACGCGCAACGCATCCGCGCCCGCACCCATCAGCTGCAAGCGGATGAACCCGCCAGCAACGGCGGCAGCGACACCGGCGCGGCGCCTTACGAATTGCTGCTGGCCGCGCTGGCCGCGTGCACCTCGCTGACCTTGCGCATGTATGCCGATCGCAAGGGCTGGGACCTCGGCACCATCCATATCGATGCGCGTTTTTCGCGCGACGACTGCGGGCTGGAGAACATCGAGCGCACCGTCACCTTCGGCAATACGCTGACACCGGAACAGCTCACGCGCCTCGCCGAAATCTGCGAGAAGACGCCGGTCACCAAGACCTTGCGCGAAGGCACGCCGATCCGTACGGCTTTCGTCTAAGACTTGGGATAGCGAATTTTCGATATTTATTGAAAATGAGCGTTAAAAATCACCAAAAACCGGCTGAAAAACGAATCAATACATACAAATAAATCGTTATTTATCAGTCACTTACATTTATCATCGAATAATTCGATGATAGCCCGCCAATCTTTCCGTTTTTCTTTTCATTTTGCCCCGCGCATACTCCGTTCTGTCCACTTGAACACGCAAACAAGAAGGCAGTTTTCCAAGGTGGAAAACGCCCTTGCCTGCACTAACCGACGGAGAAAAACATGCTTCAAATTCGCAAAAGCAACGAACGCGGTGTCGCCGATCACGGTTGGTTGAATTCACACCATACATTCTCGTTCGGTCATTACTACGATCCGCAACAACTGGGCTTCGGTCCGCTGCAAGTGATCAATGAAGATCGCGTCACACCCGGCATGGGTTTCGGCACGCACGGTCATAGCGACATGGAAATCATCTCCTATGTCCTCGACGGTGCACTGGAGCACAAGGACAGCATGGGCACAGGTTCGGTGCTGCATTACGGCGACGTCCAGCGCATGAGCGCCGGCAGCGGCGTGCGTCACAGCGAGTTCAACCACTCCAAGACCGAGCCGGTGCATTTCCTGCAGATCTGGATCCAGCCGAACGTGAAAGGCATCCCGCCCAGCTACGAGGAAAAGAACTTCACGCCGGAGCAAAAGCAGGGCCAGCTGCGCCTGATCGCTTCGTCCGACGGTCGCGATAACTCGGTGCTGATCCATCAGGATGCATCGATCTTCGCCTCGATCCTGAACGGCGACGCCAAGCTGGAACATGCGCTCGGCGCCAAGCGCCTCGGCTACGTCCATCTGATCCGCGGCCGGCTGACCGTCAACGGCACCCAGTTGTCGGGCGGCGACGCACTGAAGATCAGCGCAGAAAGCCTGATCACGTTTGAAAAAGCCGAAGCAGCGGAATTCCTGCTGTTCGATCTGCCTTACTAAAAACGCCGAAACACCGATGCGCTGCAGTCCTGCAGCGCATCGCGTCACCCGCTACCTACACCATCCACAAGGAAAACATCATGGCAAACATTCTGTTCATCAATAGCAGCGCCCGCAGCAGCGGTTCGATCTCGCGCCAGGTCGCCGGCGAATTCGTCGCCAAGCTGCAGGCATCCCAACCAGGCAGCGTGGTCGTCGAACGCGACGTCGCCGCCAACCCGATCCCGCATCTGGACGAGCAAAAACTGGGCGCGTTCTTTACGCCTGCCGACAAGCGCAGCACCGAACAGCAAGCACTGGTCAAGGTCTCCGAAGAGCTGATCGCCGAAGTCAATGCCGCCGACATCATCGTCATCGGCGCGCCGATGTACAACTTCTCGATCACCTCCACACTGAAGACCTGGATCGACCACGTGGCGCGCGCCGGCGTGACCTTCAAGTACACCGAAACCGGTCCGGTCGGCCTGATCCAGGGCAAGAAGGTATACGTGTTCACGTCGCGCGGCGGCGTCTACAGCGAAGGTCCGGCCAAGGTCATGGACTTCCATGAGACCTATCTGCGCGCCGTGCTGGGCTTCATCGGCATGACCGACATCACCTTCGTGCACAGCGAAGGCCTGGGCATGGGCGAAGCGGCTGTTGAAAAAGCCATCGCGCAAACCCGCGAAACCATCGGCAGCCTGGTTGCGGCATAAACTTCCACTCCCATGAAAAAGCGCGACGGCCACAAGCTGTCGCGCTTTTTTTACATCTGCAGCATTTGAATCCCTATCGGGCGTTTCGATATTCAATTCTATTTTTCCTTGCCCAAGCGCCGCCGGCCCTGCACAGAAAAATATTTGTAGAATATGCTACAAAATAGTAGAGTATTCTACATCATGAATTATCTTTTATTGATTAGCAGCCTGTCCACGCAGAACGCCACTGCTCGCATGCGGATATGGCGTGGATTAAAAGCATCCGGAGCCGCTGTACTGCGTGACGGGGTCTATCTGATGCCCGATCTTGACGAGTACCGGCACACGCTGGAAGGCATCTCCGCCGAGGTGATTTCGTGCGGAGGAAATGCGTTCGTCCTGCGAGTCGAAGAGCCCACGGCCACGGATTTCTCTGAGCTGTTCAAGCGAGACGAAGACTATGCGACATTGCTCTCGGATGTTGCGAAGGCGCGAGCAACGCTGACGGCAGGCACCCTGCCCAAAGCCACGAAAGAGATCAGGAAGTTGCGCAAGCAGCTGATCGATCTATCCGTGATCGATTTCTTTCCGGGGCCGGCTCAACAGCAAGTCGACGCTGCCATCAATGAGTTGGAGCTGGCACTGGCGCATGCGTCATCTCCCGACGAACCGATGCCGGCGGAGGGGCGGATTCCTGAACGAAAGAGAGACCGATTTCAAGGAAAAACCTGGGCGACACGTCGTCGGCCTTGGGTCGACCGCCTGGCAAGCGCATGGCTTATACGGCGTTTCATAGATCCACATGCTGTCATTCTGTGGCTCGAGTCCCCCGATGATTGCCCTGCCGATGCGATTGGATTTGACTTCGATGGGGCCAGCATCAGCCATATGGGAAGCTATGTGACCTTTGAGGTCTTCGTGATGAGCTTCGGTTTGCAACAGGCAGGATTGAAGCGGCTGGCCGCCCTGATTCACTACTTGGACGCCGGCGGTGTACAGCCGCCCGAATCCATCGGCATAGAAAGCGTACTGGCGGGAATGAAAAACACCATCGCAGACGACGACCAACTTTTAATAGCCGCGACCGGTATTTTTGACGGATTGTTGGCAAGCTTCGCCACGGAGGCCGTCAGTGAGTAAGATCGAAGTCACGTCGCCAGCCAACGACGACATATCTCCGTCAGTGAATTTTCGAGAGGCCTTTCTTTTCTGGTTGAAGTTGGGTTTCATCAGCTTCGGCGGCCCTGCCGGACAGATTTCGATCATGCATCAAGAGCTTGTGGAAAACCGTCGCTGGATATCGGAGCGACGATTTTTACATGCGTTGAATTACTGCATGTTATTGCCTGGCCCCGAAGCTCAACAGCTTGCGACATACATTGGCTGGTTAATGCATAGAACGTTTGGGGGCATCGTTGCCGGCGTCCTGTTTGTCTTCCCGTCCTTGCTGATCTTGATTATCTTGTCGTGGCTATACATCGCCTTTGGCCATTTACCGGTTGTGGAAGGTCTGTTCTATGGCATCAAGCCTGCCGTGACTGCCATCGTCCTGCAGGCAGCGCATCGCATCGGTTCTCGCGCCCTCAAGAATAATGTCCTGTGGGCGATTGCCGCAGTTTCGTTTGTCGCCATTTTTGCACTCAATCTGCCGTTTCCGCTCATTGTGGCGATGGCAGCACTGATCGGCTACCTTGGAGGAAAAATAGCACCGTCGAAATTCGCTGTTGGCGGAGGGCATGGAGCCTCAAAGAAATCATTCGGAAAGGCATTGATTGACGATGACACGCCAACACCACGGCATGCGCTGTTCAGCTGGACTGGACTGCTCAAAATCGTACTGATCGGTGCGCTTCTATGGGCCATCCCGATGTGTGGGCTGACCGCGATCTATGGCTGGGAACATACCTACGCTCAAATGGGATGGTTCTTTACCAAGGCCGCACTCATGACATTCGGCGGAGCCTACGCCGTTTTGCCCTACGTCTATCAAGGCGCTGTCGGCCATTTCTCCTGGTTGACGCCGACTCAGATGATTGACGGTCTGGCATTGGGAGAGACGACACCGGGACCACTTATTATGGTGGTGGCATTCGTCGGCTTTGTTGGCGGTTACGCCAAAGCCGTCTTGGGACCAGATCACCTGTTTTTGGCCGGAGCAATGGCAGCTTCGCTCGTCACCTGGTTCACCTTTCTGCCATCGTTTCTATTCATCCTGGCAGGCGGGCCGCTCGTTGAGGCAACGCATCAAGATATCAAATTCACGGCGCCACTCACCGCGATTACTGCTGCGGTGGTCGGTGTTATCTTAAATTTAGCGACGTTTTTCGGCTTTCATGTGCTGTGGCCGAAAGGATGGGATCAGGGTTTTGACTGGATCTCTGCGCTGATTGCCCTGGCAGCAGTGGTTGCGTTGTTTCGCTTTAAACGCAATGTCATTCACGTCATCGTCGTATGCGCAGTACTTGGACTTATCGCCAGAACAGTGATTTTTTAATCGCTGCAATATAGATGCAGATTGGCGGCGTCTTTGCCATGCGAGCTGATGGCGCTGTGCGTGCGCGCAGTAGGTGCGTACACTCAGACGCTACAAACCGCCGTCGACGATCTGCGACAGCATGCGATTGAGGATGTCCGTTTCGCGCATGCGCTTGAGCCACCAGGTCAGTGCGGCGCCGTCTTCACCGACGCGCCAGGCCAGCGAAAACGTTTCCTCCGCGCGCGGCTGCTCGACTTCCTTGACCACCAGCGCGCCGGATGCGATCGACTTCCGCACGCACGGCTCCGGCAAGAATCCGAAGCCCACGCCGGCCAGTTGCAACGCATATTTGCTGCGCATGTCCGGCACCGTCAGGGTGTCCTGGCCGAACAGCAGGCCAACGGTGCGCGGCGGCATCTTGCGCGCCGAGTCGGCGACGCTGATGGCGCGGTAAGGATGCAGGTCGGCCTTGCTCAGGACCTTGTCCATCTTCGCCAGCGGATGATGCGGCGCCACCACGAAGACGAACTTCACCGTGCCGATCTGCTCCGCCACATAGCCGCCGCCTGCCGGTCCTTCGCCGGGCGCCGCAATCAGCAGGTCGACGCGGCGATCAAGCAGCGCTTCCCAGGTGCCGGCCAGCGACTCGCGCGCGATGCGCAGGCGCGTGCGGTCGGCGACCTGGTAGAACGCCACGATGTCCGACTCCAGCGATGCCGCCGAATACAGTGAATCGAGGCCGATGGTGAATTCGGTTTCCCAGCCGGAGGCGACGCGGCGCACGCGATGCTCGAGGTCTTCCGCCGCCTTGAGCAGGTAGCGCCCCTCCTTCAGCAATTCTTCACCGGCGCGCGTGAGCACAACTTTGGGGCCCTGCCGGTCGAACACCTGCACGCCGAGGTCCTGCTCCAGCTTCGACACCGTATAGGAAATCGTCGACGGCACCCGATGCAGCTCCAGCCCGGCCGCGGAAAACGAACCGCGCCGGTCGATCGCATCGAGAATCAACAGGGCATCGAGACTGATTCTGAACATGGAATTTTCCGAAAAATAGAGTCGAACGAAGAGCAGAACGAAGAGTAAAACGCCTCAGGCTTCGATCGAATAGCCCGCCGCCACCCAGGCGTCGATGCCGCCGGTGAGCGGCCGCACGCGCTTGTAGCCGCGCCGCATGAGTTGCTTGGCGACCAGCGCGGCCGAGGCTTCATTGGGACAGGCGCAGTAGACGATGACTTCATCTTCCATCGGCGCGTCGAACGCGAAAGTCTGGATCTCCTGGTTGGAAATCGTCAGCGCGCCGGGAATCCGGCCGATCTGCTGCGAGGCCGGCGAACGCACGTCGACGATGGTCGGGCGCACGCCGCTCTTGAGCAGGCCATCCAGCTCGCTGACCGAGATGCGCGCCATTTCCAGCGACTTGCGGAAGCGGCGGCGCTGCCACCATTTGCTGGCGATGAAGACGGCGAAGCCGATCAGCACCAGCATCATGCCGTACTGACCGAGCTCGGCCAACACGCTCAGCACGTCGTCGATGGCGGTGTTGAACAACGCGCCGAGAAAGATCGCCAGTCCCGACCACAAGGCCGCACCGACGCCGTCGTACAACAGGAACTTGCCGCGCGAAGTCCCGACGGTGCCGGCCAGCGCGCTGGCGATCGAGGCGAAACCGGGAATGAATTTGGCGACCAGCAGCGAACGTGCGCCCCAGCGCGAATAGATCGACTCGGTCTGGCGTACGCAGGAATCAGGAGAAAGGGAAATGCGGCACAGCGTCGACATGATGCGGCGACCGTAGCGGCGGCCGGCCAGGTACCAGACGTAGTCGGCGATCAGCGCGGCGACCACCGCCACCAGCAGCAGCAACACCACGGGGTACTGGCCGCGCCAGGCGAGCGCGCCGGTGATCACCAGCGTCGGATAAGCGGGAATCGGCGCGCCCAGCTGCTCGGTCAGCACGTTCAGGAATACGATGATCAGACCGTACTGTTCTATCAGGTGATACAAGTAACTCATCGCTGTTCCACTGCCTTCCCGTTTTTTACTTCCTGCCGACTTTCATCGTTCGATTACCTCAACGCACATTATAGGTCGAAGCGGCGTTCAGGCCTTGCTCGCTTGCGCTGCACGGAATTCCGCAACGATCATCGCAATCAGGATAAACACCGGCAACAACAGCGCGAAGAACAACGCCTGATGGTAGGCAAACGCCCCGCCGATCGCACCCACGCCGAACGCCACGATGGGCCAGAAGAATTTGACGCAGCGCTGGCGCACCGTGTCATCCGCTGCGCCGCGCACGATGTCGGTCACGTCGATGACCAGTTGCGTGACGTTGCCGGTCATGACGGTAGTTGGCGCCGCCTGCGGCAAAATCAAGCGGGCGGCGGCGTTCTGGATACCCATCGCAGCAGCGCCGAACATGCCTGCCAGCAAGGCGGCGGTGGCGCGTGCATCGGCCACGCCGACCGGCGCAATGCTCTGGCCGAAGCCCATGAACGCCAGCAGGAAAACCAGTTGCAGCATCAGCACCCAAGGCAAGGCCGGCTTGCCGCTGCGCTCCAGCGCAAGCACCACCAGCCGTGTCATGACTACCGACAGGATGAACGCCGGAAAAGCCAGGAACTTGATCAATACGCCGTGGGAAGGATTCGCCAGTTCGCTGCCGATCAGCACGAAGTTGCCGGTGACGTGGGCGGTGAACAATCCGAACAAGGCGACGAAGCCCAGCGTATCCACGTAGCCGGCCACGAAACTCATGGCAATGCCCTGGCAGGTGGCGCGATTAGGATAACGAAATGAAGTAACGCGATCGGGACTATTCAGCGCAGCCATCTCAGTCCTCGACTTTGTTCGCCAGGGCGGCGTCGATCGAATAGCGGCCGGCGCCCATCAAGGCGATGCTGCCGAACACGATCATCAGCAACCAGCCGAACTGGCCCTCCGCCACGCTCCAGTCAGGGTGCACCAGGAACATCGACACGCCCAGCAACACCAGCACTGCCGCGCTGGCCAGCCGCGTCAGGATGCCGGGTACGATCAGCACCGGGCACAGGACTTCGGCAAAGATCGCGAAGCCGAGCGTGAACGCGCGGCCGACGTGCAGCGGATCGTCAATATGCGCCAGCTCGCCGGCGAAGTTGATGATCTTGGGCAGGCCGTGCACATACAGCAGCAGCAAGGCGCCGCTCAGGCGCAGGAACAGCAGGCCGAGATCCTGGGCCGGCGCCCACAGCAGGCGCAGGAAAAAATTTTGTTTCGCGGTTGGCGCAGTTTGAAATGTTTGCATGTCGATTCTCCTGAATCAGAAATAACGGAAATATCAGAAGTGCCCCGCCAGCACATAGCCGGCAAGCACGTAACCCAATGTCATGGCCACCACCAGCGAAGCGCCGACTGGGGTCGGCGGCGTCGGCGACGGCAGGCCGAACCAGCGGCAGACCGCGCCGATCAGCGTGCCCAGCACGGCGCCCGTGAACAGCGCGCTCATGCTTGCACCCCGGCTTGCTTTGCCTTGGCTTCCTTGGCGGCCAGGTAACGATCCACCAGCCAGTAGCCGCTGCTCATCATGAACACCAGGAAGGCGCCGCTCAGGACCGGCGGCGACGGCACCGGGATTTGCGCGAGGTGGCAGCAAAAGCCGACCACGAAGGAGAGCAACAGGCCCCAGATGATTTTGGAATAAGTCATGTTGATACTCCGATCAGAACGCGAAGCAGCTGCAACCGAGCGCGCCCCAGAAGCCTGAGAAATTCGACGCCGGCACCGACGAGCGGCGCGCGACATCGTGCGAGTGAGCATGCACGTTGCAAGCGCCTGCGCACTGATGCGGCAGGATAGCCCGGCGTTGCTGCTGCCCGCTCTGCGTGCCCGACTTGCGTGCGCTGTAGTGGCCCGGCACGTTCTTCACCGGCGACCAGTCCGGCAGCACCGGGATGGCCGGCGGCGCCAGCGGGTCGAACTCATCGGCGCCGTAGACGATCTTGCCGCCGACCACGGTCATCACCGATTCGATGGCCTTGATGTCTTCTTCGGCGACGCTGAAGAAGTCGGACGACAACACCACCAGATCAGCCAACTGTCCGGCCTTGATACGGCCCTTCTTGTCCTGCTCGTTGGAGAACCAGGCGCTGCCTGCGGTCCACAGTTCCAGCGCGGTTTCACGCGGCAAACCGGCTTCGGCCAGTTGCAGGCCGCCTACGGTCTTGCCCGAGACCAGCCAGTACAGCGCGGTCCACGGGTTGTAGCTGGCGACGCGGGTGGCATCGGTGCCGGCGCCGACCGGCACGCCCATGTCCAGCATGCGCGCCACCGGCGGCGTCGCCCTGGCGGCTTCCTTGCCGTAGCGGTCGACGAAATATTCGCCCTGGAACGCCATTCGGTGCTGGATCGCCAGGCCGCCGCCGAGTTCGCGCACGCGCTCGATGTTGCGCGGCGAGATGGTTTCGGCGTGGTCGAAGATCCAGTGCAGGCCGTTGAAAGGAATGTCGCGATTCACTTTTTCGAAGACGTCGAGCATGCGGCTGATCGATTCATCGTAGGTCGCATGCAGGCGGAACGGCCAGCGGTTGGACACCAGATGGCGCACGACCTTCTCGAGTTCGTCTTCCATGCCTGCGGCGAGTTCCGGACGCGGTTCGAGGAAGTCCTCAAAGTCGGCCGCCGAGAACACCAGCATTTCGCCGGCGCCGTTGTGGCGATAGAAGTCGTCGCCCTGGCCCGGCTTGATCATGTCGGTCCAGCGCTGGAAGTCGCCCAGCTCCTTGCCCTTGTTCTGCGTGAAGAGGTTGTAGGCGATGCGCACGGTGAGCTGTTGCTCGCGCGCCAGCTGGTCGATGATGGCGTAGTCTTCCGGATAATTCTGGAAACCGCCGCCGGCGTCGATCACGCTGGTGACGCCGAGGCGATTGAGTTCGCGCATGAACTGGCGCGTCGAATTGACTTGCTGCTCGAGCGGCAGCGACGGGCCTTTGGCCAGCGTCGCGTAGAGGATCATGGCATTGGGACGGGCGATCAGCATGCCGGTCGGATTGCCGGCGGCGTCGCGCTGGATCTCGCCTCCCGGCGGATTCGGGGTGTCCTTGTTGTAACCGACGGCGCGCAGCGCAGCCTGGTTGAGCAAGGCGCGATCATACAAATGCAGGATGAACACCGGGGTGTCGGGCGCGGCGGCGTTGATTTCTTCCAGCGTCGGCATGCGGCGCTCGGCAAACTGGAACTCGGTCCAGCCGCCGACCACGCGCACCCACTGCGGATGCGGTGTGCGCAAGGCCTGTTCGCGCAACATGCGCAAGGCGTCAGCCAGCGAAGGCACGCCTTCCCAGCGCAGTTCGAGGTTGTAGTTGAGGCCGCCGCGGATCAGGTGGATGTGCGAATCGTTCAGGCCCGGCACCACGCTGCGGCCGTTCAGGTCGACCACTTTGGTGGCGTCGCCGCGATGGCGCATGGCGGCTTCGGCGTCGCCGACGGCGAGGAACTTGCCGTCCTTGATCGCGACGGCGCTTGCCAGCGGCTGTGCTTTGTCGATGGTGTGGAAATTTCCGTTCAGCAGAATCAGGTCGGCGCTCATGTTCACTCCTGGGGTTGTTCGTTGGTGTTGTGTTGTCAGGGGAGGTCTAAAACTACGGGATCCCGTTCGTGGGGAAGCGGGATCCCGGAAATACGTGCCGAAGAATTAATGGCCTTCGGAAGCGTTGAACATGGTCTTTGCGTAAATCAGGCCCAGGCCGTAAGCGCCGCCATTGGCGATCGCGGTGGTGACGGTTTCATTGTAGGTCTCGGTACGAGCCCAGTCACGTTGCAGTTCGAGCAGGTATTGCAGCGAAGTCATCGGACGTGCACCCAGCTGGATCATGCGTTCGACGGCGCGTTGATGCGCTTCGTTGGAGACATCGCCGCTGGCGTCGGTGATGACATAGACTTCAAAGCCCTGGTCCAGCGCCGACAGCGCAGGGCCGACGATGCAGACCGAGGTCCAGAGGCCGGCCAGCACGATCTTTTCCTTGCCGATGGCGTTGACGCGGTCGGCGATGCGCGGGTCTTCCCAGGTGTTCATGCTGGTGCGGTCGATCACTTCGTCGTTCGGGAACACCGATTTGATTTCATCGAACATCGGGCCGGAGAAGGATTTTTCGGCGACGGTCGTCAAAATCGTCGACACCTTGAATTCCTTGGCGGCCTTGGCGACCAGGGCGACGTTATTGCGCAGCGTGACCATATCGATCGAGTGCGTGGCAAACGACATTTGCGACTGATGGTCGATCATGATCAGGGTGTGGTTGGTTGGGTTCAACAGTGTTTTGCCTGGTTGTGCTTTTGCGATTGCCATGATGTTCTCCTGAGGTATTGACGATTAATTCGATAAGGGGTGATTGCTGCGTTGGTGTCCGTCTTTGTCTGTGCCGTTCACCATGGAGCGAAGTATGGGCGAACGACGTATGAAAGAAAAACGGAAAGAATAACGATCAATCATCGAAATATTCGAAAATAGAATCAGGCAGCTTCGGCGCGATCGATATTTGCCTTGGACGCAATAAAGTTTTGCCTTGCACCGTATTTTTGCAATAGCACTTTGCCCGCATACTGCGGTCCATGGAGTAAGCCCCGCCAGCTTCCACCGCCTTCGCGTCGGCCATCGTCCGCGCACCATTTCAACCTTCAAGGAATTCCATGAACACCATTCCCGCTTTCGGCCTCGGTACCTTTCGCCTGAAAGGACAGCAAGTCATCGGCTCCGTCACCAACGGCCTCGAACTCGGTTACCGCCACATCGACACTGCGCAGATCTACGGCAACGAAGCCGAGGTGGGCCAAGCCGTCACCGCTGCCGGCTTGGCGCGCAAGGACTTGTTCGTCACCACCAAGATCTGGACCGACAACCTCGGCAAGAACAAACTGATTCCGAGCCTGAAGGACAGTCTGGCCAAACTGCAGATGGACCAGGTCGACCTGACGCTGATCCACTGGCCCGCGCCCAACGACAGCATCGCCGTCGCGACCTGTATGGAAGCGCTGGCCGAAGCCAAGGCGCAGGGACTGACCAGGCTGATCGGCGTGTCCAACTTCACCATTGCCCATCTGCAGCAAGCCATCGCCGTTGTCGGCGCACAGGAAATCGCCACCCAGCAGATCGAGATCCACCCCTTCCTGCAAAACCGCAAAGTGGTCGAGTTCGCGCGCAGCCAAGGCATCCACCTGACGGCCTACATGCCGCTGGCTTACGGCAAGGTGATGGACGATCCAACCATCATTGAGATTGCCGGGGCGCACCAAGCCAATCCGGCCCAGATCGCGCTGGCGTGGTCGCTGCAGCAAGGCTTCGCAACGATTCCTTCATCGACCAAGCGAGCCAATTTGGAAAGCAATCTGGCAGCGCAGAACATCAGCCTCAGCGACGCCGAGATGGCCGCCATCGCCAAGCTGGACAAGGGAGAACGCCTTGCCAATCCGGACTTTGCGCCGCAGTGGGATTGATTGATGCAGCGTTGATGCTGCGTTGATGCATTGCTTGCGCCCGCATGGCGCAAGCCCCCCCCACTCCCTGCCGGAAGGCAAAAAATGATGTTGTTGTATTTTGTTTTAAATTGCTTGCAATTTAATTTTCAACAATTTATTATTCGTTCCATGCACTGCCCCTCGCCCCAGAAAGGCAAGCGCATGCATGACTTGTTTCATCTGCCAAAGCATCAAATACATTGTACACAATTTAATTGTTCGAATACAAAACCCCTCGCCCCTCCCCGAAAGGAAACATCATGAAATCGATCAAACAATTGCTCGCCCTCAGCGCCATCGCCCTCGCCGCCGCTTCGGCCGCCCAATCTGCCTCCGCTGCTTCCGTGGAACCGCAAACCCAAGGCTTCCTCGACGCGCTGGCCGCCGCCGGCGGTCCTGCTATCTATACGCTGACACCTGAACAAGCGCGCAACCTGCTGGCCGGCGCACAGTCCGGCAAGGTCGCCAAGCCGGCCGCCGACATCGAAGACCGCGTGATCCCGGTCGGTCCGACCGGCAGCACCCGCATCCGCATCCTGCGTCCGCAAGGCAACAAGGAAACACTGCCGGTGGTGATGTACTTCCACGGCGCCGGCTGGGTGATGGGCGACGTCAATACGCATGATCGCCTGGTGCGCCAGATCGTCGACGGCGCCAAGGTCGCCGTGGTCTTCGTCGACTACGACCGCTCGCCGGAAGCGCGCTATCCGATCGCCATCGAACAGGACTACGCCGCGACCAAATACGTCGCCGAACATGCTGCGGAATTCAACGTCGATGCAAGCCGCCTGGCGATTGCCGGCGACAGCGTGGGCGGCAACATGACTGCCGTGGTGAGCCTGCTGGCGAAGGAACGCAAGGGTCCGGCGATCAAGTACCAGGTGCTGTTCTATCCGGTGACCGACACCAATTTTGAAAACGGTTCGTACAACCAGTTCGCCAACGGCCCATGGCTGACCAGGGAAGCGATGAAGTGGTTCTGGAACGCCTACCTGCCGGCCGGCGCCAACCGCAAGGATCCGCATATCGCGCCGCTGAACGCCACACTGGAACAGTTGAAGGATCTCCCGCCGGCGCTGGTCATCACGGATGAAAACGACGTCCTGCGCGATGAAGGAGAAGCCTATGCCGCCAAGCTGGCCAAGGCCGGCGTGCCGGTGACACAGGTGCGCTACCTCGGCACCATCCATGACTTCGTGATGCTCAATGCGCTGGGCGACACCCCTGCTGCGAAGAGCGCCGTCGATCTGGCGACCTCCAGCCTGCGCAAGGCGCTGGCCAGGTAATCCCGCAGCAATCGCCCTGCAACAGCGCAAAAACAAAAACGCCCGCTTCATCAACGTGAAGCGGGCGTTTTTGCGTGGCACGGAAGAAGCCGTTTATGCAGGAACCGCCACCGGCTTGTCATGCTGCTGCCCCTTGATGCGCAACACCATCACCGCGCCGACCAGGCAGGCCACGCCCATCAGCATCGACGACGCCGTGTAGTCGCCGAGGTTGGCGCGCATGAAGCCCGAGATCGTGGTGGCGGCGGCGGCGCCAAGCTGATGACCGGCGACGATCCAGCCGAATACGATCGGTGCAGCCAGGCGGCCGAACACATCGTTGGCCAGACGCACGGTCGGCGGCACGGTGGCGATCCAGTCGAGACCGTAGAAGATCGCGAACACGGTCAGGCCGAAATAATCGAGACCGAACGCATACGGCAGGAAGATCAGCGCGATGCCGCGCAGGCCGTAGTACCAGAACAGCAGCACGCGCGGATTGAAACGATCCGACAGCCAGCCGGACAAGGTGGTGCCGACCAGATCGAGCATGCCCATCGCCGCCAGGATGCTGGCGCCGCCGACTTCGGAAATGCCGTAGTCGTTGCACATGGCGATGAACTGCGTGCCGATGTAGCCATTGGTGCTCATGCCGCAGACGAAGAAGCTGAAAAACAGCAGCCAGAAATCGCGCACCTTCATCGCCTGGCGCAGCGCGTCGAACGCGATCGCCAGCGGGTTGCGCGCCTTCACGGCCGCATCCTCCGGCGCGTCGGCGGCCTGGCCGTAGCGACGCAGGCCGACGTCGGATGGACGCTCCGGCAGGAACAAGGCCACCAGCGGTACGGCGACGGCGGCGACGATCGCCACCAGGAAGGCCACCGAACGCCAACCGTAATGCTCGACCATCGATGCCATCAGCGGCAGGAACACCATTTGCCCGGTCGCGGCGCTGGCCGTCAGCAAGCCCATCGCCAGGCCGCGACGCATTTCAAACCAGCGGCTGACGATGGTGGCGCCCAGCGTATTGGCGGCGACGCCGGTGCCGGAGCCGACCAGCAAACCCCATGTCATCACCATGTGCCACGGCATCTGCATCAGCGTGCTGAGCGCGGTGCCGATCGACAGCAGCACCAGCGCGCCCATCACCACGGGACGAATGCCGAAACGCTGCATGGCGGCGGCGGCGAACGGGCCGATCAGACCGTACAAGGCAATGTTGAAGGAAATCGCCAGCGAGATGGTGGAACGGTTCCAGCCGAATTCATGTTCCAGCGGCAGGATCATGACCGACGGCGTAGCGCGGATGCCGGCCGAGGTCAGCAGGACGAGGAAGATCACGGCGACGACGACCCACGCATAACTGAAACGGTGCGAGGTGCGCTGCGCGATGGCTTGAGTGACTTTATTCATGACGCTCATTCAAAATAATGGTGAATAAAAAACCATCAATGCGCGCAGGCATTGATGGCGGATGTATTTAAGCGGCGTTGATACTGCCTGCCCCGGAATTCCCGGATCAGGCTTCCTGCAATTTGTCGTAGGCCTCGTCGATCATGCCCGACAAGGCGGCATGCAAATCCTCGCCGAGCAGGCCGTCGATTTCCAGCTGCGCCGCTACCCAATTGGGGCGGGCGGCAGCCAGCTTGGCCTGACCCGCTTCGCTGAGACCGAGTCCGAACGAGCGCTTGTCGACCTGCTCATCGGGAGGCATGTCGACCGTGGCGATCCAGCCTGCAGCCATCAACGGCTTGATGTTGCGGCTGAGGGTGCTGCGATCCATGCCCATTTCCGCAGCCAGGCGCAGATTGGCGATGGAGCCATGCCGCCCCACCCGGCTCAGCAAGGAGTATTGGCTGATGGTGAGCGCGTCCGGCAGCAAATGCCGGTCGTATATCGAGGTAATCCGCCGCGTCAGACGACGCAGGCGGGTACAGGTGCATTGGTTGAACATGAAAATTCAGCTTTCCGGCAAATTAAACAATCAATGCATATGCATCAATGTATATGCATACTAACCAGCGACAGCAACGCTGTCAAGCTCGTGTTTTAACTGCTGTTTGTCGTGCTGTTTGTCGTGCGCATCACATCATTCTCGAGGCGCATCGCGAGGCGCGATCCTCTTGCCTGCAATTGCAGCATCATCGGCGGTTCCATTTTGGATGATGATGCTGCCCGATACCGCTCTGTAATTTGGCGCCTGTCCCATGCCCCGCATTCTCGCGTTCTTTTTCAACCGAGAGCGCAAGCTCGTCTTCAGCGACGCTGTCATCCTCGCCAGTGGGCGCCGACCTGAAGAGTGGAAATGCTCCGATGCCGATACTCGGCAAAACTATTTACGATCTGTCTCACCAGGTTTGCAGAACGTCCTGGTTTTTCACTTAACCCCCTTAAGGAGAAACACAATGGCTGATCAACAAAACCAAGGTAGCACCAGTAACCGCGGCTTCGCTTCGATGGATCCCGAGAAGCAACGTGAAATCGCAAGTGAAGGCGGCAAGGCTTCCCACGAAAAAGGAACCGGACATGAATTCAGTTCCGAGGAAGCACGTGAAGCTGGCCGCAAGGGTGGCCAAAACAGCCATGGCGGCGGTGGCAACAATCAGTCCCGCTAATCCTTAGCCTCAGGCTGGCAGGCCGCATGCCCAGGGTTTCCGGCATGCGGCCTGATTCTTCTGCAATGGAGTTTCTCATGCGTATTCAACTAAAAAAGATTTCGGATCAAACCATCGTGATTACAGGAGCCACCAGCGGCATCGGCCTTGTGACAGCCAGGCTTGCCGCATCGCGTGGCGCTAATCTCTTGCTAATTGCGCGCAACGAGGACGCCTTGGATCGTATTGCAAAAGAGCTGGATCCTGCCGGAAAGAAAACCATCTGGGCAGTCGCAGACGTGGCCGATCGCTCTGCATTGGAAGAAGCTGCCGCGAAAGCGATCGCTCAATTTGGACAAATCGATACCTGGATCAATAATGCCGGGGTATCCATTTATGGTCGCAATACAGAGGTCTCGTTGGAAGATCAGCGCCGTCTTTTTGACACCAATTACTGGGGTGTCGTGAATGGCAGCCTGGTAGCCGTTGAGCATTTGCGTCAAGCCGGCGGAGCGATCATCAATCTGGGCAGTGAACTGTCGGATGTGGCAGTACCTCTTCAAGGCGCCTATTCCGCATCCAAGCATGCGGTCAAAGGTTTTACCGATTCACTGCGAGTGGAGTTGGCCGAAGAAAACGTTCCCATCTCCGTCACCTTGATCAAACCTGCAGGGGTGGACACGCAATTTGTCCGTCATGCCAAAAACTATATGGAGGTGGAACCCAAATTGCCGCCACCGGTTTATGCACCGGCCATTGCCGCCGAAGCGATTCTCACGGCGGCTCAGCAGCCGCGTCGGGATATCTACGTCGGTGCGGCATCAAAGCTGATCTCCAGCACCAATAAATGCGTCCCCGCTCTGCTGGACGTCTATCTCAAGAACTGCATGTTCTCTCAACAGCGCACCGAGACGCCAAAAACCGACGATGGAAACGCTTTACATGCCCCCCTCGCCAACGCATCGATACGCGAGCGTGGCGGCGCAACGAAAGTCATGCCGCTATCTCCCTACACATTCGCCACCTCCCGCGCACCGGTCGCTTCGCGGCTTGTCTTCCTCGGAATCGCGTTCGTTCTGGGCCGCGCCTTGACGAGCCGTAAACGGGCTTGAAATAAACGGGCTTGAAAATAAACGGGCCTGAGAAACGTATGCGTGAACAAAAGCGGCGGGCCGGCGACTGGTATCGCCGGCTCTTGTTCCTGGTGAGTCTTCCTTACTTGGGCAGGTCGGACGAGATTTCGGCAAGCGTCTCATCCGTCTCCGGTTGTTCTTCTTTGGAGGCGATGTCGCCCAAAGTGACGATACCGACCAGTTGCTTTTCTTCGTTGAGAACGGGAAGGCGACGCAGTTGGTCTCCTCCCATGTATTCCAAGGCTTCTTCCACGGTCTGCTTTTCCAGGCAATAGGCCACTTCGCTGCTCATCAGTTCTTGTACTTCGAGTTGATCCACTGACGAGCGCCTGGCCAGACCACGCACGACCAGATCCCGGTCTGTGACAATGCCCACCAGTTTGCCGGCATCACAAACCGGCAAGGAACCGACGTCCAGTTCATCCATCAGTTTGGCTGCCAACTTCACTTGATCGTGAGGTTGCAAAGTTCTTACGCCACGTGTCATTACTTCAGAAATAATCGTCATCTTCATCTCCTTATTGAATACATGCTGCTAAAACAAATTCGGCGATGGGTCCCTCAACCCGAACGTCATGGCTGGAACGGTATACAGAGCGCACATGGGAAGCTTTCAAAAGGCCCGAAACGCCGAGCAAGTGGGTAACAACGAACCGATGCACCAACACCCAAAGCACTGCTCAAGCTGCGCAGCGCTACGAATCGGAGCGCGCTTTTTTTGCAGACGGACTGTTCGTAGAAATAATTTGTTCCGGCTTGGCTATCTCCTTATTGGCTGTGTCAGTGGAGGTTTCCCGGTTTTCGATCGCTCCCGTGGGAGACGATCCGGGGCGAACAGTTGCATCGCCAGCCCCTTGCGCAGGCGAGATATTTTCACGGGATGGCAGTCTCTTTTCGATACTCATCTTTCTCTCCTTATCTTGGGGTTATAAAAAACACCGCTCTGCACAAAGCGTAGAGCGGTGTAAAGCCAGAAATTGGACTGGCCAGGAGGAAAATCACTTGGTGTTCTTGTGGCTTTGCTGACCGGCCTTGACGTGCTGTTCGTGGCTGCCACCGCGCGAACCTGCAGATTGGCCTTGATTCGACGAGCCGGAGCTGGAACCTGTGTTTTTGTGGCTTTGTTCGCCGGCTTTGACATGTTGCTCGTGGCTTCCGCCGCGGGTATTTTGAGTGGACATAACGTAATTCTCCATAAAAAAAGAAAAGTAGCGCCTCGCCAGAAATTGACGTGACGTAGAAATTCTAAGGAGAAATCTCGTTGTTGATTAGCGGTGGAAGCCGTTTCCGGTCGTAGGGAAGAACTGTCAGCTTTGTCAGTCGCTCTTGTCGAGCTTGGCGCTATTGCACGCCTATTTGCACGTACTATTTGACGATCACATTGATACCGTGACTCAACATATGTCCATAGGAGCGTTGTGCACCGTCGGCGAATTGCGCGAGCAGCTTGTATTTTCCAGGTGGAAGGGAGACTTCAACTTCCGTCTCTCCTTTATCGTAATGTAAATGGCTGTCATCCACGGGAATCACCTTTCCTTCCCCTACCGGCCCATGATCGATTAGCAGGACGTAATGGCCGGTGCCTTCAGTCACCTCTCCCGCGGGGCGCACTTTCATACCGGTGACACCAAAGCGCACTTTGAAAGGACTGGTTACTGTCGCCCCTGTTTTTGGCTCAAGGATCAGCAGCGATTTCTTTTCTGCGTGTGCGACAGAAGCTGCCATTCCTGATGCCAGCAAACTGGCAGCCAACAAAAGTCGGATGAAGAGTAAATTCCGGCAAGACCGCATGGGAGTTTCCTTGTAGTTGGGCTGAGAACAGTCTTCAATGCCAAGGCCGAGGCCGGCCGGAAGATTGAAAACAAGAACGCGCAGCGGAATTGATCAGACCGTTCCCGGCAGCTTTTCAGAGATCACCGTTGTTCCGCCTTTCCGTCAGGCGGCCAAGCATGTTTTCCCGTTCCCAGATATCCCAGTCTTCCCACGCCTTGAGAAATTTCAGGACGAGCCACCCACAGAAAATAAAAATAATGCCAACGACCATAATCGCGAAATCAAGAAGGCCAGACATGATTTCCGGATTCTGGACAGGCATGTCGTGCTCCTTGTTGAAAGACGTATTTGGCTTAAGCGAGGTACCGCAGGAAGGCCATGTCCGACGCCTGATTTCCGCCGGATAGCCTCCTGGCCAGGCATGTTCGCTTTTTTCTTGCGGTTGATGCTGACTTGTATGCGTATCGGAATTATTTAACAGTCGTCGGGTTTTGTGGATCAGAAAAAAGCTTCGGTATATGTAGTCCAAATGGAAGAAACCTGTCAGTGCATCTTGTACGAAAGACCGCAGAAATGGGCTATTGCGCTAATTTACTTCCGTCGGTTGACAGAAACCGGGCAAAAAAATGGCGTCGCAGCAACGACGCCATGGAGACAAACGAAACAGGAAAAATAAAGGGGAATCAGGCGCTGCGCGAAGCCGCCTTCTTGCGCGGCGCCTTGGCCGGCTTGGCTGACTTGCTCTCAGCAAGCATCGCAGACGGACTCGCTGCCGCATCGTTGGCGGCGGCTTCGGCAGCGCGCTCGCGGGCAAAGTTGATGCGCGCCTTCATGCCTTCATTGGCCTGTGGCCCCGGCGCGAACACGAAATCGGGTGAATTCAGGCGCTTACCGCTCTTGCCGTCGATCATTACCGGCTCGGCTTCCTCGCCCGTAGTCGCATCGACCAGCAGTACGCTCGGGCCTTCCGGCGCAAAATGCTTGTTGCCCCAGGTGTTGAGCGCGACCAGAATGGAACGGAAATCGCGTCCCAGGTCGGTCAGGATGTATTCGTGGCGCGGCGGTCGTTCGCTGTATTGGCGGCGCTCCAGCAGGCCGGACTCGACCAGCGAGTTGAGCCGGCGCGTGAGCATGTTCGGTGCGATGTCCAGGCTCTTCTGGAACTGGTCGAAGCGGGTCAGGCCGTGCAGCGCGTCGCGCAGGATCAGGATGCTCCACCACTCGCCCACGCGCTCCAGCGTACGGGCTACCGGGCATTGCATGTTGCCAAAGCTTTTACGTTCCATGGACAAGTCCCATATAGCTGACTATCATTCGGATGAACAACTAACTATCATTTTGCAATCTACATTATAAAACAAGTCAAGAGAGACCGCCATGTCCGTCAATTTGCTCTATCTGGAAGACTTCATCCCCGGCCAGAAATTCAGCCACGCCGACGATGAGGAGTTGAGCGCCGACGCCATCAAGGCGTTCGCTACGCGCTATGATCCGCAGCCCTTCCATCTGGACGAGGCCGCCGCCGCGCAGAGCTTTTTCAGCGGACTGGCCGCGAGCGGCTGGCATACCGCAGCGCTGACCATGCGCTTGCTTGTGAAAACCCTGCCGATCCACGGTGGCATCATCGGCGCCGGCTTTGAGGAATTTCGCTGGCCGCGCCCGACACGTCCGGGTGACCGCTTGCACATCGAGGTGGAAGTGCTGGAACTGAAGTTCTCGCAATCGAAGCCGCACCAGGGCTTTCTCAAGCACCGCGTCACCACCTTCAACCAGGACAACCAGCCGGTGCTGGTCATGACCGGCAATCTGCTGGCGCCGCGTCGTCCGCAAGCGGACAACGGCTGACAAAACCCCGCTGGCGGCGTTTTGTCAGCCGTTATCAGTTATCGAAGATGAACTGCGTGGCCTTGTCGGCCGACAAGGGCCGGCCGTAGAAGTAACCCTGGATTTCATCGCAGCCCCAGGCGCGCAGCAATTCGCGCTGGGTCACGGTTTCCACGCCTTCGGCAATCACCGACAAGCCTAGATGGTGGCCCAGGTTGATGACCGCCTGCACAATCGCCGCGTCTTCGCTGTTGGGACGCAGGTGGCGGATGAAGGACTGGTCGATCTTGAGCTTGTCGATGGAGAATCGCTTGAGGTAAGCCAGCGATGAATAGCCCGTGCCGAAATCGTCGATCGCCAGCGTCAGGCCGCGCTTGCGCAGATCTTCCAGCAATTCGATGGTGCGTTCGACATCGCGCATGACGATGCCTTCGGTGATCTCCAGCTCGATGAAGGACGGATCGATCATGCTTTCGGCGAGCGTCGTGGTGACACGGCGCAGGAAGGATGGATGATGGAACTGGCGCGGCGAAATGTTCACCGCGATGACGAATTTGCGTGGCGTTTCCAGGCTCCATATCTTGGCCTGGCGGCATGCTTCGGCCAGCACCCAGTCGCCGATCGGCACGATCAGTCCGGACTCTTCAGCCAGCGGGATGAAGTCGGCCGGCGAGATCAACTCGCCGTTGCGGCGCCAGCGCACCAGCGCCTCGAAGCCGACCAGGCGATCGTCCGTCAGTCCTTGCTGCGGCTGGAAATGCAACTCCAGCTCATTGCGTTCGATCGCGTGACGCAGTTGCGCCTCCAGCGCCAGGCGTTCCTGCGCGCGCGTGTTGAGCGCATTCGAGTACTGCACGAAGCAATCGCCGCCGGCGTCGCGTGCAGCCTGCAGCGCCGCGTCGGCGTTCTGCAGCAGATGCGCCGGCTCGGCGCCGTCGCGCGGATACTCGGCGCCGCCCATGCTCATGCTGGAAAAAATCTCGTGCTGGCCGAACTCAAATGGCTGGCGCATGTATTCCTGCAAGCTCGACAGGGCTTCCTGGAAGCCGACATTGTCGCCATGGGACTTGTACAGGATCGCCACATTGGCGCCGTTGAGGCGGAACACTTCGCCGCCGTGGCGTTCGGCCGCGCGCTTGATGCGGGTCGCCATTTCCTGCATCAGCCGATCACCGAAGGCATGACCGAGACCGCCGACGACGCGCTCAAAACGGTCGATCATGCCCAGCACCACCGTATGCGGCTGGTCCGCCATCGTCTTGAGGCGACGCTCAAACGAGCCGCGGTGCGCCAGGCCGGTCAACGGATCGTGCGCCGCCTGGAAGGCCAGCACGTTCTCCGAACGGAAGCGCGCCCACACGTGATACATCATGAACAAGGCGGTCAGCAGCATACCGACGCTATAAATATGCACCAGCCGCGAAATTTCGTCGACGCCGCTGTTGGCCATGTCGCCCACTTCGTAGACGCCGGCCTCAACGTCGTGCTTGGCCTTGTCGAGCAGGTCGCGGATGTTGTTGGTCTTGACGTTGAGTTCGCCTAGCAGCAGGCGCACTTTTTCCCGGCTGACCGGCGGCGCCAGCATGATTTTTTCGAGTGCCGGGCCCATCGCCAGCACGGCGTCATAGTTGACGCGCAGGTTGCCCATCTCCGCAGCCTGCTGCAAATCGCGCCGTACGTAATCGAAGTTGTCGGCCATTTCTTCGCTGATCTGGGTTTCCAGCGTATCGAAACGGTCGCGGCCGATGGAAGCGACGTAATACTTGTTAAGCGCCAGCTGGTAACGCAGCAGTGCACTTTCAAAATCGGACAGGTGGCGCAGCGTGGGGATTTTTTCCTGCAGCAGCGGCATCGTCGACGCACGAATATCCCTGGCCGTGCGCGCCATGGCGAAAAACAGCCCGATACCGGCGGCGATCACGACCACCAGCAAACCGTAAATCGCCCAGCGATAAGGTCGGCTGACCACTTGCATACTTGAACCCCAGCGAAGAAAAACCGCCCCCCGGAAACAGCGTCGCGCATGCGTGAGAATGGAGTGATGAACATCGGCCGACCTGCACGCATCCGGCCGTCGCCGTCTGATCAGACGC
Source organism: Herbaspirillum lusitanum (assembly GCF_026127345.1). Lineage (NCBI taxonomy): Bacteria > Pseudomonadati > Pseudomonadota > Betaproteobacteria > Burkholderiales > Oxalobacteraceae > Herbaspirillum > Herbaspirillum lusitanum. The sequence continues at coordinate 56,786 of NZ_QXFG01000006.1, read as the reverse complement.
GGCCGTGCAACATGTCAGTCGATGTCATTTCCCGCTCCCCGTCACCACGACAACGTGATTCCCTGAGTCAGACTGAATCGTTTTATGGGCAGACGCTGCCAGCGCCTGCAATATTGCTTTTTTACCATCGGAACTTGTGCGTCTTTTTTTATTATCGATAGCGCAGAAAATTATACCGGCAATCTCTGGCGCCCCCGCCATTTCCGGGATGCGCGGCACGTCCAGGCGACAAAACTTTGGTAAATTTCCAACAGGCATCACCGAGAACCGGCAACGGGATTGCGCCGGACGGATGTTCAGGACAGATTCAGGGAGGAAATTGCCGACGGCGCTTTTTTCACTTTTTTATTTCTGCGCCGCCGAAAAACACCTCGAACGAGGCTACAAGAAATTACGCCGCATCCGGCTGCGCCGAAGGTTGCGCCATCTGAAATGCCTTCAGCGCGTTGCAATTTTCCTCAATCGCAACCAGCGTCGGATAAAGCGTCATGTCGACATTGAATCGCCGGGCATTGAAGATCTGCGGGACCAGACAGCAATCGGCCATGGTCGGCGACTCGCCGAAACAGAAACGGCCGCGCCGCGGACTGGCCGCCAACTGCTTCTCCAGCGCGTCGAAGCCGAGCGCGATCCAATGCTGGATCCACTGTTGCTTGACCTCGTCACTCACGCCCAGCTCCTGCTTGAGCATGCGCAGCACGCGCAGATTGTTGAGCGGATGGATGTCGCAGGCGATCGCCAGCGAAATCTCGCGCACGTGGGCGCGGTCCAGCAAACCCGGCGGCAGCAGCGCCGGCGTCGGGAAGCGTTCTTCCAGATATTCCAGGATCGCCAGCGACTGCGTGATGTGACGCCCTTCTTCCTCCATCACCGGCACCAGCGACTGCGGATTCAAGGCGCTGAATGCCGGCGCATATTGCTCGCCGCCGTTGTTGAGAAGATGCACCGGCACGGTGTCGTAGGACTGGCCTTTGAGATGCAGGGCGATCCGCACGCGGTACGATGCCGAGCTGCGAAAATAGCTGTAGAGATGTATCGTCATGGTCGCCGTCTCCTGATGTTAACTCGCGCGCGCCGGCAGCACGGTGCCCGCGACCTCGCCGAAGCCGATGCGCGGCAGGCCTTCGCGGCCGGCCCAGCCGCGCATGACTACGGTGTCGCCGTCTTCGATGAAGATGCGCGTTTCGCCGTTGTTCAGGCTGATCGACTGCTTGCCGCCGGCAGTCAGCTCCAGCAGCGAGCCTGCCGATTCCGGCGTCGGTCCCGACAGCGTGCCCGAACCGAGCAGGTCGCCCGCGCGCAGGTTGCAGCCGCCGACGGTGTGGTGCGCCACCAGTTGCGACACGGTCCAGTAGGCATCGCGGAAATTGCCCAGCGACAGACGTTGCGGCGCAGTGCCGGCGTCGCGCATGGCCTTGGTTTGCAACAGCACTTCCAGCTGGATGTCGAAGGCGCCGTGCTCGCGCAAGTCCGGCGCATCGAGGTAAGCCAGCGGCTGCGGATCGGCGGCGTCGCGCGTCCACGCGGCGCGATACGGCGCCAGCGCTTCCAGCGTGACGATCCACGGCGAAATCGTCGAGGCGAAATTCTTCGCCAGGAAAGGACCGAGCGGCTGGTATTCCCACGCCTGCACGTCGCGCGCCGACCAGTCGTTCAACAAGCACAGGCCGAACACGTGCGACTCGGCGGCGCCGATGCCGATGGCGTCGCCGATGGCGTTGCCATGGCCCATGAAGACGCCGACTTCCATTTCATAGTCGAGACGCTTGCAGGCGCCGAACACCGGCGCGTCGGACGTCGGCGGCTTGAGCTGGCCGAGCGGACGGCGGAACTGCTGGCCCGACACCGCAATCGAGGACGAGCGGCCGTGATAGCCGATCGGCACCCATTTGTAATTCGGCAGCAGCGGATTGTCGGGACGGAACAGCTTGCCGATCGCGGTGGCGTGATGGATCGAGGTATAGAAATCGGTGTAGTCGCCGATCTGCGCCGGCAAGGCATGTTCGGCTTGCGTCTGCGGCACCAGCGCCGCTTCCAGTTGCGACTGATGCACCGAAGCTTCGCGCAGCAGCGTCGACAGGGTCAGGCGCAGGGCCGACCATGCTGCGGCATCGAGCTCCATCAGCGGATTCAGGTTGCTCCCGGTGGTGGCAGCAACGATGGCCTTGTGCACGGTCTCGCCGAAGCCGGCGAAGGCGCCGCTTTCGAACGCCGCACGCAGGTCGAGGATGCTGTCGCCGATGGCCACGCCGGCGCGAAACACTTCCTCGCTTCCCTGGCCCTTCCGGCGGAACACGCCGTACGGCAAATTCTGGATCGGAAAATCATTGCCGGCGGCATTGGCCGAGACGACCCAGCTGCGCAGGCCGGCGTCGTGGGTTTCATTCAGGGTGATGCTCATTGTTGCTCCGGACGATGTTGTGGATTGAAGTGCTTGTTGATATCCATCCAGCACTGGTAATAGTTCTTTTGCAGCGTCGGCGAACTCAGCGCGTGGCGCGTCGGCTTGATGATGTTGCGCGTCTCGAACATGAAGGCCATGGTGTCACCGACCTTGTCCGGCTTGCTGGTGTCGCTGCGAATGGCCTTCTCGAACGTGGCGCCGTCGGGGCCGTGGCCGGTCATGCAATTGTGCAGGCTGGCGCCGCCGGGACGAAAGCCTTCGGCCTTGGCATCGTACACGCCGTGGATCAGGCCCATGAATTCGCTCGCCACGTTGCGATGGAACCACGGCGGACGGAAGGTGTTTTCCGCCGCCAGCCAGCGCGGCGGGAAGATCACGAAGTCCAGCGTATCCACGCCCGGCGTGTCGCTCTGCGCCTGCAACACGAGGAAGATCGACGGATCCGGATGGTCGTAGCTGATGGAGCCGATGGTGTTGAAACGGCGCAGGTCGTATTTGTACGGCGCGTAGTTACCGTGCCACGCCACCACGTCCAGCGGCGAATGGCCGATTTTGGCCTGCCACAGGTTGCCGCCGAATTTGGCGATCAGCCTGAAGTCGCCTTCGCGGTCTTCGTACCAGGCATGCGGCGTCAAAAAGTCGCGCGGATTTGCCAGGCCGTTGGAGCCGAGCGGACCGAGATCGGGCAAGCGCAGCAGCGCGCCGAAATTTTCGCACACGTAACCTTGCGCGGAACCGTCGGGCAGCTTGACCTGGAAACGCACGCCGCGCGGAATCACCGCGATTTCCTGCGGCTCGATGTCGATGGCGCCCAGTTCGGTCAGCAGTTGCAGGCGACCGGCTTGCGGCACGATCAGCAATTCGCCGTCGGCGGAATAAAAATAGCTGTCGGTCATCGACTGGTTGGCCGCGTACAAATGAATCGCGCAGCCGGTCTGCGCATCGGGCGAACCGTTGCCGGCCATGGTGATCAGGCCCGCCACAAAATCGGTGGGCGCGTCCGGCACGGCATGCGGATCCCAGCGGTACTGGTTGGGCGGCGTCTCGACGTCGTCGAAGCGATCGATCAGGCCGTTGCTCATGCGCTCGAACGGCGCATGCATCGCCGCCGGACGAATCCGGTACAGCCACGAACGACGGTTGTGGCCGCGCGGCGCGGTGAAGGCGGTGCCGGACAACTGCTCGGCATACAGGCCGTAGGCGACTTGCTGAGGAGAGTTCTGGTTCGCAGGCAATGCGCCGGGCAGCGCCTCGGTCGCGAATTCATTACCAAAGCCAGACTGGTAACCCACCGTGTTGATCGCAGCCCTGGCGATGAAAGATTCTGCACGCGTATTCATGATGCGTCCTTCTCAAAAAACTGATTCCTGAACTATTGCGGGCGATACCAATGCAGGCGCGCCACCATCAGCGCCGAGATGATCGCCGGCACAGCGGCGGCCATGAACAGCGAACCGTTGGCCCATTGCATGGCGATCAGCTGGCCGCCGATGACCGGCCCCAGCACCGAGCCGATGCGGCCGATGCCGAGCGCCCAGCCGATGCCGGTCGAGCGCAACTGGGTCGGATAAAAAGTACCGGCCAGCGCATTCACTGCAGGCTGCCCGCCCACCACGCAGAAGCCGGCCACCACCACGCAGATGAACAGCAGAACCGGCGTGGCGGCGACATGGCCGATCAGCGCGATGAAGACGCACGCCACCACGAAGCAGCTGCCCAGCACGCGGGTGAAACCGAAACGATTGATGAACCAGCCCAGCGTCAGCGTGCCGACGATGCCGCCGACTTGCAGCGACGTGCCGATCAGCACCGCGGCGCCGGTCGAATAGCCGGCATCCTTGATCAGCGTCGGCAACCAGTTGGACAGGAAATACAGGTTGATCAGGTTCATGAAGCTGATCAGCCACAGCAGCAGCGTGACGCCGGCGCGACCGTCGCGGAACAGCTCCGCTACCGGCATGCCGTCGTTGCGGGCTTCCTTGACGACCACGGTGCTGCTTTCAGTGACCTGCAAACCGGGTTGCACCTTGTTGAGCCAGCGCGCCACTTGTTTCATCGGACGCTTGCGCAGCACCAGGAACTGGATCGATTCCGGCAACCACAGCAGCATCGCCACGCCCAGCGCCGCCGGAATCAGGCCGCCGACCAGGAACACCGAACGCCAGCCGAACGCCGGGATCAGTGCCGCGCTGACGAAGCCGCCGACCGCCGCACCGACCGTAAAGCCGCACGACACCAGCATCATGCGCGTCACGCGCGAGCTGTTCGGGCTGAACTCGCCGACCAGCGCCATCGCATTGGGCATGATGCTGCCGAGGCCGAAGCCGGTGATGAAGCGCAGGATCAGCAATTCATCGATGGTCTGCACGCGCGTGGTCAGCAGCATGCAGACGGCGAAGAAGAAGGTGGAAATGATCAGCACCGGCCGGCGGCCGTACTTGTCGCCCACGGGCGTAAGCACCAGCGAACCGAGCAGCATGCCGAACAGGCCGGCGCCGAATACCGGGCCCAGGCTGGCCTTGTTGACGTGCCAGTCGCCGATGATGGCGGGCGCGACGTAACCCATGGCCTGGATGTCGAACCCGTCGATGATCAGGCACAGGCCGCACAGCAGCAGCAGTCCGAATTGAAAGGGGCCGAACCGGCTCTGCTCGACGACCTGGTCGACATTGATGACGGCGGATTGCATCCTTGCTCCTCCTGAATGATTGTGGATGGTCGCGACTTGCCCGCATGACAATGTGCCGGGTGACGCCGCGTTTTTTTATGAATGCTGCAATGATCCGGCTTTTACGATATAAATGGGTAAATGTAGTCCATTGATATTGTGAATAATAGTAAGAAGGACATCACGACCGCATGATCGAACCCAAAGATATCGACCTCAACCTGCTGGTGGTGTTTCAGGAAGTCTTCCAGGATCGCCAGATTTCCTCGGTGGCGCGGCGCCTGAACCTGTCGCAGCCGGCCGTCAGCAATGCGCTGGCGCGCCTGCGCCGCACCTTCGGCGACGAGTTGTTCGTACGCACCGCACAAGGCATGCAGCCGACGCCGTTCGCGCAGCAACTGGCCGATCCGGTGGCGGCGGCGCTGATGCATGTGTCGAAGGCGTTGAACCGGCAGGAAGCGTTTTCGGCGGCCGGCAGCGCGCGCCATTTCACGATTGCCATGACCGACGTCGGCGAGGTGTATTTCATGCCGCTGCTGATCGAGACCTGCGCCCGGCTCGCACCCGGCATCCAGATCAGCACGGTGCGCGCCGGCGCCATCGACCTCAAGAGCGAGATGGAATCGGGTCGCGTCGATCTCGCCATCGGCGCCTTCGACAACGTCTCGGGCGCGCTGTACCAGCGCCGGCTATTTCGCCAGAACTATGTAAGCATGTTCCGCCAGGGTCATCCGCTGAGCGGCAAGACGGTGACGATGAAGGATTTCCTGGCGGCGCAGCATCTGGTGGTGTCCTCGCTGGAGAGTCCGTACGACCGCATCAACCAGAACCTGGAAAAGGCCGGCATCCGCACCAACGTCAATTTCCGCGTGCCGCATTTCACTGCCGTGCCCTACATCGTCAGCACTACCGACCTGATCGTGACGGTGCCGCAGAAACTCGCCGAGAGCGCGGCGCAACCGTTCAACCTACAATACATTCGTCCGCCCTTGCGGCTGCCGTCGCTGCAGACCAATATCTTCTGGCACCGCCGCTTCAACCAGGACGAAGGCAATCAATGGCTGCGCGGATTCATCTCCGAGCACTTTGCAGAACAATAGGACAACAGGATCCAGGAGGCGCGATGAAGCATTACCTGCACTACGACCGCGATCAGCTCGACCGCCAATACAATGTACGCGCCGGCATTCCGCGCTTTCAGGATATCTTCGACAGCTGGAATGAAACCGCGCGCGCGTATCGGCAGCAGCATGAAGTGCGCACCAACCTGCATTACGGCACGCATCGCCTGCAGGCGCTGGACTATTTCCCGGCGGCGCAGGCCGATGCGCCCTTGCTGGTGTTCATCCACGGCGGCTACTGGCGCTCGCTGGACAAAGACGACTTCAGCCACCTGGCCGGGCCTTGCCACGAGGCCGGCATCGCCGTGGCCATGGTCAATTACCGGCTGGCTCCCGAGGTCGACATGTCCGAGATCGTCGGCGACGTGCGCCTGGCGGTCTCGTGGCTGTATCGACAGGCGACGCAACTGGGCTTCAATGCCGACGACATCTATGTCGCCGGACACTCGGCAGGCGGCCATCTGGCGGCCATGGTGGCGGCGACCGAATGGCGCGATGCCGGATTACCGGACAATGTCGTGAAGGGATTGTGCGGCGTCAGCGGGCTCTATGACCTAGAGCCGATCCGACTGTGTTATCTGAATGAGGCGCTGCAACTGGATCAGCTCCAGGTACGGCAATTCAGTCCGTTGCATCATTTGCCGCGGCTGCCGATACCGGTGGTGCTAACCGCCGGCGGCGCCGAATCCGCCGAATTCCATCGTCAGTTGGCGGCATATGGACTGGGCTTGCAGGCGGCCGGATTCCCGGTACGGCAAGTCAGGCTGGCCGACGGCCACCATCTGGATGTGATCAGTAAACTGGCCGACAAGGATAATGAACTGGCGCAAGCGTTGGTGGCGCTGATCCGCGCTTGAAGAGATTTTCCTGGCAGATTATTGCTTGCTCTTACTGCTGCCCGAGTTCCCGATACAGCGCGTTGGCGCGCATCAGGTGACTGCGCATTGCCTCTGCCGCGGCATCGCCGTCATGGGCGGCGATGGCGTCGACGATACGCTGGTGTTCGGCCAGCGTGAGTTCTTCCGCACCCGGCGCCCGCACCAGCGTGAAATAAAACTCTCCGGCCCACTTGAACATCGATTCGACGATGGACGGAAAAAGAGGATTGCCGCTGATGTCGGCGATCTCGCGATGAAAGGCCATGTCGCGTTCGATGAACTCTTCCAGGTTGACCATGGACGCGCGGTGCTGCGCAATGCTCAGGCGCAGGCGTGCGATCTGTTCTTCCGTGGCGCGCTCGGCGGCCATGCGGGCGGTGCTGGTTTCGAGCAGGACGCGGGCTTCCTTGAGATGTCCCAGCATGGCGGGCTTGGTGCGCAGCAAATGCTGGGCGCCGATGGCGATCTGGGCGATCAGCCGGTCGGCGGTCGGATCAACCACACGCGCGCGCTCGCCGTGGGCGATCTCGACAAAGCCGGAGCGCTCCATCGCCTGCAGCGCTTCGCGCACCGCAGGGCGGCCGACGCCGTACTGCTCCATCAGTTCGCGTTCCGACGGCAGCTGCGACCCGGGCGGCAGTTCGCCGCTATGGATGCGCTCCATCAGGCGTTCCAGGACTTCCTGATATAACTTGCGTCGCTGTATGGTTTCCGGCATGGCTTGCGTCATTGCGTCAGCTTGAATAAGGCGTGAATGAAAATTGATATGGGACTTTAGCACATCAATTTTACTGCCCTCGCTCACGAATCAGGCCAGGATCACGCGGAAGCCGGCGACGCACCTTCAAGCACATCGCTGAAAAAGCTGCGTGCGCCGACCTGCCCACCCTTGAGAACCACTTCCAGCCCGTCGCGACGCGGATTATCCGACCAGGCGCGACACAAGGGTGCGCCCGGCGACATGGCGGCGCACACGCTGAGCGCGCTGATGTCGAGGGCGCCGGCCACCTCGCCTGAACTGTCCCCGCCGGCAATCGCCACCCTCGACACCGTGCAGCTGTCGAGCAGGCGTCGCATGATCTCGGCCAGCGCGGCGCCGACGCGGCGCGCCGCCTCGGCCCGGCCGAGCCCGGCCTGCTGCGCTATTGCGTCGAAACCGATGACGCAAGGATCATCCGGACCTTCGGCGCTGTACACCAGCGGGCTGTATCCCGCACGGACCGCTGCCGCCGCCAGCGCGACCACGCGCGCCAGTTCCGCTTCGCGACTGACGGCGCCGAGCACCGCCGCCAAGTCCAGTCGTTCCACTGCAAATCCATGCGTACGCGCCCAGGCGATCTGCCCGGCCGTCACCGGCGAGCAACTTCCGCTGACGGCGGCGATGACAGGGACCGGCCCGGCTTTCGGCAAGGAAGTTTTTTCTGCAATCCAGCCGCGCGAACGCCAGTACGACGCCAGCGCATACTGCAGCCCGGACGACGATGCGCTGAACACGCCCGCGCCGCGCTGCTCCCACACCAGCCGACCGGCTTCGCGCAGCGTCTCTTCGTCGAGCACGTCCAGCATGACGACCGGCGTATCCGCGCCCTTGAGACGCGCCAGGCACTGCGCGTCCGTTGCCGCGCCATCGCGCAACTGGACCATGTCGATCAGCTGGATGCGGCGTTGCGTCTGCAGCGCCAGATGACGGCGTAAATCCGACTCGGCCATCGGCGTGACAGGATGGCGCGCCATGGTCGGATGACGATCGAGGCGATAGCCGACGCCGTCGACGGCGGCAAACAGGTTGCCGAACAGTTGATAACGTTTTAACCGCGGCGCGCCGACTATCATCGGCGACCATATGCCCGGCATGTGCGCTACGCCCAGATCGATGGCGCGACCGATGGAGCCGGTGGTCGCGGACGAGTCGAACGTCGAGCACACCTTGTATTGCATCAGCGGCGGACGCAGCGCCGCCAGTTGCGAGAACGCCTGCGGCAGATGCTCATCCATCCATGCCGGCGAGCGGCCGCGCGAGGAACCGGCGATGCCGATGCAGCGCACGTCCGGAAAGCGTTGCAGCATGGCGAGGTCGGGTGTCTGCAGGAACAGCACCGTAGGCAAACCTGCGGCCGCCATCACTTCCATCGCATCGGTCGACCCGGTGAAATCGTCGCCGTAATACGCCAGCAGCAATCCTGCCGGCAAAGCGTTTTCGTTTCCGTCTGTGTTCATGAGCAGCGTACTTATTTCCAGAAACCGAGTGCGGCCTGCAAGGCAGGATGGCGTTCGGCATGACGTTCCAGCGGCACGTCCTCCATCGCCGCCACCCAGGATTCGCGCAAGGCTTCGACGCCCGCCGAGACGCCTTGCGGATGGCCGAAGATGCCGCCGCCGGCGGTATGGATCAGATCCGCGCAACCGATGGCGCGATAGGTGTCGGCCGCCTGCAAACCGGTCTGCCCCGAGCTGAATACCGGCATCGCCGGCAACGGCGCTTCCGGCATCACCGGGCTGAGCACGGAACGCGCTGCGGCGATGACGCTGTCGTCGGGCTCGCTGAATTTGTTGCGCAGGCCGTTGACGTGCATGTGATCGGCGCCGGCCAGACGCCACAGCATCTGCCACGGCGCGTAGTCCCAGCCCAGCTGCGGACAGCGCGTCAGGTAACCCCAGCCGGCGCGATGCGCGTGGATCGGCAGTTGAGCATGGCGGCGCAGCTCCTGCAAACCGATCAGGCCGATCGAATTGAGGCTGGCCATCACGCAGGTGCCGCCTTCGGCCAGCACCAGATCATGGCGCCGCCGCATCTGGTCGAGATCGCCGGTCAGGTTGAAGGCCATCATGACTTTTTTCCCGGTCCGCTCGGCGTGCGCGTTGATGACCCGCATCACGCCGCGCACGCGTTCATCGAAGGGGCAGCGTGCGCCATCGGCCTGCAATTCGTCATCCTTGATGAAGTCGACGCCGCCGGCGACCAGTTCACGTACTTGCTGTACGGTCTCGTCAACCGACAGGCCGATGCTCGGTTTGATGATGGTGCCGATCAGCGGACCGTGCATCACGCCGGTCAGGCGACGCGTGCCGGCGATACCGAAGGCCGGTCCCTGATAAGCCTGGGCGAACGCCGGCGGCAAACGCAGGCCGGTCAGGCGCAGGCCGGACACCTGGCGCAACTCGAACAGGTTGCCCGCGATGGTCGCCATCAGGTTGGGCAGTGAGGGGCCGAGGTTTTCCAGCGGCCAGGAAATCTCCAGTTCGCATTGGGTGTAGCGCTGCGAAGGCATGCCGCCCGGCAAGCTGGGTTGTTTGCTGTGACCGAGGATGGTGAGGCGCTCGACACGTGCACCGGAGCGTTCTTTCAGTTCGGGCGTCTCGGTCGGCAAGGCGACGAAGGTGCCGCTCGATTGTTCGCCGGCGATGACCTCGGCGGCGCGGGCGGGATCATCGCCGGTTTCCAGCCAATAGCTGGCGTAGATGCGTTCCATGTTTTACTCGCTGATGTGTACTCGCTGAAAATCGTGTGCATCCGTGGCAACGATCGCCACGGATGCCTGCGGTTGCAGGTGCTCAGGTGATACGGCGGATGCTTTCGGCGATTTCGTCGTGCTCGAATACCTTCAGCCAGTCGTCGCGCAGCAGGCGCGGCAAGCCGTTCTGGATTGCTTTGTTGCAGGCGTCCGAAAACGCGCCGGGGATTTCCTTGAAGATCACCGCGCCCAGAATGTTCATGTGGCCCAGCAGGAAATCGCGCGCGGCTTCTTCGGGCACGCCGCGACGCACGGTCTCATCCATGGCCTGCTTCATCGCGTAAAGCAAGGTGGCGCAGACGGTTTCGGACAGGCCCGGTTCAAGGATCGCCATCTGGTCCACCGTCAGGCGGTAGCTGCGCAGGATCGGTTGATAGATTACCTTGGCGACGTCTTCGCCCAGGTCGAAGGCCGACTCCGGACCTTGCATCAGCGCGCTGGTAATCGATTGCTTGGCGGCGCCGCCACCGAAGAAATCGCGACGGCCTTCTTGTGTCGTCTCGTCGTTGAAGATCGGCGGATGGCAGGGGTGGGCCACGAAATAGACCAGGTCCGGACGATCCGGCAGGTGGCCGGCGAAAGGCGCGGCCGCATCCAGCGTCATCACCATCACGCCGGGACGCAGCTTGGGCGAAATCTCCGCAGCGATTCTGCCGATCAGCGTATCCGGCACCGCCAGGATGACGACGTCGACATTGTCCAGTGCGGCATCGATGCTCACGCATTCCACGTCAAGCTCCTCCTTGAGACGCTGCTGGCCGGCCTGGCTGACTTCCACGTGGGCCACGCGGTAGTCGGATTTCTTGAGGTTCTTGGCCAGCCGCACACCCATCTTGCCGCCAGCGCCGAACAGGGCGATTTTTTCTTTCATGATGATTCTCCAGTTGCTCAGTGACTATTCAGTGATTCGGTAATACAAACAAATTTGTTGAGGATGCAAGACGCTAGTCTGCGATCGCCTTTCCTTGCAATTCCGACGACAAGGTTTGCTCTTGCCGCGCGCCCGCGCCGATGGCGAAGATCACCACTGCCGACATCAGCATCAGTGCTCCGACCACGAACATCGGCGCCTGATAGGACCCGGTCGCGTCCTTGATGGCGCCTGTGACGAACGGCGCAATGAAGCCGGCGGCGTTGCCGACCGTATTGATCAACGCGATACCTGCCGCGGCGGCAGCCCCCGACAGGAAGCGCGCCGGGATCGACCAGAAGGTCGGCAAGGCCGAGAAGATGGCGCAGGCGGTGACCGTGATGGCCGCGACCGTCGCCGCCGGCGTGTTCATGTACAGCGCCATCGGAATGCTGACTGCACCCAGCAGGGCCGGTACGCCCACGTGCCAGCTGCGCACGCCGCGATGAGTGGCATCGCGGCTCCAGAGGTACAACGCCACCGCTGCCGGCAGGTAAGGAATCGCCGTGATCAGGCCTTTTTGAAAGACGTTGAATTTACTGCCGAATTGCGCTTCGAAGCCGCCGATGATGGTCGGCAGGAAGAACGCCAGCGCATACAAACCGTAGATCAGGCCGAAGTACACCAGCGACAGCAGCCACACGCGACTGTTGGTCAGCGCCGAGGTGACGTTGGATTGCGCGGTGATGCGCTTGGTCTTGTTTTCACTGGCCAGCGCGGCAGTCAGCCAGTTGCGCTCGGCTTCGTTGAGCCATTTGGCGTCGGCCGGCTTGTCGGCCAGATAGAACCAGGCAATCACGCCGACAACGATGGCCGGGATTGCAACGCCGGCGAACATCACGCGCCAGCCTTCCAGTCCGAACAGGCCGTGAGCCTCGATCAGCAGCGCCGCAACCGGCGCACCGATCACGATGGTCAGCGGCTGCGCGAGATAGAACAGCGCCAGGATATGACTGCGGTGGCGGGCCGGCACCCACATGCTCAGGAACAGGATCGCCCCCGGGAAGAAGCCGGCTTCGGCGACGCCGAGCAGGAAGCGCAAGACATACAGTCCCTCGACATTGCTGACCCAGGTGAACAGCAGCGCGACGATGCCCCAGGTCACCATGATGCGGGCCAGCCAGCGGCGCGCGCCGTATTTATGCAGCGCCAGATTACTGGGAATTTCCAGCAGTACGTAACCGATGAAGAACACACCCGCGGCAAAACCGAATTGCGCCGCCGTGAGGGCGAGGTCCTTGGTCATGCCGTTGGGACCGGCGAAGGAAATCGCCGTGCGGTCCAGAAAATTGATAAAGAACATCAGTGCGACGAACGGCACCAGCCGTAACGACACTTTCCTGATTGCCGACTTTTCGACGGCGCTTGTTGCTGCCTCCATGCTGTCTCCTCAGTTGATTGAACAAGGCCATTGCCAGATCAACAACAACCTTGTTTCCGCCGACGCTTTTCGGAAGCGTTTCTGACGGTGGGTTTTAGTTATAAGTGGGTGCTACCTCACCAGCGTGTATTTTTGAAATTCACCAACTGGTATGATCACTATACCATTTCAATCTGAGATTACACCAGTATTTTGCAATTGACGATGCAATTCGGTGCGCTATCCGCACCGTGGCGTGCCGCCGGACAAAAACCGGCCGTCCGGGAAGCCGGTGGTATCATGGCCGCTCTCCGCGGTCCGGAAACCGCAAACGGCAAGATCGACCTCCAGGCGCATCCGCTTTCAGGCTCCTGACGCGCATCCAGATATTTCCGCGCCCTGCGGCTTATTGAACTGCTTCATTGATCCTGTCCCACTGAACCTGTCTTGCTGAGTTTTATCGATGTCCCGTCCTCCTCTGCTGCAAATCATCCCGCTCGCCGCACTCACCGGCGTCGGCATGCTGGCCACCGATCTTTACCTGCCTGCATTGCCGCATCTCGCCCACGACCTCGGCAGCGACGTGCCGGCGGTGCAGGCGACAATTTCTTCTTTCATGATTGCGCTGGCGCTGTCGCAACTGCTGTGGGGCGCGCTGGCCGACAAGCTCGGCATGCGCAACACGCTGCTCGCCGGCGTCGCGCTGTTGGCGGTCACCGGCGCGGCCTGCGCATTGGCAACGGATGTCGATGCGCTGATCGTTTACCGCACCGTGCAAGGCATCGGCGCGGGCGCCGCCACCGTGGTGGTGCCGGTGCTGCTGCGGCGGCGCTTCGCCGATGCCGATGCGATGCGGGCGATTTCCTGGGTCAGCATCGCCGAGTCCGTCATTCCCGCCATCGCGCCGGTGATCGGCACCGGCATCCTGCTGGCGTCGGGCTGGCGCAGCAACTTCTGGCTGGTGGCGATCCTGGCGCTGGCGCTGTTGCCGTTCATCCTGAAACTGGTGCCGGGCAAGCAGGTGCTGCACGACGCCGATGAAACCGTCAGCTATGCAGTGCTGCTGAGGAATCGCGCCTACCTGCGCGACGCCGCCGTGTACGGACTGACCTTCGGCGCGCTGGTTACCTTCGTCGCCAGTGCGCCGCACCTGATCGAACAATGGAGCAGCCGCGGCCCCGGCACGTTTGCGCTGATGCAGGTCTGCGGCGTGTCGTCATTCATCGTCGCCGCCTCGCGCGCCGGCGCCATGGCGCATCGCTGCGGTACGTTCAAACTGATGAACGCCGGCGCCATCGTTCAGTTGATTTCGGTGGCGGGACTGATCACGCTGGGCGTGCTGGACGAGCGCCATGTGGCGCCGCTGATCGTGTGCTGGATGCTGTTCTGCGCCGGCCTCGGCCTGCGCGGACCGTCTACCGTGACGCGCGCGCTGTCGGTGCCGAAGTCGCTGACCAGCCTGGCCTCGGGCTTCCTGATGTTCCTGGCGCTGACGCTGTCGGGCGTCGGCACGCAGATCGCCGGCTTCCTGCTGCATCGCGGGCTGCTGCCGGTGGCGTTGCTGGTGGCGGCGATGATCCTGGCCAGCATGGTGCTGCAGAAGGATAAGTCGGCATCAGGTTAACATTTCCAGAATGAGATACTTCATGGAATAATTCTCATTCGCCTATCCTCTATAATAGAGCGCTTTAGCAAAAACGCCGTCTGCCGGCGTCGACAAGCCACGCTGCACGCTGCCCAGCTCGCCGACCGCCAGCCCACAAGAGAAAAACAATGTTCAAGAAAATCTGGTTCCAGGTGCACTGGTTCATCGGCATCACTGCGGGCACCGTGCTGATGTTCGTCGGCGTGACCGGCGCCATCCTGTCTTTCCGCGAAGAAATTACCGACTGGCTCAATCCCGGCATCGTCCATGTGGCCGTGCGCGAGCAAGCCATGCTGACGCCGCCGCAGATTCTTGAGCGCCTGCGCGTCGAAGTACCGCATGAGCGCGTCGCCGTGCTCATCGCGTCGATCCAGCCCGGCGCTTCGGTGCGCATCAACTTCGCCCCGCCGCCGGGCGTGCGCCGCGGCGAAATGCGCTACGCCGATCCCTACACCGGCGCGCTGCTGCCGCCGCTGGCCGGCAACGAATTCTTCGAATTCACCGAACGCTTCCACCGCTGGCTGCTGCTGCCGACCGATGCCGGCAAGATCGTCGCCGGCAGCCTGTCGATGTGCCTGCTGATCCTGGCGCTGTCCGGCCTGTACATGCGCTGGCCGCGCCGCGCGCTGAACTGGCGCGCCTGGTTCAAGCTGGACTTCGGCCTCTCCGGCCGCTCTTTGCTGTGGAACCTGCATTCGGTGATCGGCACCTGGGCGCTGGTGATGTATGTGATCTTCACGACGACCGGCATGTTCTGGGCGTTCGACTGGTTCAGGGCGGGCGTGAATACGCTGGCCGGACAGGAAGCACCGGCGCGCGCCCCCCAGCCTAAGCACGACAAGCCCAAAGGCATGGGCATGAACATGGACAAGGAAAAAGACAAATCCGAAAAGACCGAAGCTGCGCCGCTCGACCTCACGCTGGCCTGGGATGTGTTCGTGCGCGAGGCGGGTCCCTACACGCTGGTCAATATCCGCATGTCGGACAAGACCGCGCAACCGGTCCAGTTCAATTACCTGTTGCCCGACGCCTCGCACGAGCGCGCCCGCAATCGCCTGAACGTGCTGCCGCTGACCGGCGAAATCAAACTGAATGAACGCTTCGCCGACAAGACTACCGGCGGCCTCTTCATCGGCGCGATCTATCCGCTGCACATGGGTACCTACTTCGGAATGCCCGGCCGCATCGTGATGACCATCGCCGCGCTGATCATGCCGCTGTTCGGCATCACCGGCTGGATGCTGTATCTCGACCGCCGCCGCAAGAAGCGCGCAGTGCGCGCCGAACGCGCGCTGCTCGACCGCAGCCGCGAAGCCGTCGTGACCAGTCCCGGCGGCGTCAACGCCGCCAACAACAAGGAAAGCGTCCTGCTGGCCTACGCGACGCAAGCGGGACAAGCCGAACGCATCGCGCTGCACACCGCCGCCGCGCTGCAAAAGGCCCGCGTTGTGGTCACCGTGCAATCGCTGGCCACGCTCGATCCGGAACGCCTGCGCCATTTCCACCGCGCGCTGTTCGTGGTGAGCACCTTCGGCGAAGGCGAACCGCCCGACAGCGCGCGTCGCTTCGCACGGCAACTTGCACAAGCGCCCGGCAACGCCCTCGCCCACGTGCAATTCGGCTTGCTGGCGCTGGGCGACCGCCACTATGAAAAATTCTGCGGCTTCGGTCACAGCGTCGATCACTGGCTGCGCAGCCAGGGCGCGCAAGCGTTCTTCCCGATGATCGAAGTCGACGACAACGCAAACACTGCACCCGCCGCACTGGCAGCCTGGCAACGTGAACTCGCGGTGCTGACCGGCGGCGCGCCGCTGGAAGAAGCGGCGCCGGCGTCGGCGGAAGCGCCCTATGCCGGCTGGATCCTGCGCGAACGCAAGCTGCTCAATCCTGGCAGCGCCGGTCAGGGCATCTATCACCTGGAATTCGACGCGCCCGCCGACAGCGACGCGCAATGGCAATCCGGCGCGCTGGCGGAAATCCTGCCGCGCCATGCACCCGACCGCGTCGCGCTGTTCCTGAGCCGTACCGGCCTCGACGGCGACATCGCGATCCGCCTTCACGGTGAAACGCTCACCTTGGCCGAAGCACTGGCGCGCAGCGTATTGCCAGTCGCCAAACCCGGCGCCGACCTGGCGCCGCAAGCATTGGCCGACAGCCTGCAGCCGCTGGCTTCGCGTCGCTATTCGGTGGCCTCGGTGCAGGACGACGAACGGGTTCACCTGCTGGTGCGCCAGGTCGCGCACGAAGACGGTTTCGGCCTGGCTTCGGGCTGGCTGACGGAATACGCGCCGCTGGGCAGCACGATCGCATTGCGCCTGCTGGAAAACAGCAACTTCGCGCTCGCTCCCGAGCCGACGCCGGCCATCTTCATCGGCAACGGCTCCGGCCTGGCCGGTTTGCGCGGCCATCTGCGCGCCCGCATCGCAAGCGGCCGGCGCCGCAACTGGCTACTCTTCGGCGAACGTCATCGCGCCCACGATTTCCTCTATCGCGAGGAAATCGAACAATGGATGCAGGAAGACATGCTCAGTCGTGTCGACCTCGCTTTCTCGCGCGACCAGGCCGAGCGCGTCTACGTGCAGGACAAGTTGCGCCAGGCCGCCGATATGCTCAAGGCCTGGCTCGATGAAGGCGCCGTGCTGTACGTCTGCGGCAGCCTCGACGGCATGGCCGCCGGCGTCGACGCCGCACTGACCGACCTGCTCGGCGAAGCTGCACTGGAAGATCTCATCGCCCAGGGCCGCTATCGCCGCGACGTGTACTGAGCTTTTACTTACGCCTGCCGCAAGCCGAACTCCGCTTGCATGACCTACGCTTGCCGCAAGCCGAACTCCGCTTGCGGCAACGCCCACATCACCGCATCCATCACCATCGGCACCGCTTCGGCCTGTACGCACAGGCACAGACACATGCGACGCGCATGGTCCAGCGGCGACATGCGCATGAAGCAGACGCAATGCCCGCAACTCTGCATCACCACCTCGCGCAGGTGGGTGACCTCTTCCCGCGTTACCGTGATGTGCATCAGGCGTTCGCGCTGCCTGGGCAAGGTCAGCGTCTTACGCGGTCCGGGGCGCGCCGGCTGGTCTGGTTGCGGCTCAGCCGGCGTCAACGGCAGCAAGGAGGGCATGATTTCCGGGAATAGCAATCGCGCGAACATGGAAGACCGTTTTCTCCAGACCATGGGTGGCATAGCGAACCTGTTTTCGTGGTGTTGATAACGGGATCAGATTAGTGCGGGCGGCGTAAAGAATGCCTAAAAAGAAATGAAGTGCGGATAAACAAAAAGTAAAAATCCGCACGCTGCACCGCCGCAACCCGACCCGTCCCTCCTCTGACGCGTAGGCAGCCCTCTCGTTTTCATGTAGGACAGCGCCGATTCGGGCCTATAACGTGGCATTCACGCTGCAAGCCGGCTTTTGCGCGGCATATACTCGGAATGACATTGTCGGATCCCCGACCATCGCCTTGCAGGACAGTCATGACTACACAAAAAAATCACGTGATTTTCAACCCGGGCTTCGCCACGACCGCGCGGTTCACCAGCCGGCTTTTATACACCGTCGCCGTTACCGCCGTCATCGCGCTGGCCGGATGCAGTTCGTTGCCGCGCATCGTCCCCGACATGGATACCCAGTCGGCCAAGGTGATCCAGATCAAGGGCGGACGCGGCATCCTCACCCCCGAGCAGAGCAAGGCGGTGCTCGACAGGTTCAAGGATTCCAATCAGGACAACCTGATCCTCGAGAAGCACCTCGCGGTCGAACAAGCCATCACCGGCTCGCCGCTGGTGGCGGGCAACAAGGTGACGCTGCTGATTGACGGACCGGCCACTTACGCCTCCATGTTCGCCGCCATCCGCGAAGCGCGCGACCACGTCAACATGGAAACCTACATCTTTGAAGACGACGAGGCAGGCAAGCAGTTCGCCGACCTGCTGATCGACCGGCAGAAGCACGGCGTTCAGGTCAACCTGATGTACGACAGCGTCGGCACGCTCAGCACGCCGCGCGAGTTCTTCCAGCCGATGATCGATGCCGGCATCCAGGTGCTGGAATTCAATCCGGTCAATCCGGCGCAGGCGCGCCAGGGCTGGGAAGTCAACCAGCGCGATCACCGCAAGCTGCTGATCGTCGACGGCAAGACCGCCTTCGTCGGCGGCATCAATGTCAGCAGCGTGTACTCCAGCGGTTCGTTCCGCAGGAGCAAACCGAAGGACGACGACGCCGGCAAGGTGCCGTGGCGCGACACCCAGGTGCGCATGGACGGGCCGGTGGTGGCGGAATTCCAGAAAATGTTCATCGACACCTGGCAGAAGCAGCACGGTCCGAAACTGGCCGAAAAGAACTATTACCCCAAGGTCGACAACAAGGGACCTGAAATCGTGCGCGGCATCGGCAGCGCACCCGAAGATCCCTATAGCGTGATCTACGCCACCTTCATCTCGGCCATCCAGCACGCCGAATCCAAGGTGTATCTGACCAACGCCTATTTCATCCCCGATCCGCAATTGCGCGACGCATTGAAGGATGCCGTCAAACGCGGCGTCGACGTCCGCCTGGTGCTGCCGAGCAAGAGCGACTCGAAGCTGGTGCTGTACGCCTCGCGCTCGTTCTACACCGAGTTGCTGGAAGGCGGCGTCAAGATCTATGAGCGCCAGGATGCGCTGCTGCATTCCAAGACCGCAATGATCGACGGCGTCTGGTCGACCATCGGCTCGACCAACCTGGACTGGCGCAGCTTCATCTACAACCAGGAAATCAACGCCGTCATCCTCGGCCGGCAATTCGGCGCGCAGATGCAGTCGATGTTCGAGCGCGATATGAATGCGTCCAGGGAAATCACGCTGGAAGCGTGGAAAGACCGCCCCATCAGCGACCGCATGAAGGAATTCGGCGCCGGATTGTGGGCGCGCTGGCTGTAACGACGCGGGATTGAAACCGGCAAAGGAGAACTGGAGATTCGCATGCAAAGTCCTGTCCCACAGCAATTGACGCAGAGCCTGCGCGCCGTTGTCGCCGCCACACTGGCGGCGACGCTGCTGGCCGTGTCACTGGCGGTATGCGCCTCCGCCATCGCCGCCGAGCCGTCGGGAGGTGCTGCCTTGCAGGAAAAATACCAGGCGCTGCAGCCGCAATTGACCAGCAACCAGTTTGCGCGCCCGCTGTACATCAACTCGACCGAAAGCTCGTCCAGCATCAAGGGCGACATCTACGCCGTAGTCGATTATCCGTTCGCTCAGGTGCGCAGTTCGCTGACCATGCCGGCGCACTGGTGCGACGTCCTGATTCTGCATCTCAACACCAAATACTGCCGCCCCGGTCCCGGCCAGAATCCCGCGACGCTCAGCATGCGCGTCGGCAAGAAGCATGAGCAGGCCATCGGCGACGCTTACCGGATCGACTTCAACTACCGCGTGCCGGCCAACGGCGACGATTACTTCGACGTCCGCCTGGCTGCCGACAAAGGGCCGATCGACACGCGCGACTACCGCATCCAGCTGGAAGCGGTACCGCTCGGCGACGGCCGCAGCTTCCTGCACCTGACGTATTCCTACTCGTTCGGACTGGCCAGCCGCGTGGCGCTGCGCGCCTATCTCGCTACGGCCGGCAGCGACAAGGTCGGCTTCACGGTGGACAAGTCGGACAAGAGCGGCTATGTCGGCGGCATGCGCGGCACGGTCGAGCGCAACACCATGCGCTATTACCTCGCCATCGACGCCTTCCTGAGCGGACTGGGGGCGCCGCAGGCGCAGCAACTGGAACACCGGCTGCAAACCTGGTTCAGCGCCACCGAACGCTATCCGCGCCAGTTGCATGAAGTCGACAAGAACGACTATCTCACCATGAAGCGCAAGGAATATGCGCGCCAGAACACGGAGTAGAACGACGCCGCAGACGATGACATTGACGTAAAAAAGCCGGCCCTTGGAGGCCGGCTTTTTCCTGAGGCGCATGCTGCATCGGAGGTTCAGTCGAAATACAGATCCGCAAAACTGCCGCGCAGGCCTTCCGCCGTCGGCGCGTAGTTCTTCACCTTCTTCGCCGCAATCGTGATGCTCGGATTGGCGCCGAATTCGATCGATGGAATGTCGTCATGCACCACCTTCTGGAAATCCAGGAACAGCTGGCGGCGCTTGGCTTCGTCGATTTCCACCGAGGCCGCTTCGAGCAGGCGGTCGGCTTCCGGATTGGCGTAGTGCGGCGCGTTCGAGAACGGCAGGCCGACCTTGAAGTTCCTGGACCAGAACACGCGCTGCACGCCCACGGTCGGATCGAACACATTGGCCAGCGCTTCCAGCGTCAGGTCGAAAGCGCGCTCGGTGTACGCCTTGGTGACGTAAGTGCCGAAGTCATAGTTCTCGATGTTGGCGTCGATGCCGATGCGGCTCAGCGACTGGCGCACGAAGTCGGCTGCACGGCGTTCCTGGAACGGGTTATACAGCAGGCGCAGACGGAAACGGGTACCGTCGGCGCCGCGTTTCAGGCCGGCTGCATCCAACGCCGCTTCGGCCTCCTTCGGGTTGTACGGGAAGTACCTGATGTCGGGATTGTGGTACTTGCTGTTGAGCGTACCGATCACCGATGCCGAGACTTTGCCGTAGCCGTACCAGACCACCTTGTTGAGCGCGTTGACGTCGATCGCCTGCGAGATCGCACGGCGCACTTCGATCTTTTGCAGCACCGGCGTGTCGAGGTTGAAATACAGCTGCTGCTGCAAACCGATGTAGGCCCAGTTGGTGGTGTCCACGGTGATCTTCGGCAGCTTGCTGAAACGCGCAACGTCGGACAGCGGGATCGCCTGGCCGCCCAGGTCGGCGGCGCCGGACTCCAGCGCGGCGGCGCGGGCCAGCGCATCAGGGATGAAGCGCACTACCACCTTGTCGAGGTAAGGCTTGGGCTTGTCCCAATAGTTCGGATTGCGTTCCAGGACGATATGGCTGCCCTTGACGAATTCCTTGAAGACGAACGGACCGGTGCCGACCGGCGCGCTGTTGTACTTGCTGTTGAGGATGTCGGTCTTGTCGTAGAGATGCCTGGGCACGATCGGCGACTCGGCGCCGGCCAGTGCGGTCAGCAATGTCGGCGACGGCTTCGACAGCACGATCACGGCGGTGAACGGATCGGGCGTCTGCACTTCGATGACGTTGGCGAAGGTGGCGCGACCGCGCGGGTGCACCACTTTCAGCGTCAGGATCGAGAATGCCACATCAGCCGAAGTGAAGTCCTTGCCGTCATGCCATTTGACGCCGTGGCGCAGGTTGAAGCGGTATTGCAGGCCGTCCTTGCTGATGCTCCACGAGGTTGCCAGCAGCGGTTTGGGATTGAGGTTGAAATCGTAGGTCAGCAGACCTTCGACGATCTTCGGGCCGAGTTCGGTATTGCCGCCGGCCGTGGTGGTCAACGGCAGGATCGACGATGGTTCCGGTGTGACGATCCAGTTCAGCGTGCCGCCGTGCCTGGGCTCGGCCGCGCCGACCTGCCCTGTACCAGCCAATGCCGCCAGCACGCCTGCCGCCAGCGCGGCAACGATCTTGCCTACCCTCTTGCGCGTCCTTGTTTTTGTTGCAGTTCCCCACGTAGTCATGCCATCCCCGAGCGTTAGTGTTAACTAAAACACGCCATCTTAGGAATCGGGAAAGCCAGGGTCAACGAACAAAAAAGAGTTTGCTTACTCGTTCCTGTTCGTAGCGACGGAGAAATGGTCGAGGCCGCATCAGGTCTCCGCCTGCGCACCGCCCAGATACCAGCGCTGCTCGATTTCACCGGCCGTCAGCGGTTGCGAATGCAGGTAACCCTGCACCATGTCGCAGCCGGCCGCGCGCAGGAAATCGTGCTGCTCCTGCGACTCGACGCCTTCGGCGACCACCTTCAGGTGCAGCTTGTGGGCGATGGCGATGATGGCTTCCGTGATGGCGACGTCGTCGGCGTCGGCCGGGATGCCCTTGACGAAGCTGCGGTCGATCTTGAGCGTATCGAGCGGATATTGCTTGAGGCTGGCCAGCGACGAATAGCCGGTGCCGAAGTCATCCACCGAAATCGTCACGCCCAGTTCGCGCATGCGCTTGAGCAGCACCACCGCTTCCTGCGGGTTCTGCATGATCGCGCCTTCGGTGATTTCCAGCTCGAGCATCGCCGACGGCAAGCCGCTCTGGTCGAGCGCGTTGTCGATCGTGGCCAGCAGGTCATCCGAGGAAAACTGGCGCGGCGACAAATTCACCGCGATGCGGCCGAACTGATAGCCGCGATCCAGCCAGGCCTTGCCCTGGCGACAGGCTTCGCGCAACACCCAGGCGCCCAGCGGCACGATCAGGCCGGTCTGCTCTGCCAACGTGATGAACATGCCCGGCGCCACCAGTCCGCGCGTCGGATGACGCCAGCGGATCAGCGCTTCGGCGCCGCAGATGGCGCCGTCCTGCGCCGAGAACTGCGGCTGGTAATACAGTTCGAATTCCTTGCGCTCGATGGCGTGGCGCAGGCTGTTCTCGAGCAGCATCTGCTCAAGCGCGCGGTTGCTCATTTCCTTGTTGAACAGCTGGAAGGCGTTCTTGCCGCGATCCTTGGCGTGGTACATCGCGATGTCGGCGTTCTTGAGCAGCGTGATGGCGTCTTCGCCGTGCTCCGGATAGGCCGCGCTGCCGATGCTGGCGCTGATGAACATCTCGTGGCCGTTGATCGTGAACGGCCGCAGGATGCTATTGATCAGACGCTGTGCAATGGCCAGGATCATGTAGGGCGGCGGTGAGCCGCCTAGCACCACGACGAACTCGTCGCCGCCGAAACGCGCCAACACGTCGTCCGGGCGCAACTGTTCGCGCAATCGTTCGGCGGCGGCCACCAGCAACTGGTCGCCGGCATGATGGCCGAGCGTGTCGTTGACGGTCTTGAAGCGGTCGAGGTCGACGAAGAACAAGGCCAGCGTCTCGCCGGACGCCTGCGCCGCTTCAATCTGCCGGGCGAAAATACGCATCAGGCTACTGCGGTTGAGCAAGCCGGTCAGGCTGTCGTGATCGGCCAGGAAGGCCAGCTTGGTTTCGGCTTCCTTGCGGATCGTGTTGTCGGTGAACACGCCGACGTAATTGCTGATGCCGCCCTGGTTGTCGCGTATCGCCGAAATCGACAGCCATGCCGGATACCAGCTGCCGTCCTTGCGCCGATCCTTCATTTCGCCTTGCCAGTGACCGTCGTGCGCCAGCCGCTCGAGCATGCCGCGGTTGATTTCAGCCTGGGCGCCGGGCCCGGTCATCATGCGCGAACGCTTGTCCATCGCTTCTTCCGGGCGATAGCCGGTGATCCGCGTGAAAGCCGGATTGACGGCCAGGATGCGAAACCCGGCATCGGTGATCAGGATGCCTTCGCTGGTCGATTCGAAGACGCGGTCGGCCATGCGCGACTGCCATTCGGACTGCACCTGCTTGTTGACGTCGAGCGCGGTTTCGACCAGCGCGGTGCCGCCTTCGTGGGGACAGACGCTACCGTGCACTTCCACCCAGTGACGGGTACCGTCGCGGCGCAGGATGCGGTAAGAATATTGAACGGTGGCGACGTCGCCTTGCAGGCGCGACTGCATGTTTTCCTGCAGCAGCGCCAGGTCTTCCGGCGCGGTCAGGCTCGCTACCGGCATGCCGACCAGCTCGGCGCCGCGCTGGTAGCCGAGCATGGCGGCCATCTTGTCGTTGGCGTGCAGCACGGTGCCATCGTTGCGCAGCATGAAGACGCCGACCAGCGACTGTTCGGAAAAATGGCGCAGGCTGCGCTCGAGCTCGGCCGAAGGTGCGCGCACCTGCTGCTGATACAGGCCGGCATAGGCATGCGTGCGCACATGCGTTGCCTGCGACAGGTGCGCCTCATGTGACACGTGCGCCTCATGCGCCACGGGCCTCCGCGGCGAACGGCGACAGCGCGCCTGAATGGCGACGAACGCATTCGATAGTCGTCTCTGCAAAGCTCTCAAGCTGATTCCAGTATCAGGCCCCGCCCCGACCTGTTCCGGTCATGTAGCGTCGCCTGTGTCTCCAATGATTATTGTTCTGAGCTTCTTTCCGTGGTGAAAGAGGCCGACCGCTCGTCCCGGTCTATCGTCGCGATCATGGCGCGTTATCTGCTTATCTATTGCGGTGCGCTGATCACTGAGATAGCAGCTGGCGCCCGGCGCTTTTTTTGCGCAAACGGTAGATTATCACGACGGCAACTCTTGACCGTTGATTCCGAGTGAAAATATCAGGCGCAGCTTACGCCGCGCTTGCGGCATTGCCGTGGATCACTATTCGGCCTTGGCGACCGGGAGAGGCAGTGCCTGCTGCAAATCTTCCAGCGTCAGCGCGATGTACGGCACCAGGCCGGGTTGCGCCATGCGTTTCTTGACGGCTTCGGCGATGCGGGCGCGATGTTCCGTATAGAGCGCAACGATATTGTTGCTGGTCAGCCCGCCGATGGAAATCAGCGCGGCGCGGGTCACGAAACCCGGCAGCATCGTGCCGTTGTTGCGGATGATGAAGGTCACACGGTCGTCGCCGGTATCCCTGGGGCTTTCAAGCAAAAACTGTTTCGACATGCCGTTTCATGGACGTGTTGCAGAGGGTCCGCATCGTATCATGACAGACCCATCTCAAGCAGCAACGACGTGTGTAAAACACATAGCCGCTGGTGCAAAAAAGAGCCTGCCTCCAGCGCACCGTCGCCGCGCAGCCCGGTCAAGCCCGCGGCCGGTCCAGCACCTGCTGCACCACATCAGGCAATTCATCGAGATAATCCTGCGACTTCGGCAGCACATAGGCGATGCCGCAGCGCAGCGCTTCGCCGAAATGCACATCGTCTGAAAATCCGCTGCACATCACCGCCGGAATCCTCACGCCCTCTTCGCACAGCTCGTTGTAGAAATCGAGGCCGCTCATGTTTTCGTCGAGTTGGTAATCGATCACCAGCAAGTCGAAGGCGCCGTCGCGCAACAGGCTGCGCGCTTGCGCGATGCTACCGGCGCTGCCGACCTTGAAGCCGCGCTTTTCCAGGCGACGGCGCGCCAGCATGCGCAGGCCTTCATCGTCCTCAATGATCAGAATGGCGGGTTCCGATGCAGTCATGCAGCACCGCGGCCTACCGGAGGCACCTTGATGATTTGCAGGAAGAAGCCGAGCCGGCGCACGGCTTCGATGAAGGCTTCGTACTCCACCGGCTTGGTGATGTAGAGATTGCAGCCGTAGTCGTAGCAGCGTTCGATCTCGCGCGGATCGTCGGTGGTGGTCAGCATGATGATCGGGATGGCTGCCGTGACCTCGTTTTCCTTGAGGCGCTTGAGGACGTCGACGCCGCTTACGCGCGGCATGTTGACGTCCAGCAACACTACCAGCGATTCGAATTTTTCCCTGCCCGGTACTCCCTCGCCATTGAAGAAATAATCGAGCGCTTCCTGGCCGTCCTTCAAGCGCAGAAAGCCGTTGGACAAGCCCGCGCGGCGCAGATTTTTTTCCACCAGCAAGGCGTGGCCGTCATCGTCCTCGACCAGCAGGATGCCTACTTCATCTTTGTCAGCCATGATTCTGTTCTCCTTGAGCCAATTGAGTTGCGGGCGGCGGGACTTGATGGATCGGCCGCACCGGCAATGAGGTGTAGAAGGTGGTGCCGGCGCCTTCGGTGGATTCGACCCAGATCTTGCCGCCGTGGCGCAGCACGATGCGCTTGATCAGCGCCAGGCCGACACCTTCACCTTGGGCGATATCGGCGTGGAGGCGGTGGAAGGCGGAAAACATCTTGCCCAGATAATCGGCCGGAATGCCGAGGCCGTTGTCGCGCACGTAGTAAGTACGGAAATCCGGTTGGCCCGGATCCGGCGGCAGTACGCCGATCTCGACCGTGCCGGCACGCTTGGGATTGAGATAGTTGACGGCGTTGCCGATCAGGTTGCCGAATATCTGCTCGACTGCAGTCGGGTCGCCATAGCACGGCGGCAGCGGCTGCGACACCACCACTGCCTGGCGCTCGCGGATGGTGTTGCTCATGGCGTCGATCACGCGCCCGACCACTTCGTTGACGTTGGTCTCCTGCGATTGGTACTCCACGCGACCTACGCGCGACAGCCGCAACATCGCATCGATGATGGCAGCCGAGCGCGTCACCGCCGTGCGGATGAAGCGCAGCGACACTTCGACGTCGTCCTCGATGATGTCGCGGATGCGCTGCTTGTCCTTGTCGTTGAGATCGCTGGCGTCGATGGTCTCGTGCAGCTCGCCGACCGAATGATGCAGCTCCTTGCTGAACCCCTGCAGGTTGACCAGCGGCGAACGCAGGTCGTGCGAGACGCTGTAGATGAACATCTCGTTGTCCTGCGTCTGCCGTTGCAGGTCGTCGTTGACGCTTGTCAGTTCATGCGCATGGCGCTCCAGTTCTTCACGGTAAACGCGCGCGTCCTCCTCGGCCTGGCGCAGGCGCGCGCTGCTCTCGTGCAGCACCTTGTCGAGCTCGGTGATTTCGTCGTTGCCGCCGACGCGCTGAGCCAGCACGCCGCCTTCGGTCAGCTTGTGTGCATTGCCGGTCAATACGGCCAGGCGACCGCCGACGTCGTGACTGAAAATTCGCGCCGCCAGCGCTGCAGCCAGCACCGAGCCGAGCAAGGCGATCACCAGTGCAATGTTCTGCATGCGCCGCGCTTCGACGACGCTGCTCAGACGCTCCTGATCCAGTTCTTCTTCCACCTTGATGAACTCGACCAGTTGCCGCTGGATCACCTGAATCAGCCGCCGCGCATTCGGATCACGCAAGGCTGCCACCAGTTCGTCGTGCTTGTCGTTCCTGAGCAGCTCGGTCTGGAGGTCGGTCCACTGGCGGTATTCCTGCACCGAGGCGCCAATCTGCGCCACGCGTCGCAGTTGCTCGGCATTGTCGCCCACCAGTTCGCGCAACTCGCCGAGTTCCTTTTCGATGCTGTCCCACAGGTCGCTCTTCTCAAGCCCGGCCGGGTCGTTGAGAATGATGGCGGCACGCAAGCGCGCCGATTGCAGCAGCACCGGCTCGCGCACTTCCCCAGCCTGGATGATGACGTTCTTGGTATGCAAGGCCAAGACTTCGGCCTGCGTAGCGTTCTCCTGGCTCTTGTACAGGATTCCCAGCAAGCCAAGCTCGAATATGCCGGGAATGGCCACCAGCAGCAGGCCTTTTCTGAATAGCTTCATAAACGGCTTCTCTCTCCGGAAAAACACGTCAGCAACAATCGGTACATCCCCTCGGCGCAGCAATCTGCACCGTACTGTTTTGCTCTTTACTTTTTTTGCTATTTGCTTGTTCTTGTTGTCTGCTTCCCGCTGCGAGCCGCATGAGCGACCGGTGTCGGGCGACTTGTATTGACGTTACTAAAAATTACATTGATGTCAACAAAGTTATTTATCGGCAATCGTCTCACAAACGATTTCAAATCGCCATGATTTTTTAGAAACGTCACAGGGAATTCACGCCGATGGGCCGCGGCCGGGACCTGAATTTTTTGATGCGTTATCTAATTCCCAATTACGTAAAAAGACAATATCAACGATGCCGCATGGTTTTGTCGTTTTTATAACATTCGTGCCATGACAAGGCTTCAACGAGCAGATGCGGCGTGTGGCCGCCGGCCCGGCAAGCGCGGGTGAAGTAATCGCGC
This sequence comes from Herbaspirillum lusitanum, assembly GCF_026127345.1. Lineage (NCBI taxonomy): Bacteria > Pseudomonadati > Pseudomonadota > Betaproteobacteria > Burkholderiales > Oxalobacteraceae > Herbaspirillum > Herbaspirillum lusitanum. The sequence goes on along the minus strand of NZ_QXFG01000006.1, from coordinate 28,659 downwards.
AGCGCCGGGCGATAGTCCGGATGCGCGCAATGGTCGATGATCAGCGGTGCCCGTTCGCGCGGCGCCAGGCCGCGCAGATCAGCCAGGCCGAACTCGGTGACCAGCACATCGACGTCGTGCTCGGTGTGATCGACGTGCGACACCATCGGCACCACGCTGGAAATATCGCCGCCCTTGGCCGCTGCCTTGGTGACGAAAATCGACAACTGCCCGTTGCGCGCGAAGTCGCCCGAGCCGCCGATGCCGTTCATCATGTGGGTGCCGCCGACGTGCGTCGAGTTGACGTTGCCGTAGAGATCGAATTCGAGCGCGGTGTTGAGCGCGATGATGCCGAGGCGGCGCACCAGCTCGGGATGATTGCTGATCTCTTGCGGGCGCAGCACGATGCGCGAGCGGTAGTACTCGAGATTGCGCATGAACTTGTCGTTCATGGCCGACGACAGCGTAATCGACGATGCCGAGGCGAAGCGCAGCTGGCCCGAATCGAGCAACTCGATCGCGCTGTCCTGCAGCACTTCGGAAAACATCGTGAGATTGCGAAACGATGATTGCGTCAATCCGTGCAGCACCGCATTGGCGATGGTGCCGATGCCGGCCTGCAGCGGCGCGAGTTCTTCACCCATGCGCCCGGCTGCCACCTCTCCTTCGAGGAAACGGATCACGTGGCCGGCAATGGCCTTGGTTTCGTCGTCGGGCGGCAATACGCTGGACGGACTGTCGGGCATGTCGGTGACGACGATGGCGGCGATGCGCGCCGGATCGAACGGAATGGCGCGCGTGCCGATGCGCTGCTCGGGGCTGGTCAACGGTACCGGCTGGCGTCCCGGCCTGCCTTGCGGCAAATAGATATCGTGCAATCCGGCCAGCGCTGCCGGTACGCTGGTGTTGAGTTCGATGACGATCATCCTGGCTTGCTCGATGAAACTGGCGGAGTTGCCCACCGACATGGTCGGGATGATGCCTTCGCTGGTGATCGCCGCCGCTTCGACCACCGCAATGTCGATCGGTCCCGGTGTGCCGTTGCGCAACTGCTCGGCGGTTTCCGACAGATGCTGGTCGATGAACATGACCTCACCGGCGTTGATCTTGCGCCGCAACGCCGCGTCGACCTGGAACGGCATGCGCCGCGCCAGCAGCCCCGCTTCCGCCATCAGACCGTCGCTGTCGTTGCCCAATGAAGCGCCGGTGATCACGGTGAAGCGCAGCGCCTCTTCGCGCGCGCGTTCGGCCAGCGCACGCGGGATCGCCTTGGCGTCGCCGGCGCGTGTGAAGCCGCTCATGCCGATGGTCATGCCGGTACGGAACAGCCGGGCGGCATCGCCGGCCGACATGACTTTACTGGCCAGCGTCGGCGGAATACGTTCGGAATGCATCTGGTTCTCCTGCTCGTTTCTGGAAAGACAAAAGGGATTTCTGTCCTTTTTTTGCATGAGTATAGAATCGGCAAATCATGCACCGTATGATTTAAACTCTCATGAACCAGTCGTTTTTCGCATACCTGAAAGCACCATCATGGACATCCGCGCCTTGCGTTACTTTTCAGAAACCGTCCGGCTCAACAGTTTCAGCCGCGCCGCCGACGCCCTGCATGTGACGCAATCGACGGTCAGCAAGATGGTGCGCCAGCTCGAAGACGAGATCGGCGCGCCGCTGCTGATCCGCGCCGGGCGCAGCCTGCAGCTGACCGACACCGGGCGCGTCGTGTATGAACAGGCGCAGCAGATCCTGGCGGGCGTGCAGCGTCTCAACACCGAAGTCAACAACACCCGCAACCTGCGCCAGGGCCATCTGGAGATCGGCATCCCGCCGATGGTGAACATCCTTTGCACGCCGGTGCTGAAAGCCTTCCGCGAGCGCCATCCCGACATCGCCATCACGCTGCTGGAAGACACCGGTCCGCAGATCGAGCAGCGCGTCGTCGCCGGCACGCTGGAAATCGGCATGACAGTGCTGCCCATCGCGCCTGAACTGGAACTGGAAATGACGCCGGTGGCGGCCTATCCGATCTGGGCCGTGGCGCAAGCCGGGCGCTTCCAGAAAAACCGCAGCACGCTGCCGTGCAGGGCGCTCAAGGACATGCCGCTGGTGTTGCTGAACAACGAGTTCGGCCTCACCCGCACCTTGCGCAACATGTTTCGCGATACCGGCATCGCGCCGGAAGTGGCGGCCCAGAGCGGGCAATGGGATTGGCTGGTGGCCATGGCGCTGGCTGGCATGGGAGTGGCCTTGCTGCCGGAACCCTTCATCCACCGGCTGGCTTCCGATCAATTGCAATCGGTGCGGCTGGTGGAACCGGAGGTGCAGTGGCAAGTGGCTTATGTCACGCGCGGCGGTTATCTGTCGCATGCGGCGCGCGCCTGGCTGGCGCTGAGCAGTGAATTGTTCGCTGGCGGGCCGCCCGCTACAGGCAGGAAAGTCGCCAAAGGTGGATAGAAGCTCCTATGAAAATTCCGACTGCATCCACCGAAATTAAGTCATACCAGCAATAACGGCAGTTTCTATACTGGCGGCATTCCCTCATCCACTGCAGCTTCAGCCCACCGCCAGCATGCCGCCGCTCTCCTCCTTCTCCGCGCCGTTGACGTCGCTCACGTCGCCTCTGGCCATGCACGTGCGTCGCTGGGCGGTCAACTTTCCGATGCGCCACGCCAGCCTGTCGGAAGGACTGCGCGCCGCCCTGGCTGCCGGGACCATGCTGCTGGTCGGCGAATGTTTGCACAATCCGCTGTTTTCCTGGGCCGCCATCGGCGCCTTCCTGACCTGTCTGGCCGACAGCGCCGGCTCCAATCGCTCACGCCTGGCATCGATGGGCGGCTTCGCACTGGCATCGACGATGGGCGGCATGTTCGCCGCCACACTGAGCGGCATGGGCATGCCGGCCGGCTTGCTGGCCATCATGGTCTGTGCCGGCGTCGCCGGTTTTGCACGTATCTACGGCGCCGCTACCGGCCTGGTGCTGATGCTGGCGGCCGGGGTATCGGCGATCCTGGCCGACTTCCCGGTGACGCTGCTACCGCTGCAGCACAGCCATGTCGCGATCTATTTTTCCGGGTGCGCCTGGGCTACGCTGCTGGGCCTGAGCGTGTGGCGCATCCATCCGTTTGCACCGGCGCGCCAGGCGGTTGCGCGCATCTACGGCGCGCTGGCCGAACTGGCTGACATTGGCGGTAGCGACGATACCTCCGGCGTGCGTGAAGAAGCCGCCGCCCAAACCCGTCGCCACGCCCGCGCCGACATCACCGCCGCCCGTGCGGCGCTGGCGGCGATCCCGATCGATCGCAGCGACGCCAGCAGCCTGTACGAAAACATCCTGATCAAACTGGCGCGTGCCGACGCCCTGCTCGATTGCATCACGGCGCTGTGCGACCTGCGCCTGTCCATCTATCGCCATCAGGATGCCCGTTCGCGCCAGCGCGTCGCCCGCATCCTGAACGCCATGGCGCTGTTGCTGCGCACCATACAGAGCGGTGTCGCGGCAACTCCCGGCAAACGCAACCTCGTCCACAGCGACACGGAAGATGCGCGCGCCATGCTGCGGCTGCGCCAGCTGGTTGGCCGTGCGCCATCGCAGGTGGCGCAACTGCTGCAACTGCGCGATCTGCATGACGCAGATGGCCTGATGGTGCTGGCCGACTGGAAACGCGCGGCGCGTCCGCCCCTGCCGCAACCCTCATTGCGCCGTGGCGCACTCGATGCACTGCGCATGGCCGCGGCCCACCTTCGCAGCGGTTCGGCGGAAGTACGGCACGGCCTGCGATGTGCCGCCGCAGCCGGAATCACCTACCTGATCGTTCACCTGCTGCAGCTGCCGTTCGGTTATTGGGCGACCATGGCGACCATGCTGGTGATGCAACCATCGGTCGCCGACAGCTGGTCGCGCAGCATGGAGCGCGCCGTCGGCAGCATCGTCGGCGGTGGGCTGGCGGTGGCGCTATGCCTGTTCATCCATTCGCCGCTGGCGCTGGCCTTGCTGGTGTTTCCGATGGCGGCGCTGTCGATGGGCTTGCGCCCGGTCAGCTATGGCTTGTATTCGTTGTTTCTGACGCCGGTGTTCGTGCTGGTAGCCGACGTCGCAGCCCAGCCGCAACTGCAACTGAGCAATGCGCTGCTGCGCGCCGGCAACAACGTCATCGGCGCCGTGGTGGCGATTGTCGCCACTTATCTGTTGTGGCCCCACCGCCGCCAGGCCAACCTGCATCGCAGCCTGTCGCACATGATCGTGATCAACCTGGCTTACCTGCGCGGCGCACTGGCGTCGCAGCCGCACGCTGCGCAAATGCACGCGCGGCGGCGCGAAGCCTGCGTGGTGAATATCGAAAGCGGCCTGCTGCTGCAACGGCTACTGCGCGAAGGCGACATGAATGCACGTCAAATCCACGACGCCCGCACCAGCGTCGCTCTCGCGCGCCGGCTGGCGTGTGCGGCTACGCATATCTGGCTGGAAGAAAGAAAATCGGCAACCGCGGCGGAGAGGCTGGCGCACGTCGAGTTCGACAACTGGTTGCAGACGATGGAAGATTTGTTTGAGCGCCGTGTCACCGCTGCCGCATCCTGTGCGGCCCTGGTTCAGCAACGCCCTGTGGTGCATGACCTGGCGCGTGCGGATGCGGTGGAAACAGTGTGCCTGCTGGCGGCGGCCATGTATCCGGAGTTGTCATCCGTAAAAAAATTGGATTGAAGCAGCTCCGGGAGATGCGATTTCTTATTGCCCGGATTGTTCGCGCAACTGCGCCAACACGTCGCGCGTCGGTGGCAACGCCTGTGCGGAAATGTTCACCATCGAACTCCATTCCATCCAGTCGCGCCCCACGCGGTCGCACAGCGCAATGACGTGATCGACCTCGCCGTTGAGCGGCGCGCCGGCATCGAGCAAGGCCTGCAAAGCCTGAACCCGCGCACCTTCAGGCGCCACGCAATAATCGGCGATGATGCCGGCGACATGCAGCATCTGCGCCAGCCGTAAATGACGAGACTCCTCGTCGAGTCCCGACTGCGACGGCGCCTTGTGATGCAGCACCGCTTCGCAGAACAGGCGCGGGATGCTCCAGTCCTGCATCATGGCGGCGGCCAGATCGAGATGGGTGTAACCGAAGGCGGCTTTTTCGGCGTCGCGCAATTTCTCACCACCGCGGTCGTCGTTCGCGACGCTTGACAGCACGCCGGCATAGTCGTCGGGACGCGCCGCGGCCAGGCCAAGGCTGCCGATATTGGCCAGCAGGCCGCTGGCGAACATTTCGGTCGGCGGCGCCTCGCCGTAATATTCAGCCAGCGCTTGTGCGGCGCAGGCCATGGCGACCGTACGCGCCCAGAACGTGGCGAAGTCGAACCCGGCGCAGCTGCTGTCGCGGCGTTCGGTAGTCAATGAAATCGCCAGCGCCAGCTGGCGCACCGCATCCAGGCCGATCATCAGCAACACGTCCTTGCTGATGGCGACGATGGGACGGCCCTTGTTGATCGAGGCGCCGTTGCCGATCTTGATGATGCGGCCGCCCAGCACCGGATCGGCCTGGATCTGCGTGACCAGTTCGACCAGGGAAACGTCTTCCTGGCGGCACATGCGCATGATGTTGAGACGGACGCCGCTCGGCGACGGCAAGGCGTCGTCCTGTTTCAGCGCTTCGAAATCGGTGGGATCGATGAAATTGGGCATGGAGTGGAAGTGTTCAGGATGGCAACTGTCTTTTACTTTTTATATTCCAGCTTTGGAGTCCTGATGTTATCAGTTGGCAGGCCTTGTCCGCCAGCGATCTTCGCACCAATCAGACTTCAACCGGCGACATCGCATGACTGCGATGCAATGAAGCGCACCACACCACTCCGCTCACCAGGCAGACGATCGCCAGTACTTCCAGCCGCGTCGGCCAGCGTTGTTCCCACAGGAAACCGTACAGCAGCGCAAACAGCGTTTCGAAGATGATCATCTGGCCGGTCAGCGTCAGCGGCAATAGACGGCTGGCGCGATTCCAGAAGGCATTACCTACCACCGAAGCAAAGATCGCCACGGCCGCCGCCACCGCCCAGAAGCGCAGCCAGTCGCTGCCGCCATGACCATCCATCCCCTGTGTGAACGCCGGCACCACCAGCAACAAGGCCAACGCGCCGGTGACGACGCCGGTCAGCAACGACCAGTCATGCGAGGAAATATCGGGCCTGCGCGCCAGCCAGCGGCTGTTGCGCACCGAGTAGACCGACCACGACGCCAGCGCGCCGAACGCGCACAGCAGGCCCGCCGCGCGCGTTGCCAGATCCGTCGTTGCATGCTCAGCCGATAAGGCCTGCACGCCGACCAGGCCGACCCCGAACAGGCACAGCGCCAGCGGCGCCATCAGCGACGACAGTTTGAGCGCACCTTCATCGCGCGCCCCGACCAGCGTCACCACCACCGGCAGCAGGCCGATGATCAGCGAGGTCGACGCCCCGCCTGCCCATTGCACGGCACTGGCGAGGAAGAGGTAGTACAGGATGTTGCCGAGCAGGCTCAGGTACGCCAGCGCCAGCCATTCGGCGCGACCCAGCCGTCCCGACAAGGTGCGCCAGCGCGGCGCCAGTAGCAGCACAGCGACGACGCCGTAGGCCAGGTAACGCGCCGCCGACAATTGCAGCGCGCTGAAGCTGCCGAGCACTTGCGGCGCCAGGAACACCAGCCCCCAGAACGCTCCCGCCGCAACGCCGTTGCCGACGCCAACCAAGATATTGCTTTTCATGTTCCGCCTTGTTCGATTTGCTCCACGCAGGATAGGCAAAGCGGCGGCGCGCGTCTTGACTGCGGCTCTTCAAAAATGGGCTGAGGCTATTGCAGGAGGAAACTGCAGGAGAAAAATTACTGCCGATGTTCGCGACGATGTTCACGTCGATAAGCGGCCGGCGTCATGCCGGTGGTGCGGCGCATTGCGCGCGTCAGGGCGCTCTGGTCGGAATAGCCGGCACGCAGCGCCAGTTCAGCCAGCGGCGTATCCGATCCGGCCAGCGCATCCTGCACGAAGCGCAGGCGCACGTCCGAGAGCCACTCCTGCGGCGTACGGCCGAGTTCGCTCTTGAACAGGGCATGCAAGCGGCTGACGCTAAGGTTCGCCACCCGCGCCATGCGCGCCGCTGTCCATGCCTGCCCGGGAGCAGCGTCGATGCGCACCAGCAAACCGTGCAGGCGCGAGTGCCGTTGCGGCATCGCGGTCAATGCTTCCAGCAGCAGCGGAGTGCAGTGGCGCACCACCGATTCCGGCAACACCAGTCCGGCGGGACCGGTGCGACTCAGATCGATGCTCAGATCGATGAACTCGACCAGCCTTCGCACCGCCGCCGCAACCGGCAGGAAGGTCTGGCGACGCAGGCGTTCGGCGGCATCGGCGCCGATGTCGGCCAGCTTGCAGTCGAGGATCAGGAAACGGTTGGGACCTTGCGCCGATTGCGCGTGGTTGATATCGGGCGCGACGAAAGCCGCGCGCGTGATGTCAAGCGTATTGCCGCGGCCGTCGACCTCGATGTCCATCTCGCCCTGCATCGGCAAGACGATCTGCACGTGGTCGTGGCTATGCAACGGGCCATCGGCGCCGTAGGTGCGAAAACTCAGGTGTTGCGGGGTATCCATGGCGTCATTTTACGCCCGTGGCGGCGGTTTCCGGACTGCCGGAATGGCGAGGAAAGCGAACATGGCTGCCGGGGTGTGACAATTTGACGCAAGCGCAAGGGCGCGGAATTTTTTATACTTCGTTTTCCGCATTCCATCGCCATCATGTCCAAGCACACCAAAGATCACAGCCGTTCCGGCTTCAGCCTGTCGAACATGCAAGTCATGGCGATCCTGCTCGTGGCCGGCGTGCTGCTGGTCGGCGTGACGTTCGTGTTCGCCAGGGATATCGGCCGGATTCCGGCGTCGCTCTGGGATATCTGTACGACGCCGGCGGCGGCGGTGGAACCAACTACCGCGCAGCCGCCTTCCTCTTCCGCTTCCACGTCCTCTTCCCAATCTCGCAACTGACTGCGCAGAAGATTGCACGATTCTCGCTTCCAACGCCTAGTTGAGAACCAGAAGAAGCTCGTCCAGACGTTCCAGGGTCGAGGCCAGCCCCTCTTTCAGTCCCATGTTGATGACTTGCTGGAGCGCCTCGGGCGACGCATAGGCGACCACCGTCTCCACCAGGGTGTGCTCCTTGGCATCGGAGAAGGTGACATTCCATTTGGCCCTGGGCAACGCCGGGTTGACTGCGCCGGTGGCATCGCTGAATCCGTCAAACGAGGTGTAGTTGTCGATCGGTTGAATGGTCAGATAGTCGACCCGCCCCCAGTACTCTTGTCCGTTCGGCTCCACCATGGCGTAGTGCCAATGCCCGCCCTCGCGGAAATCCATGGACTTGGTTTTCGTGGTCAGCGGTTTCGGTGCGAACCAGCGATCGAGCAGTTCGCTTTTCGTATGGCAGTCCCAGACCAGCTGGCGTTTGCCGGCAAACTCTCTTTTGATTGTGATGGTGCTTTTTTCCTGGTCGACCAGGAAGTCGAATTGAAGCTTAATTGTCATCGCCTTCACCTTTCAGAGTAATCAATAAATTGTCGAGATTGTCGTATCTGCTTTCCCAACCTGCACGTTGCTCGTCAAACCATTTCTGAGCAGCGATCAGGTTGGCGCGTTTCAGTTTGCAGGTTCGCACCCGCCCTACTTTTTCCGAAGCGATAAGGCCGCTGTTTTCAAGAACCTTGATGTGCTTCAGGAATGACGGCAAGCCCAGGCCGAACGGTTCCGCCAGTTCCTTGATCGATGCCGAGCCGCTGCCGAGCCTTGCAATCACCGACCGCCGGGTGGGGTCGGCCAATGCGTGGAATACGTTGTTGAGTGAGGCTGAATAGTTTTCCATGTGGCGAACTGTATCAGGATAGTTCACCATTTAGCAAACTATTTTTGAAAAGGCGGCAAGGAAGAAGCGGTGATCGCCCAGGCTGCGGCATTTTGTCGCAAAGCCGGAATTACCAAATCGGCGGATAATGAGAACCATTATTGATTGACGTTGCAGGCCTTCACGGTGCTGCACGGACACCAGGCAACTCATGACATCCCTTCCGACCATTGCAACATCGGCAACATCGACAGCCCCCTCAGCCACCCTGGCCGATCTCGTCAAAGGTGACCAAGCCTGTATCCGCCTTCTCGCCGCGCCGCAGGGTGTCGAACAATCCGCGCTGCGCGAACGGCTGGAAGAACTCGGCTTCCTGCCCGGCGAAATCGTGCGCGTGGTGGCGCTGTCGTTTCCGGCCGGCGATCCGATCGCGGTGCGCATCGGCAACACCACCTTCGCATTGCGCCGCCACGAAGCCGAACTGATCCACATCGACCGACTGGCCTGATTCATCCGCATCCAAGACATCCACCATGCAGCAATCCGACGCACTCACGCCTTCCCTCACGCATCCACTTAACCTTGCCCTCGTGGGCAATCCCAATTGCGGCAAAACCGCACTGTTCAATCGCCTCACCGGCGCGCGCCAGAAAGTCGCCAACTACGCCGGCGTCACGGTCGAGCGCAAGGCCGGGCGTTTCGTCTCCGGCAGCGGCGCCGCCTACCGCCTGGTCGACCTGCCCGGCACTTACAGCCTGAGCGCGCTGACGCCGGACGAAGCGGTCACGCGCGCAGTGTTGCTCGGTGAACGCGCGGATGAAGCGCTGCCCGACCTGATCGTGCTGGTGGCCGACGCCAGCAAGCTGCGTCTGAATCTCAAACTCGCCATCGAAGTACTGCGCCTGCAACGCCCCACCATCCTCGCGCTCAACATGTGCGACGTGGCGCGCAAGCGCGGCATCGAAGTGGACGCCATCCGGCTCAGCGCCGAGCTCGGCATTCCCGTGGTCGAGACGGTCGCCGTGCAGCAACAAGGCGCGACAGCGCTGGCCGATGCCGTCGACGCCTGGCGCAATCGCCATCCGGACAACCTGCCGGACGCCTGGATTTCACGCCGCTTCGGCGATGCGACCACGCCAATGAGCGCAACCGAGCGCCAGCAAGCCGTGCGCAGCATCCTCGAGACTGCCGTCGCCGAACGCCCGCAGGCACGCACCGCCGAAGACCGCATCGACGCCTGGGTGCTGCATCCGGTGTTCGGTTATGTGCTGTTGCTGGTGTTGCTGTTCACGATTTTCCAGGCGGTGTTCAGCTGGTCTGCGTTGCCGATGGACATGATCAAGAGCGGCGTCGACGGCATCGGCGCGCTGGTCACGCAATTCATGCCGGAGGGATTGCTGCGCAGCCTGATCGTCGACGGCATCATCTCCGGCGTCGGCAGCGTACTGGTGTTCCTGCCGCAGATCCTGGTGCTGTTCTTCTTCATTCTGCTGCTGGAAGATTCCGGCTACCTGCCGCGCGCCGCCTTCCTGCTTGACCGGCTGATGGGCAGCGTCGGCTTGTCGGGACGCGCCTTCATTCCGCTGCTGTCGAGTTTCGCCTGCGCCATTCCCGGCGTGATGGCGACGCGCACCATCCAGAATCCGCGCGACCGCCTCGCCACCATCATGATCGCGCCGCTGATGACTTGCTCGGCGCGGTTGCCGGTGTATGCGCTGATCATCGGGGCATTCATCCCGGATCGCGCCGTCGGCATTTTCAATTTGCAGGGGCTGGTGCTGTTCGGTCTGTATGTGCTCGGCATCGTCTCGGCGATGGCGGTGGCCTACGTGTTCAAACGCGTGATCGCCAAAGGCCGGCGGCAACCGCTGTTGCTGGAACTGCCCAACTACCACGTGCCGCACCTGCGCAACCTGGCGCTGGGCTTGTGGGAACGCGCGCGCATTTTCATCACGCGCGTGGGCACGATCATCCTGGCGCTGATGGTGATCCTGTGGTTCTTGTCGACCTTCCCCGGTGCGCCGGACGGCGCCGTTGGCCCGGCCATCCAGTACAGCCTGGCGGGACGCATCGGCAGTTTCCTCGAGCCCTTGTTCGCGCCGATCGGTTTCAACTGGCAGATCGCCATCGCGCTGATTCCCGGCCTGGCCGCGCGTGAAGTCGCAGTCGGCGCGCTCGGCACGGTGTATGCGCTGTCGGCCAGCGGCGACCAGTTGGCGTCGGCGCTGGAGCCGATGCTGACACAGACCTGGAGCCTGCCGACGGCGCTGTCGCTGTTGATCTGGTACGTGTTCGCACCGCAATGCATCTCGACGCTGTCGATCGTCAAGCGCGAAACCAATTCCTGGAAACCGGCGCTGGCGATGGCTGCCTACATGTTCGCGCTGGCTTATCTGGCCTCGCTGGCGACGTTCCGGCTGGCCACGGCTTTCCTGTGAGGACCATCATGCAAAACCTCGTTGTCGCCATCATCGTGTTGACTGCCTGCCGGCATGTGCTGCGGCGCTATCTGCCGAAATCCTTGAAGCGCCGTATGGCGACTGCCGTTGCAGCATGGTGCCGGGATCGCGGCTGGCGCGGCATGGCCGTGCGCCTGCAACCGACGGAACAAGTGTCGGCCGCAACGGGCTGCGACAGTTGCAGCGCTTGCGCGGGCGCGGAAGCAAAAGGAAAAGACAAGAAGGGAAATCAGGCCATCCAGACGATTTCGGTGGACAGCCTGAAGCGCAGTCTGCGCCGTTAGACTTTTACAGCTGCACTACAGCTGCATTACAGCAGAACACCGGCGGCAACGACCGCCGCAACAACATCAATCGCCACCATCGCCACCATGCCGATGCGATGCTGCATGAAAGCGCCCAGTCCCCAGAACGCCGCCAGCAAGACGCAGCATAGCTCGACCAGGCGCGCATAAGAAAGATCATCCGCCACCCACATGCACGCGACGCTGGCTGCCAGCAGCAGACCGAATTGCAGCACCGCCGCCACACTGGCGCCGCGCGACAGCTTCGGATCGTACCGGTCCCGCGCCGCTTCCAGACTGAACTCAGGACCGCTCGCCGTCACTCCGGCCGGCAGCCAGCCGGGCGGCTTGAACCACAGCTTGAGCTTGTCCTGCCAGCGCGGCAGGCGCGCCGCGGTTTGCGCCAGTTGCCAGTAGCCGCTGGTCACGGCCCACAGCGGATCCCAGCTCTTGAGCGGCGTGCGCGTGCCGTAGACGCAGGCTTCCTTCTCTTCCGCGAAGGTGCCGAACAGGCGGTCCCAGATCACCAGCATACCGCCGTAGTTCTTGTCGAGGTATTGATCGTTGACCGCGTGATGCACGCGATGATTCGACGGCGAGGAAAAAATCTTGTCGAACCAGCCTAGCTTGCCGACATGTTCGGTGTGGATCCAGAACTGATACACCAGCACGATCAGGCCGGCGATGGCGAACTGTTCGGGCGGTACGCCCAGCACCGCCATCGGCAGATAGAACAGCCAGCCGATGAAGACCACCGTACTCTCCTGGCGCAGCGCCGTCGACAGGTTGAAGTCCTGGCTCTGGTGATGCACCGCGTGCGCGGCCCACATCACGGCATTCTCATGGCCCATGCGATGCAGCCAATAGTCGAAAAAATCGAACAACAGGATCGCCGCAATCCATCCGGCCGCGCCGTGCCAGAAACGCGCATGCGGGGCTATCGCCACGAAGCGGTAGGCGAAGGTGTAAAAACCGATCTGGAACAGTTGCGTGACCAGTCCCACGAGTTGGCCGATCAGGCCCTGGCTCAGGCTGCTGATGGCGTCGTTGAGACGAAAGGTATTGCGGCCGCGGAAATAGCCGTAGGCGAGCTCCGCACAGATCAGCACAAGGAACAGCGGGATGATGTAGACGACGAGTTGTTCCATGGGACATTTCTGACGATTTCGGGCTGCAGCGCCACAACGAATTGCATGTCAATCCGTGCGGGTGCTGGCGTTCAGCGCATCTTGCAGCGCACAACGAATTGTACGGCAGATAGTGAAAACGCGTCGGAGATGCCTTGCGGAAACGAACGAAAACGATGACTGGAAATGAAAGTGGGCATGGCCGCTAAAGGTCATGCCCGCCCTGGTTCACTTCCCGCGGATCATCCGCGCGCAGGAATCGTCAGGCCCTTGACCACCGCAGGACGGGCGACGAAGGCGTCGAGTGCGCGTTTGATGTTCTTGAAATCCTGGAAACCGACCAGCTCGCCCGCTTCGTAAAAGCCGACCAGGTTGCGCACCCACGGGAAGATTGCGATATCGGCAATGCTGTATTCGTCCATCACCCATTCGCGGTCCGCCAGGCGTTGGTCAAGCACGCCGAGCAAGCGGCGCGACTCGGCGACGTAACGGTCGCGCGGACGCTTGTCTTCGTATTCCTTGCCGGCGAAGCGGTGGAAGAAGCCGAGCTGGCCGAACATCGGACCGATGCCGCCCATCTGGAACATCACCCACTGGATGACCTGGTAACGCGCGGCCGGATCCTGCGGCAGGAACTTGCCGGTCTTTTCGGCCAGATAGATCAGGATCGCGCCGGACTCGAACAACGCCAGCGGCTTGCCGCCCGGACCGTCGGGATCGATGATGGCCGGGATCTTGTTGTTCGGATTGAGCGACAGGAATTCGGGCGACAGCTGATCGTTGGTCTCGAAACTGACCAGGTGCGGCTCATAGGCCAGGCCGGTTTCTTCCAGCATGATCGAGGCCTTGACGCCGTTGGGCGTCGGCAGCGAATACAGCTGGATGCGCTCGGGATGCCGGGCCGCCCATTTGGCGTTGATGGGGAAATCGGCAATTTTGGTGAAAGCAGCGGACATGTATTACTCCATATCGAGAATCGGATCGAAGGCATGGACGAATTGCTCGAATCCGTCCAGCGGCAGCGGCCGGCAGAAGAAGTAGCCCTGGTAGGCCAGGCATCCTGCATCGGCCAGGAAATTGCGCTGCGCGTCGGTCTCGACACCCTCGGCGATGACGCCCAGGCCGAGACTTTGCGCGAGTGCGACGATGGTCTTGGCGATGGAGGCATCGTTGGGGTCGATCAGGACATCGCGCACAAACGACTGGTCGATTTTAAGCTGATTCAGCGGCAGGCGTTTGAGATAGGACAAAGACGAATAGCCGATGCCGAAGTCGTCCAGCGAGAACTCGACACCCCTGGCCTTGAGCGCATTCATCTTCTGGATGATGTCCTCGACGTTGTCGACCAGTAGGCTTTCGGTGAGTTCGAGCTTGAGGCGCTTCGGATTGGCGCCGGTGCGTTCGAGGATGCCGCACACGGTCTCGACGAAATCGGCTTCGCGGAACTGCTGCACGCTGACGTTGACGGCGATGCTCAGATGCGCGGTCCCGGCGCGCAACGCCCAGCGCGCCAGTTGCGTGCAGGCGGTTTCCATGACCCAGTTGCCGAGCGAGAGGATCAGGCCGGTCTCTTCGGCCAGCGGAATGAATTCCGACGGCGGCACCGTGCCGCGCTGCGGGTGCTGCCAGCGCACCAGCACTTCGGCGCCGGTCACGCGACCACCTTCGACCACCTGCGCCTGGTAGTGCAGGACCAGTTGGCCGTCGTCGATGGCCTTGCGCAGTCCGGCTTCGAGCGCGGCGCGTTCCAGCACCACGGTTTGCATCGCCGGATCGAAGAAACTGATGGCGTTGCGGCCGGTTTCCTTGGACTTGTACATCGCCAGGTCGGCCTGCTTGAGCAACTCGTCGATCGAGGCCTGGCGACCGCGGAACACGGTGGCGCCGACGCTGGCGGTGGTGCGGTATTCAACCTCACCCAGTTGATACGGTGAATCGAGCACGCTGAGGATTTTTTCGCCGATGGATTTGGTCTGGCTGGCGGCTTCCTGAGGATTGCGGTGCAGGCTTTCCAGCACCACGACGAATTCGTCGCCGCCCACACGCGCCACCGTATCGTTGGCGCGCACGCTCAGCGCCAGTCGCTGCGCCACTTGCTTGAGCAGCAGGTCGCCCTTGTCGTGGCCGAGCGTGTCATTGAGCGTCTTGAAATGATCGAGGTCGATGAACAGCAAGGCGCTGCTGGTCTTGTTGCGCGTGCTGGCGGCAATCGCCTGCTTGAGGCGGTCCAGCAGCAACGTGCGGTTGGGCAGGCGCGTGAGCGCGTCGAAGAAGGCCAGCTCCTTGATGCGCTCTTCGGCGATCTTGCGTTCGGTGATGTCGTGATGGGTGCCGACGTAATGCGTGACCACGCCGTCATCGCCCTTCACCGCGGAGATGGTCAGCCATTCCGGATAGACCTGGCCGTTCTTGCGGCGATTCCAGATTTCGCCCTGCCAGCCGCCGGAGTGCCGCACGCTTTCCCAGATGGCGCGATGGAAGGCCGGGCTGTGGCGGTCCGAGCGCAGCAGGCGCGGCGTCTTGCCGATGACCTCCCCGGCGTCATAGCCGGTGATTTTGGTGAAGGCCTGGTTCACGCGCAGGATCTTGCTGTCGGCGTCGGTGATCATCATGCCTTCGAGCGAGTCGAAAGCCACGGCGGCGATGCGCAGTTCGGCTTCGGCCTGTTTGCGTTCCGTGATGTCGCGGCCGCTGGTGCGGAAACCCGTGAAGACGCCGTTGGCGTCGGTGATCGGCACCCACGACACCGACAGCCAGAACAACGAACCATCCTTGCGCACGCAACGGAATTCGAGGTCATCGCCGCGCTCGCCGAGCAAGCCCTTGTCGAACTCGGGCACCACGCGCGGCAAGTCTTCGAGGTAGATGAACTGGGCCTTGAAGTTCGGCATCGCCATGCACTCTTCAACGGTGTAGCCGGTGTAATGGAATACCGAGGGATTGATCCAGCGCGGCTTGCCGTCCAGGCCCCACCAGACTTCCCAGTTGACGGTGCAGTCGGCGATGGCGCGGAACTGTTCTTCGCTGGCGCGCAGTTCGCTGGTCATCTTGTTGGCCAGGCGGATTGCGCGGCGCCGGCTCGACATCAGCAGCCAGGCCAGCAACGCCAGCAGCATGCTCAGGCCGACGCCGGTCAGGGCGGTCTGCACTTCGGCGTTGCGGCCGAAGCGCGTGGTGAAATCATCGATCGTGTTCATCGACAGCGTCCAGTTGTGGCCGGCCACCACCAGGTACTCGGTCGCACTGATCAAGGTCGGCTTCTTCTGGTCGAGACCGGTCGCCGAGTGATACAGCAGCGCATCGGTCGACGGTTCGACGCCGTCGTAAATCGCAAACGCCACGCCCATCGGCTGTTCGCCGTACAGGCTGGCGACCACGTCGCTCATGCGGAACGAGGCATGCACCCAGCCGATCAGGCTGGCGCGGCGTTCGGCGATGGTCGATTGCGGCATGCCGCGTGCATAGATCGGCAGGTACATCAGGAAGCTCGGTTGGCCCTGACCGTCGGCATCGAGGTCCAGTTTGACCTTGCCGGAAATCGCCGCCATGCCGGAGTCGCGCGCTTTTTCCATGGCGCGCCGGCGATTGGGTTCGGCCCAGGGGTCGAAGCCGAAGGCCACGCGATTGCGGCCGACATACGGTTCGCGCATGATGATCGGCGCGTAGTCGGGGCGCTCGCCTGCAGGCCGGATGGCGTAGTCGCTGAAGCCGAGTTCGTGCATGCGCGCGATGTGCGCAGTCTTATCGGCGTTGCCGATCCACTCTTCCGCGCCGATGGCCTGGATGCCGGAAAAATTGGCGTCGAGGTTCAGCGAGGCAACGTAGTCGTGCAGCGCCGTGCGGTCGAATTTGCCGTTGGCGGTGAACAGGCCTTGCACGCCGTGCAGCATCTGTTCATAGCTGGAGACACGCTGCTCGACGCGGCTGACCGCTTCGCGCAGCGAAAAATCGAACTGCGCGCGCAGCTCTTTCTGCGAGGCTTCGCGTTCATGATCCCAAGCGACCCAGGTCACGCATAAGCCGGCAATCAGGATCGGCAACGGCAACAGGATCTGGCGTATCCAATTCACGGCTGCGCCTGGAAGTCGAGCATCGATGCCGCCAGTGCCGGCGGGAAATATTTTTCGAAGATGCGGCGGACGGTGCCGTCAGCGCGCATCTCGTCAACCAGCGCACGCCACTTGTCGCGCTCGCCGGGCGGCAAGGCCTTGTTCGACATGATCAGCCCGTGCGGGATCGAAGGATCGTTGAACTCAATGATCGCAGTGACGTCGCGGATGTGCTTCTCTTCCACCACCGGATAGTCGAACGGCTCCATGATCATGCCCTGGATACGATTGGCCATCAGCGCCTGGTACAGCGGATCGAGGCCGCCGGCCTGGGTCACGCGGTTGGCGGCCGTCAGCTTGTCGACCAGGCGATTGGCCGAGGCGCTGTAGCGGAAACTGCGGATCACGCCGAGCCGGAAGGTCTCGCTGCGTTCGAACTCCACCAGCTGGCGCATGCCGGCATCCTTGCGCACCAGCAAGTAATACTTGTTGCTGAAGTACCAGGCGAAAGAAGCGAAGCGGCGGCGCTCGGGACTGGCGATACCCGACAGGCTGAAGTCGAGCGCGCCCGATTCGATCAGTTGCCAGATGCGTACGCGCGACATCAGACTGACGCCGACCTTGCAGCCGCTGCGACGAATCAGTTCATCGGCGAAGTCCTTGTCGATGCCGGTGTCGGTATCGGCGGAGTACAACAGGCCGTGATCGTGCAGAGCAAGGGTATAGGGACGCGAGCAATCGGGACCGGCTGCCTGAACCGCGCCTGCTGAGCAGGCCATGAACAACGAGGTCGTGAGCAAGATGCGGCATGCACGGACGATGCTGCCGAAGCGTCGGCGGATCACCGTTCCCCCGGCGGTAAGAATAACTGAAATACGGCCCCCTTCATGTGCACCGTGTACTGATTACGTATTGACGTATTCTTTTTTTGTGCGGCTTGCGGGCGACTATTTTTATTGTCGCAAACCAACAGCACTACAATGCCGCCGCCGGTTATTTTCCTGATTCGTCCGGCATGACGGACGAATGATGTTACCCGACGCCTATTGAAACTGCAACTGAGGAACACAGCCGTGAAAGGGGCGCTGAAGCGGGCTTTGAAGCGCTCTTGAAGCGCAATGAAATTCAGCGGAATGTCAGCGTACAATTTACGCTATCCCATTGTCGTCACTAAAAAGAGGTCGCCATGCATTACGCCTTGTTTTATCGCTTCGTCAAAGACAGCAAGACCGCCAAACAGCCGTTTCGCAGCGAGCATCTCAAATTCGCCTAGGAAGCCAGCGAACGCGGCGAACTGATCCTCGGCGGCGCATTGGCCGATCCGGAAGATGAGGCCTTGTTGTTGTTCACCGGCGATTCGCCGGAAGTCGCCGAGAATTTCGCCAACAAGGATCCCTATGTGCTCAACGGCGTAGTGACCCAATGGCAGGTGCGGCCGTGGACCACGGTAGTCGGGAAAACTGCGGCGACGCCGGTACAAGCGGATTGAGGCAAAAAAAAGAGGACCGCGAGGTCCTCTTTCTTGTTGATCTTCATGGAAGCAAAACTGCCTTATCTGCCGATTTGATGCCCGATCACGCCGCCGACTGCAGCGCCGCCGGCGGTGCCGATACCGCTGCCGCCGGTCAGGACCGCGCCCGCAACCGCACCGATGCCGGCGCCCACCGCCGTGTTCTTGTCGCGTCGCGACATATTGCTGCAACCGCTCATCGCCGCCAGCGCGCAGACCGTGATGGAAATGACTGTGATTTTTTGGATTGTTTTCATGATGCGGGTCCTTGTTAAAAATAAGGTCGCTGCTTTAGCAGCAATGGAATACGGACGGCTGTTCGAGCCGCATTCTCTCTCAATAGTTTCGGCCGCCCGACGCCTGCAAACATTCCCTTACAGTTGTTACAACCTGCCTCATGAAAAGTTGATCATCCGTCAACTCCCCCAACCCAAACCCAGCGCCTTCTGGATGCCGACAAAACTGCGCGTCAGCGCCGCCTCGGCCTGCGACAGATTCTGCTGCGCAGAGAGTTGCTGGCGCGTGGTGTCCAGCACGTCGATCAGGGTGCCGGTGCCGGCCCGGTAGCGTTGCTGCGCCAGGTCCAGCGCACGGTCGGCCGATGCCTTGGTGCGCGCAACAGTGGCGACCGTCACGCGGCCGTAACGGAAACGCGACAGCGAATCCTCGGCATCGCGCAAGGCTTCCAGCACCGATTGCCGATACTTGATCTCGGCTTCGTCGCGCACGCGCTCGGCTTGCGTGACGCGCGCCTTGGCACGACCAAAGTCGAGGAAATTCCAGCTCAGCATCGGCGCCGCCACCGCAGTGAAATCATCGAGTTTTGTCAGATCGGACGGATGCGTGCCGCCCAGGCCGATGACGCCGAACAGCTTCAGGCTGGGATAGCGTGCGGCTTCCGCCTGGCCGATCTTGGCGGTGTCGGCGGCCAGCGTACGCTCGGCGGCACGGATGTCGGGACGCCGCCGCAGCAACGCCTGGGGATCGCCTGCCGCGACTTGCGCGGGCGGCAAGGGCACTGCATTTTTTGCATTTTCCGCATTTGCGTTGGCGACAAGCATCTCATCCAGCGTGCCGGGCTCCTGCCCCACCAGCGTGGCCAACTGGTTCAAATAGGATTCCAGGTCGGCCTGCAGCGGCACCTGGTCGCTGCGTGTGCCGTCGAGCTGATTCCGCACACGGATCAGATCGAGATTGGAGGCCGTGCCGCGCTCGAGCCGCTGCTGCGTCAGCGTCGCCATCTGCTCCTGGGCACGAATCGATTCGTCGGCCAGCCGGATGCGGCGCTGGCGATCGCGCAGGTTGATGTAGGCATTCACGACCTCCGCTTCGAGACTGACCTGGACGTCGGCCAGCGATGCTTCCGCCGCCTCGGCGGTGGCGTTGGCGGCTTGCACCGCGCGACGATGTCCGCCGAACAAGTCGGCTTCCCAAGTGGCGTCGAAACCGAGGCTGTACAGGTTCAGGCTGGTGGACGAGCCGGATGAAGTGGATGCCCCCGATGAGCTACCCAGATTGATCGGCGGCAGGCGCGCATGTCCCGCCAGCGCCGAGGCGCCGACGCTGGGGAGTGCATTGGCCTGTTCCAGGTTGAGCGCGGCGCGCGACTGCTGCAGACGCGCGCGGGCGATGCCGAGATTGGGATTGGCGTCGAGCGCGCGCTGCACCAGATCGTTGAGCACCGGATCTCCGAGCGCTTCCCACCAGCGATTGACGGGTGCTTCCGCGCTGGCGGCATCCTGAGCGCGCACGAAACGGCCCGATTGCAATGCCGCCGGAGCGGCATCGGGCGGTCCTGCGTATTCGGGGCCGAGTGCGCAACCGGCCAGTGCCGCGACGCACGCGAGTGAGACAAGTTGAGAGAGAGGAAATGTTCGCATGATGTTTTTCAATGAGCCGCAACCGGTGCGGCGTTGGTCGGCAAAGGCCGCAAGAACAGCACCAGCGGCGTGATGCACAGGATCGCCACGCCCAGCAGCCAGAACAGGTCGGCGTAAGTCATCGTCAGCGCCTGCATCTGGATGGTGGAACCGAGCAGGCGTATCGCGGTGTCTGGCCCGCCCAGCAGATGCGCCTGCGTCGCCATGCTCGATTGCACCAGCTCGGCGTTGGCGGAAATGCTTTCTTCAAGGCGGCGGCTGTGCAGCCACAGCCGCTGATCCTGAATCACGGCGATGCTGGCCAACGCCAGCGAGCCGCCCAGATTACGCGCGGCGCTGTAGATGCCCGCCGCATCACCGGCCTGCGACGGCGGCACTGACCGGATCGCCGCCTGGTTCAGGAACAGCATCGCCAGCACCGTGCCGATGCCGCGCATCAGTTGCGAAGCCACGAACGAGCCGCCGTACGACAGGGGACTGAGATCGGTTTCCATGAAGGCGCTCGCCGCCAGCAACAGCAAGCCGAAACCAACCGCCAGCCGGATGTCGACGGTGCGCATCAGCAAGGGTGTGAACGGCATCATCAAGATCATCGGCACGCCCGACAGCAGCACGATCACGCCCGACTGCAGCGAGTTGTAGCCGGCGATGCCGGCGAGGAATTGCGGAATCACGTACGCCGTGCCGTACAAGGCCACGCCGACCGCCATCGCCATCAACGCCACCGATCCGAACTGGCGATCGCGCAATAACCGCAACTGAATCACCGGATGTCTGGCTCGCCACTGGCCGATGGCGAGCAGAATGAAGCCGAGCAGAGAGACGACCGCCAGCCAGCGGATGTCCGGCGAGGAAAACCACTGTTCGCGTTCGCCCTCCTCCAGCACCACCGTCAGGCCGCCGAGGCCAAGCGCCATCCCGAGGATGCCGAGCCAGTCGGCCTCGGCCAGTAGCTCGACCTTCGGCCGTTCATACGGCACCGCGACCAGCAACAAGGTGATCAGCGCGATGCCGACCGGCACGTTGAGGAAGAAGGAATAATGCCAGCTGACGTTCTCGGTCAGCCAGCCGCCCAGCACCGGGCCGAGCACCGGGCCGAGGATCGCGGTGGCGCCGAACAAGGCGTTGCCGACCGGCTGCTGTTCGCGCGGCAGGCGCGTGGCGATGATGGTCATGGCGGTCGGAATCAGCGCGCCGCCGGTGAAGCCCTGGCCGATGCGGCCGACGATCATCATCGGCAACGTGGTCGACAGTCCGCACATCACCGAGAACAGCGTGAACAGACCCGCCGCCGCCAGCAACAGCGTGCGCAAGCCGAGCAGTTTTTCCAGCCAGGAAGACAGCGGGATGATGATGATTTCCGCCACCAGATACGCAGTGGCGATCCAGGTGCCTTCAGTGCCGCTGGCGCCGATCTCGCCCTGGATGGTGGGCAGCGAAGAATTGACGATGGAGATGTCCAGCGTCGCCATCAGCGCGCCGAGCGTGCCGGCGGCGACCGCCAGCCAGGCACTGGCGTCGGCTTTCCGACCGGATGTCTGGCCGGATGTCTGACCGGTACCTGGTGAGGCGGCCGGCGAGCTCAATGCGTACGCTCCGTCGCGGCGGTATCGACTTCGGCCGTCACCGACAAGCCGGCGACGAAGATCCTGCGGTCTTCCGCCGAAGCGTCAACAGCGATGCGCACCGGCACGCGCTGGACGATCTTGGTGAAGTTGCCGGTGGCGTTCTGCGGCGGCAGCAGCGAGAATTGCGCGCCGGTGCCGGGGGCGATGCTTTCCACATGGCCCTTGAATTTTGTCCCCGGCAAGGCATCCACCTTGATCGCCACCGGCTGGCCGGTGCGCATGCTGCCGATCTGGGTTTCCTTGAAGTTGGCGACCACGTAAAAGTCGCTCGGGACCACCGTCATCAGGCGCGTGCCGGCCGACACGAACTGACCGACGCGCACCTGCTTGTCGCCAATGCGGCCGGCCACACTGGCAGTGACCTGGGTGGAACCGAGATTGACGTTGGCGGCGTCGAATTGCGCCCGCGCCGTTTCGCCCTGGGCTCGTGCCTGGCGCACCTGCGCCTCGATCGAATGCACCCGCAGTCGTGCTGCTTCCAGCGCCGCGCGACGCGACGCCACGGCGGACTTCGCCTGCGCCGCCTGGTTGCGCAAGGTAGTCAGGCGCTCACGCGTTTCGGCGCCGCTGGCGGCCAGCGGTGTATAGCGCTCCACTTCGGACGCCGCAAAGCGCGCATCTTCTTCCGCCGAACTCAGTTGCGCCTGCGCCTGGCTGATCGCGGCCTTCTGCTCCTGCAGCTGCGCCTTGGCGGCGTCTTCGCTGGCGGTGGCGGCGTCGATCTGCGCCTTCGACTGCGAGGACTGCGCGGCGTAGTCGCGTGCGTCGATGCGCACCAGCGGCTGGCCGGCCTTGACGTCCTGGTTATCGACGACGAACACTTGCTCGACATAGCCGGAGACCTTCGGCGCGACCGTCACGCTGTCGGCGTAGACGAAGGCATCGTTGGTGCTCTCCAGATACTTGCCACGCAATTCGTAATAAATGAACCAGGCGACGATCACGATCAGCACAACCACCAGCAGCGAGCGCAAGACCAGTTTGGCGCGCGGACTCATTTTTTTCTTCGGCTTGCCGTTCGCCGGCTTGTCATTCGTCGGATCTGCGTCTGGAGGGTTCTGCGTCGCCTCGGGGCGATTGTCTACCGGGTCGGTCATGTTTGTTTTATCCTGAACTGGTTTCCTGAAGCAAAGCAGGCATTCGACTCGCCTGGCTCGCAAATCGGCGTGCCTTGAAACAGCGGGACTTGTCGAGCACACAACGACCGGGAGTCCCGGCGCCAAATTCATTTCTTTGACAGCATCGGGGAAAAAAGTGCTGCGCACCCCCGAGCCGGTGCGCAAGCAATTTGGCGATCAGTTATTCAAAGCTTGGAGCAGCGAAGAGATTGTGCAGCTGACGCTGCTGCCGGGGCGGCTGAATGCGCGCCTGCTTGAGTTGAAAGAAGAGAAGTGATTGAAGCAGTAATCCGCTGACGCTAGAATCAGCAATTCCTTACTGGAAGTGTCCGGCGTGCACTGACGGCGGCCCCGGGCGAGTCCACCTGAAAACCACAGTACGAAGAAATCCTGCTGCGAACAATTCAGCCACGCACGGCGGCTTCGATCGCGGCGACGTCAATTTTTCGCATCTTCATCATGGCGTCGAACGCGCGTTTGGCGGCAGCCTTGTCGGAGCCCATGACCGCATCCGTGAGTACCCGCGGCGAAATCTGCCACGACAAGCCCCACTTGTCCTTGCACCAGCCGCAGGCACTCTCCTGCCCGCCGTTGCCGACGATCGCATTCCATAGACGGTCGGTTTCTTCCTGGTCATCGGTGGCGATCTGGAACGAGAATGCCTCGCTATGGCGGAACGCGGCGCCGCCATTGAGTCCGATACAAGGAATGCCCAGCACTGTGAACTCCACCGTCAGGACGTCGCCTTCCTTCCCGGAAGGATAATCGCCGGGCGCATGATGGACTGCGCCGACGGCGCTGTCGGGAAACGTCGCGGCATAGAACTGCGCGGCCTCCAACGCGGCGCCGTCGTACCAAAGACAGAGTGTGTTTTTGCTGGTCATGTCGGGTCTCCTGAATGGGTAGATAAATAGGGGAAAACGAATGCGACAGATGAACCGCGCGAGCCCCTGTCGCCGGCAACGCTCCTGCCGGATGCAGAATGCCAGATGGCGGTCCCGCTTGTTTTCGATCCGGTTTCTCAAGGATAGTGCCGATGTATTTCACCTGCAAGATCTGCCCCTCCCTTGCGATGGCGCGGCGCAGGCTTGCTGGCCTGCGTTGCCGCAAACATCGCATTCCCATGTCCCGGCGCTGGCGCTAACCAACCTCGTTAAACCATTCCACCGCATCCGCGCCGGCCGGCACGCGGAATCCGGTCGGACCGTCTTGCACGACCTGCCAGACTGCTTCCGCCACATCTGCCGAATGCGTCACTGCACCAGTGTAATTTTGAAATCCCGACAGCACCGCATTCATCGTGGCGGCGTAATCCTCAGGGAACGCTTTCGCAACTCTCGCATGTGCGTTGCTGGCAAACGCCGTTTCCGGCGCCATTCCCGGCAACACCACGCCTACGCGGATATTGAATTCCTGCAGCTCCAGCGCCAGAGATGCCGTGAATGCAACAATCGCTGCCTTGCTGGCCGTGTAGACGGGAAGCAACGGCAAGGATTTTAACGTCACGCTCGAAGCCACATTCACGACGACACCTGACCTGCTGGCCCGGAACTGAGGCAGAAATGCCTGCGTCATGGCCATCGTACCGAAGGTATTCGTTTCAAATACTTCACGTACGGAATCCATCGAAGTGCTCTCGAACGGCCCCAGCATGCCAACGCCGGCGTTGTTGACCAGGACGTCGATCGCCCCGGCTTCTTTGACCAGGTCACGGATGCTTTCTGCATCGGTGACATCCAGCTTCAGGATGCGCAAATGCGCGGACTTCGGCAACACGTCGTCATTCGGCGTACGCATGGTGGCGACGACTTTCCAGTTACGGTCCAAAAAATACTTCGCGATTTCCAGACCGAAGCCGGAAGAACAGCCTGTGATTAAAACGGTTTTCATGTGAATCCTTTCATTGTCAGGAGAAGCACGACAATAGCTGGCATGAACAAAACCATCTACAATCCAAAGTCTTAAATTTGTTTGCGAGAGTCCGACATGGTTGACCCCCTGACGTCCGTTGTCACTCTTCTCCAGCCCAAGATGTCCTATACGAAAATAGTGACCGGGGCAGGACGCTGGGGAGTGCGCGGCAAACTGGAAGAAGCGCCATTGTTCTGCTGCGTCGTGCTGGAAGGAAAAATCCGTTATACGGTCGACGAGTTGCAGCTGGTCGCCGAAGCTGGCGATTTCCTGCTGATCCCCTCCATGTCGACATTTTCGGCGAGCAGCTTCGACGTCCCTCTCGAGGATGAATGGCAATCCGAACCCGTGGTGCTGGAAAACGGCGAACATCGCAATGGCTCGGCATCAGCCGAAGCGGATGTGCGATCGCTGGTGGGCTTCTGTCAACTGACTTCGCCGGACGCCACTTTGCTTTTGACGCTGCTGCCGAAGGTCATCCTCATTCGAGGCGATGTCCGCTTGACGGCACTGGTTCAGCTGGCCATCGATGAAGCACGTTCGCAGCGGCCCGCGCGAGACGTGGTGCTCGAACGCCTGCTGGAAGTTCTGCTGATTGAGGCGTTACGCTCGTCCAACAACGCGGTAACGTCACCCGGCCTGTTGCGAGGTCTCGCGGATACCCGGCTGGCGAACGCGATCCGTCGCATTCATGAAAGTCCTGAAGAGCCTTGGACCGTTGCGCTCCTGGCGAAAGAATCGGCGCTGTCGCGCTCCACTTTTTTCCAGCGATTCAGCACGGCGCTGGGCGTCACGCCGATGGACTACCTGCTGTCTTGGCGGATGGCATTGGCCAAAAAATTTCTTGATCAAAAAAAATCAATAACAGTGGTGGCAGCGCTGGTCGGATACAGTTCATCAAGCACGTTTACGGTCGCCTTCACCCGCCATACCGGCATGCCGCCGGGCCAATATTCCAGATTGCGGCAGAATGCAGAGGCAGGAAATTCAGCCGAGGCGCCTGCAATGTCGTGAATTTCGCTCGTGTCCGCTACGGGTCAGTTTCGGACATTAAAAAATCATCCCACGCGAAGAAACTGAAGAGAGAGGCAACATGGAAATTCGTGATATCTGCTCTGACGACTTGAATTTAATCTGCCAACATCGGGAATTGATGTTTCGAGAGGCGGGTCGGGATGAAACAGATCTGGCTGCGATGGCGCCTAATTTTCGAAATTGGTTGGAACCCAGAATTGTAGATGGTAGCTATTTTGGATTTCTTGCTACTGACAAAGATGACGTCGTAGCCGGCATCGGCTTGATGGAAATTGATTGGCCACCTCACCCATCTCATCCATATCAGGACAAGCGCGGCTATGTACTCAACGTGTACGTAGAGCCTGCATATCGTCGCCGTGGCATTGCAGACTTGTTGATGAAAATGGCCGATGCTGAATTTAAGAAACGTGGACTAACTTTCGCGATTCTACATTCAACTAACGCCGGGCGTCCTCTATATGAAAAAAGCGGCTGGTCCTCAACCACGGAGATGGCCAAGCCGTTGGTGTAAGTCGTTGACGTCAACATTGTTGTCCGCTACCGGCCAGAAGCTGACACTCGACAAGCATAATGGAAGAGCTTCACGATCTATTTTCGTATAGCCTAGGTAGACATGTCTTTTGTAATCTCGCAGGGCTATTCAAAAAAGAGTTCAAATCGATCCATAAACACTAATCTCGATGCTAATTCCAAAAAAAATCATCAGAGTCTCGCTATATCTCATCATCTGTTTTATGGGAATCGGGATCGGCATCGTATGCCTATTGCGCCCAAATATCGGCCGCGCGTGGGTAAGATGAACTCGAATCGCAAGTGTGCAATAAACGGGCTATTCCTTTTTTGGATATTTTTCACCTCGCCATTGGTTTATGCGTGGAGCATTGTGATACCAGAGATCTCAGGTAAGTACTCTGCGAAAATTCTAATGGACCGGTGTGATAAATATGGCTGCGAAGGACCGGCAGACATTGCGTTGTTCCATTTGAGCAGCCAAAAGAAAATCGCTGACTTCCATTCGGAGGATTTCGTCATTGGCGCAAGCAGCAATTCCAATCCAGACGAGGATCGGGTTGCCAATGAAACGAGCGGTGACGTCGTTGTGGGAGATTTCAATTTCGACGGGCACGACGATATCGCAATTCAGAATGGCCACAATGGTAGTTACGGCTATGCCTCTTATGATGTTTACACATACGACGTCGCTAGTCAGGCCTACATCTTGGATGCAAATTTGACTCGACTCACGTGGGGCGAGTATCTTGGAATGTTCCGTGTAGACAAAAAGAGAAAGCGGCTTCTCACACTGAATAAGGCGGCGGACCGAGCCATGTTTAGTTTCGAATTCATTTCGGATATCCGCGGTGTGAAAAAAGTCTGCGAAAAAGAGGAGATATGGGACATGTCACATAATATTGTGAACGTTACCGTTAAAACTCTACAGAAAGATGGCTGGCGTATTCGACAGAAAATTTTTTCTGGTACTCAGTACGATTTCAACAAAATGGCGAAATGGGGCAGGTGCTCTTTCATCGATCAGTAGCGTCGCAGCTTCGTTCCCGCAACCAGGAAGGTGCAGGCGACCATACTTCTATTGGCCGGCATGGATTCTCATCATCATGTTTTGGCGAGCGGCTGTAACTTGGACTATTCAAGGAACGAAACGCCGCCGAATGTCCGTAACCGGCCAGGAGCCGACACTCAAATCAACAGGCCCACATGAAAAAAAGAATAGCCATAATTGCCGTCGTTGGAACCTTGCTCCAAGGTTGCATTCCGCACACGTTGCTCTACTCACGTCTGGAAGCACCGGACTCCAAATACTTTAGGAGTAGTTGCTTTGGTGGTGCGGGGGCGACTTCTGTTATCTACTACCCGTTTCACGGCATCTACATATCTCTGAATATCACCGGAACATTGAGATTGGGCTTGCATGTTCCTGCAGGTGAGGTCGCTCAACTTACTGACAACGTAATCAAAATCGAAGGCCGTTCAGGGGACGCAAAATTCGTTGGTTTCTCAGGAAAACTCATCGCAGCTCGGCAAGGCTCGATTGGTGCCGTCTATCCTAAAGAGTTACGAGCACTACCTGACCCGTATTCATCACCTGATAATTTGGGGCCGTTGATGGGAGGAAGTAAAAATGGAGACCACGTATGGTATTTCTTTACCGTCATGGAAAATGGAAAGCCAAACCGTTTTTCTAGATTACCTACGGGACTCATACGTGGGACTGTCGAACTCCCATCGGTTTCGGTAAACGGAGTGAATTACGGACCGCAGACAATCCCTTTCAAGCAAGATACCTATTTCGAATTAGGCCCGATCAACTGTTAGTCCGCAATCGGCCAGAGGCGGCCATCCTGAGAACGAGAATGAAATGAATGCAGGAATATGTTTCACCAAGATATGGTCGGATGACGATCTGCTGGAACTACGAATCGAAATCAATGAAGGCCGCTCCCGATTTCAGACTGAAGTCTATGCAGGGCACGAACAACTAGGCCAGCTTGTTTTAGCCTTGGAGGCATTCAAGGGGGAGGCTCCTGGCAGCCAATATGACTTACGGTTCGGAGAGTTTGATCCGCAATTCGCTGCAGGGGCTTGTCATTTTCTGCTGAAATTCAATGCGCGAGGGATGCTGATCATCACCGCACATTTGCAGTCGCAATTTTTCGACTGTGACGGGAAGAAAGTTGCCAACGAAGGAAAACTTCATCTGCGATCCCATCCTGCGCAACTAGATGATTTTTTACGAGGTTTGGCAGCAATTCACAATCAACATAGTGATACCGCAGTGTTGAATATCGAGTGACTGCAATCGGCCAGAAGC